>CALRPR020000100.1:0-11957 GCA_943370125.1 Allobosea thiooxidans | reverse complement strand
GTGATGATTTCAACACGCTCAACAGGCTTCGACATAGGCGTATGCCTAGGCTTACACCTAGGCCCTCACGGTTGCGCCAGGTGTCCGGTCGAATTGGGGGCTGGTCCACCCAGAGGGCCGACTTCGCATACTAGAAGGAAGCCTCATAGCCCGGCGCCTGGCCCGGATAGACGCCCCTCCCCCGCACCACGGGCAGCGACGTGTTGGATGTCACAGCAAGGGCACGCCTGCGATCGCCGCTGATGTGCTGAATGCCCCCATTCGTGCTGTTGATCCCCATAAACAATGGCAGCGCACCACAGATAAGCTCAGCAGCCGCAACGCCTTCAGCGCGATTTGAGAATTATTTGAGTATTTCTTGAGATCGCTCTTAGGACTGCAAGACAGGCTTGGCGGCAGTCTGCGCCGCGTCGGGATCGTCCTGGCGTGGGGTGAAAAATGCGTATCTCGCCAAAAAAGCATCGGTCTTTTCAGCGCTCAGCGACCGTGGCTGGAACGGAAGCCTCGGTTGCTCAGCAAGTTGCCATGGGCATCAAACCTATCGGCGACCGCGCCCTGCCTACCGGGGGCGCCCGCCATGCCACCTGAACTTGGCGCCTTCATGCTGGGCTATCTGCTCATCATGGCCTCACCGGGGCCGAATATGGTCGCCATTGGCACCATTGCGGCGCTGGAAGGCCTGGCCAGTGCCCTGCCCATGATTGCCGGCATCGCCTGTGGCGCCGGCGGTCTTGCGAGCTTCGTGCTCGCCGTCAGCGAATTGATGCAGGTGGAAACACTCTCCCCCGCGCTGCAGTTTTTGGCGGGGCTGATGCTGCTGACCGTCGCCTGGGCGGTTTCCCGCACGCGCAACTTCGCGCAGACGGAAGGTGCGGCCAACTCGCGCCGCAGCAGCCAGGGGCTGGCACTATTCCTGGCCGGGTTCTCCACCGCCGCCAGTAACCCGATCACCATCGCGTATTTCGCCGCGGCCCTGGTGCCGATCGGGCGCGCGTCAGTGGCGGATGGTGGCTCAACCATCGGCATCGTTATTATCATCACCGCCGCCGCCGCCCTGTTTTGGTTTGCCTGCGCAGTACTGATGGCGCGCCCCACCATGCGCGGATTTGTCAGAAAGCGCGAAGGGCTGATCCGCGCCGTGGCGGCCATGCTGATTGCGGTGATTGCACTTCCGATGCTGCTTGGCGCGCTTGGCCTCATGCCTGGCAATGTCGTGCCAAACCTGGGGATCGCCAGCATGGCCACGGTGAAGCCGTGATCCCCCGCGCGCATCACCGCTTCACGCAGGGCAGCGCCCCATGACTGGCGCGCTTTTCATCATGTTCTTCATGGTCTGCGGTCCGTTCGAAATGTTCTGTGAGCAGGGCCGCATGATCCACCCAACCTGCGCCGCTGCAGAAGCTTGGCTGCGCGCAGGGCTACGCAGCGACCAATCCCTACTGATTGTGGATTGCCGCGTGCACGAGCCGGCGGAGGCGGATGATGACTAACCGCCAAGGCCACGGCACCGACAGCCCCACACTACGCCCCTGGCAAGAAAGCCTGCGCAATGCGGCGGAGCGTGCGGCGCTTTGGTGGGTGGCGCATGTTGTCGAAGCGATCTTTGTCTGCGCCATGCTGATCGCCGTGCTGGCGGCGCTATTTGGTGCGCTGCCGGATGCCGACCTGTCCAGGCTTTTCCCCGAAAAATCCTGCTGCCGCGGGGCTGAGTAATGGCCACGCCGCTTTCCCCCTGGCAACGCCATCGCGGCTGGCTGGTCGTGATGGGCGCCTTTCTGGTCATGCTGGTCGGCTTTGGCGCCATTTATTCCAGCTCTGCCTTCGCGCCGGAAATCGCTGCAAGCCTCGGGCTTGAGCGCGGCGATGCCGCCATGGTGCTGGCGCTCAGCAGCAGCGCCACCTTCTTTGTCAGCGCCATCAGCGGCCCTCTTTCGGATCGCGTCGGGCCAAGGCCGCTGGCCGTTTTTGGCACGCTCCTGATTGCGCTTGGCTTGGCCATTGCCGCCACCGCGAAGGATGCCGCCACCTTCTTCGCAAGCTACGGGCTTTTGGTCGGCATCGGCGTCGGCCTGGCTTATGTGCCGGCAGTGGCGGCGGTGCAGCGCTGGTTCCTTGCCAATCGTGGCCTTGCTTCCGGCATCGCGCTGAGTGGCATCGGCGTCGGCACCGCGCTGATTCCGCTGCTGAAATTCATCCTGGCGGATTTCGGCGACTGGCGCTTCGCTTTTCTCTGCTGCGCTGTTCTGGTCGCGATTGTGGGCCTGGCCGGGTCCCTGCTGCTGGAAGCGGGGCCGGAAAGCCATGGCATGGGGCCGGATGGCAGCAAGCTGCGCGCGAAACAGGCCGCACCCAAGGATGATGGGCCTGCGCTTGGGGAAGTGCTTTGCAGCCGGGCCTTCCTGCTGGCCTATGCCGGCACGTTGCTGGTCGCAATCCCTGCCGCCGCGCCGCTCATGCTGCTGGTCGGCACGGCCGAGGCGCGCGGCCTGTCCCATCAACAGGCGGTGGCGCTGCTTGGGCTAATGGGGGTTGGCACCATTGTCGGGCGCTTCTGCCTGGCGGCGCTGGCGGATTTACTCGGGCGCCGGCTTGGCTTTCTGCTTTCCTGCCTTGGCGTTTCCATCGCCATGATGCTCTGGGCGCTGGCCGATGACGCTGCTTCCCTGCAGGGCTTCGCGCTGATCTATGGCGCGCTGCAGGGTGGCTTTGTGGCGCTGCTGCCCGCCTTTGTCGCCGATAGCTTCGGCAGCCGTTCTGTCGGCGGCATTGTTGGCCTGCTTTACACAAGCCGCGGCATTGCCCTGCTGGTCGGCGTGCCGCTGGTGGGGGTGAGTGTTTCCGCTCTTGGCGCGCATGATCTGCCGATCGCGCTTTGCGGGTTGGTTGGCATGCTGGGCACGCTGCTGCTGGCCCTGGCCCGGCCCAAGCCGCGCAGGGCCGGCCCCCGCCCCAAGGCGGGCGAGCCGCCTGAGCAGGCATCGGGCCCCGTAAACCGTGAACCCATCCGCATGCTGCGCCGGAAATCCGCGGTGATCGCCATGCATCGGGGAGGCCGCCATGAGTCGTAAACCCTGGCGCGCCCTGGCGCTTTGTCTTGCCCTGGCCGCGCCTTCTTTCGGCGCTGCGCAAGCGCCCAGGGATGGCGCGCCCGAGACCCTGGCAAGCTTCCCCCTGCCGCCGCTGCCGGATCGGCCCTTCGCGCTGCAATTCGCGGGCGCGGTAGCGCTATTCAGCCTGCCCGATGGGCCCACCCGCAAAGCCTGGCCGGCTGTGCTGATCCTGCCGGATGCTTTGGGCGCCGATGGTCGCGCCGTGCCCTATGTGGAAAGCCTGCTGGGTGCCGGCATTGCGGTGCTGGAATTGCGCGACGCGAGCGCCGAGGCCGCCCGCGCTGCATTGGCCCTGCTGGCCAGCGACCCGCGCATTGAGGCACCCAGGCTTGGCGTGCTCGGCTTCGGTCAGGGGGCGCGGCTGGCGCTGGGCCTGCCGGGTGCCGAGGCGCGCGCCTTGCTCTACCCTGGCTGCGCTTCTTTGCCTGTGCCGCAGACTGCGCCGGGGGCAGTGTTGCTGCTGCATGGCACGGAAGATCCCGCCAACCCCGCACCGGCATGCGCCAGCCTGGCCGCAAGGCTGCGCGCCCGCGGCGCCGAGGCGACGCAACGCGAGATTCCTGGCGCTGGCTATGCTTGGGATTACCCAGCCCTTGGCCAGGCGTCGGCGGCGCTGCTGCCTGCTGCTGGCGGTACGGAGCGGCTTGCCGTGCGCCCCTGGCCCGCCATGGCAGCGCAAAGTGCTGCCGAGATCGCGGGTTTCTTCGCCCAGCATTTCAGCCGGGCTGCGCCATGAGGCTGGAACCCTGCGATACCCGCCGCCCCGCGCGCTGGCGCGTATTGGCGGCAAGCCTGGCGGGGCTGGCCTGCATCCCCCCCTATGCCGCGCTGATTGGGGATATGCCGGGCATAGCGCAGCCCTTGCCCGCGCTGATCGGTGTTTTCCTGGCGGCCTATGCATCGGCCGTGGTGGGCTTTGCCTTCTCAGCCCTTTGCGTGCCGATCCTGGCGCTGGCGGGGCTTGATGCGCTGACCATGGTGCAGACGCTGATGCTCTGCAGCATTGCGATTTATGGCTGGAGCACATTTGTGTTGCGCCGCGATTTGGATTTCCCTTCCCTGGCACCGCTGCTGTTGGGCGGGCTTTGCGCCCTGCCATTCGGCGTCTGGCTTTTGCTAAGGCTGCCCGAAGGGTCGGCCCATGCCAGCGTGTTGGGCGTGATGCTGCTGGCGTATGGTGTTTTCGCCCTGCTGCGCCAGCCCCGGCCGCTCAGGCGGCCCTTTGGCTGGGGGGCTGAACTTTTGGTGGGCGCCTCAGGCGGCTTGACCGGCGCCTTGGCCGCTTTTCCGGGCGCGATGATTGCCATTTGGTGCGGGCTGAAGCCCTGGCAAAAGGAACGCCAGCGCGCGGTATTGCAAGCCTATATCCTGGCGATGCAATGCGCGGCCCTTGGCGTGATTGCTGCGCTTTCGGAAGTGACCGGGCGCGCCGCGCTGCCAAGCGCCGCATGCTTCGCCTATCTGCTGCCCGCCGTGCTTGGCACGCTATGCGGGCTTGAAGTGTTTCGCTTCATGACCGAAAGGCAGTTTGGCCGTTCGGTCAATTTGCTGTTGGTTTTGAGCGGGCTTGCGATGCTGTTGAGTTGAAGTGGGGTTACTGAATTACCCCATATTCCCAGACGAAGTATTCCATCAGGGTTGCAGGGATAAGCCCGTAACCGCGCGGGAAATCAAAATCAACATTCAGCGCCGGATCCATGATGGGCGAATTACGCGCGAAATACTGCGCGCCCCAGCTATTGCGGAACATGAAGTAGCCAGAGAGATTCGTGTAGTTTGGAAACGTGACCTTCGGCAAATGTGTCATCGGCAGGTAGCCCATGACACAAACGGCGTGACCCGGCTTGCCCACGATGTAATGCGGCGGCGGCAGCGGAAGAATGCCCGTCTCCCAAAAATGTTCATCATGCCAGATGACTGATTCGCCCGAGCCTTTCACATTCGGGTCCTTTGGTTCACTGAAGCCCGGAATGCTGACAACTACCGGTCGGCCCTGTTGCAGGTGATCGAAGACCTTGCGTGCCATCCCGGGTACTCGTTTGCGATAATCGGGAAAATCTTCGATTTGCATGGCATGCTTTCTGGTCAGGGCATCCGCCAGCGCATCTGCCTTGGCCAGCGCGCTTTGTGGCTCATTCAAGTTATTGAAATCCACTAGCGTCGCAGCCCAATCAGCCTTCTCAAATTTGTCCCGGTAGAGCGCTTCCAAAGGAACACCCTGCGCCGCAAGCACTGCTGCCACGTCTTCCTGCTTCAGCCCGCCACCCTTATAGGCGGGGCTGGCTAACTTGACAGGATTTCCCAAGACAAGCTTGCGCGCTTCACGAAAGAGAAAACGAGCCGAAAGACGCGGGGGCGCTGGGTGCCGCTTGCCCGGCGGGGGAATTGGGGTTTGCCGTGCCAAATGGAGTTCCAGCGCCGCGGCTATGGAAAAGGCCATGCAGGATGGCGTTGGGCGTTGGTCACGTACCGGCCAAGGGATGATCGGACTGGGCCGCATGCGTAGATCGAGACCCGCTACCGGCAGGTCGCGATCCACCATTTCGGCCTGCACT
Organism: Allobosea thiooxidans; assembly: GCA_943370125.1. GTDB lineage: Bacteria > Pseudomonadota > Alphaproteobacteria > Acetobacterales > Acetobacteraceae > Neoroseomonas. Next base: position 6,292 of record CALRPR020000100.1, on the reverse strand, counting down.
GCTTTTTGGTCAACTTCTGAAACGATATCCAACGCCTTGACTTCGCGTGGGGGCTCATCGGGCTGTCTTTGTATCAGGCCCGCTTCCAGCGGCACGCTGAGCGGTGCATCATTCTCGCGCGCGCTTTGGCGATTTCTCAGATTCGGGTAATTCGGTGCCAAGGTACCACTTGCTTCAAGCACGCGGATGATTTCCTTGCGAATGCCTGCTGCACCGGCTTCCCCGCCTGGGAAGAGCCAGCCTTCAACCCCGAGTATTGTCGCAATATCCGGCCTAGTCATCAGTGGATTATTGACAAGGAACGTGTAGCAGACCTCCGGCGTTGTCAGGCCAAGGCGCAACAAGCTGTCTATGACGTTTGGTGGGACATTTGCTTCCCTTAGCAAAACAGCAAGATTCATGGCATTCTCCTTACCAACGGTAGTCCATCCACAAGGTCACAAACCGGACGGGTGGCCTGGCTTGTGAACCGGGCAATGGCGTACTGGTGAAATTGCGTGGCGCAGTGCGAAAGACGGCTTTCCTGCCGCACCACGCCTGATCGCCACCCGTATCAGGGCTTGATTTTGTCCGCGATCACGTCCGGCAAGCTTCTGAAGGGCATGAATGCGTCTGGCGTTTGGTAGGCTTTTGTATGCGCCCATTCCTTTTTGACATCGCTGACCATCGCCGCCAGTTCCGCCTGCATGTGTTCTTCCGGCGTGGCCGGGGGTGCGGGCGCCGGGGCGGAGAATTGCATATTCCAGAAGGCCGCCAGCGCCTTGGCATAGTCTGCACCAGCTTTGGAGTCATCCTTGAAATGCACGCCGGCAATTTCCCGATTGCGGGCGATACGTGCGGCCAGCGCAAGCGCCGGCTTTACGATGCCGTGCTCGGCACCCGTAGCGGGATCTTTCAGGATCGCGCCCATCACATAAGCAACTAAGTGGCTTTGCAGCGAATGATTGCTTGGAAAGGAAGCGTGCCGTGGCGTTGGCACCATGGGCATCAGCGCGGGGTAGAGCTGCGCCGGGCGCGGCGCCTTGATGCGCCGCTTCCAATACATGCCGGCAGTGCTGCCGACGCTGAGGCAAAGATGCACAAGCGCGGCCGTGCCGGGCCTGCGTGACCCATGCGCGCCGAGGAATAGCCGCCACACCCCGGCCAGATTATTGGCCTGTTGCAGGATTTCCGCTTGTCGCGCACCACGCAGCAGCGCCAATTGGCGCATTTCATTAAGATGTGCCTTCAAGCGATCCCCGGCGACATTCGGATCATCGCTCATGTATTCTGGCGCGCCCGGAAAGAAGACAGCTGCCGCCCAATCTGTGCGCAGCAATAAGGTCTCACATACTTGAGCGCGCAGTCCAGGCGCCCACCAAGCGTCATCGAATTTCGTTTCCCCGAAATCCACTAGAATGGCGTAATCGTCGGGGATTCGCGGTTCGAAAGGATTGCTGGCGATGGGTTCTTCTTCGCCAAGGAGCCCGCCTAGGGCGAGGCCGGGAGATGCGACAAAACGTCCGAAGTCGCCACCGTTATCGCCGCCATTGTCCCCTCCGTTATCTCCTCCATTGTCTCCCCCATTGTCGCCACCGTTCCGGAACCCAGACATTGCCTATCTCCTTATGTTATTTTGGCGTTGCACAATCAATCTGGTACGCCGGCCAAACGTAGCCAACGTCCATGGCGTTCACGCATCTGCTCACTGCGGAAAGCGTTAGTCTGAAGAGATTTTGTGACGCGAAGCGTTGGCTGCAACGTCATTAGACGATTAACGAGAGGTGCCGCCTCTGAAGTGCGCCCCAATGCAGCCAATGCCGCCACTGTCACTCTCAGATTCGATGTATAATTTGGATTACGACGATCAGCCACCAAACCTATGCGTGCCGCATTCTCTAGGTCACCAACAGCATAATGTGCAAGGCTCAGAAAATGTTCGAAGCGAAACAAATGCGGATCATGTGGGGATAACTTGATTGCTCGCTCCGCCCTCTCGATAGCTTCTTCTGCCCGTCCGACATAGGCAAGAGTTGGCGCAGTCCAAATCAGTGCCTCCGCATCATTTGGGCCGGCTGCCACTGCGCGGTCCAGCAGATCAAGTGCTTCATCGTAGTGGCGGCCGGCAATGGTGCGGTTATGGCCAAACATTGCCAAGGCGCGGGCGTGGAATGGGTCGCGGGCCAGGGCTATGCGGGCGGCCTCCTCCATGGCCTGGGTGTCCGCTTCCCTGTCTACCGACCAGCCCTGGAAATCCTGTAAGAACGCCAGTCAATCATAGCCGCATAAATTGGCGCATAATCGGGGTCGCGCTCTGCAGCGCGGTCCAGCAAAAGCCCCGCCTGCTGGAAAGGGCCAAGCCCTGGTTCAAACATCAATGAACGCGCGCGCAGCAGCAAATGATAGGCGCTCAAATCCTCAGGCACCTGCCGGCGCGTGGCGCGAAATTCCGCCTGATTGAGCCAAGGCACCAGCGTATTAGCGATACTCGCCGCAATATCCGCCTGCGCTGCAAAAAGCGACGTGTCCGGCACCTCCAGCATCCGGCTCCAGATCACGGCGCCTTGTGATGCCTCAGTCAATTCCACGATTATCTGCGTTGTCTCTCCGCGTCGGCGCACATTGCCGGTCACCAGATAATTGGCGCCAAGCCGCGCGGCCAATTCCGTCGAGTCTAAATCATCCGTGCTGCGAAAACGCCGTGTGGAATTGGTGGAAATCACCGCCGGTTCGCGCATGCCGGCCAGGATATGGACAATATCCTCAACAATGCCTTCCGCCATCAGGTCAGCACCAGGCGCGGCCGCCACGCGAAAGGGCAGCACAGCCACCACCGGCGCGCCTTCAACGGTGACAAGCCGGCGGGAAGGTTGGGCCGGCGCGCCCCCTTGGTTCTGCGGCAGCGCGGCCGGGCCAAATGCCCCCATCGCTGGCCTTGCCGGCACGGTAAGCGCCTGAGAACCCGCAGCCTCAAGCGCCGGCACCGCTTCCAGCACATAGCCGCGGCGAGGCATGGTTTTCAGCTTCTCGGCATCGGCGGCGCCCAGCGCCTGGCGCAATTCACTGATGCATTGCGTGATCGATGCCGGGGCCACCGTCACATCCGGCCAGACACGGTCCAGGATTTCATCCTGCGAAAGCAATTGTCCGGCATGTTCCAGCAACAGGTTCAGCAGCGCCAGCGTCTTGGCGCGGAGCACCGTCCGCGACCCATCCGCGGCGATTACCTCGCCCCGAACAGCATCGAGCAAACAGCCCCCGAAGCGGACTCGCCCGGACGTCTGCACCTTAACCTGACCCCTGTTTGTCTCAAATATGAAACATCAAGCATGCTATTAACGGTTTCTACGCCGCTGAGTCAATGAAGATTAGGTGAAAAGGTTCAAATAGGGCAAAAGGTTTTGCTGGTCGAAAGCGGTGATAACCTCCGCCAAGGGATGGTCCCTGGTCAGCGTGGCCCCCAAGCCCCCCCGTTGAGGATGCGTGGCATCAATTGGCGGCAGGCGCCATCGCAGCAGGTAAAACCTAACCAGAGGCCAATCTTGGCTCCCACCACCCGCTCGGCATCCCCTCCGGCTGCCGCCCGTTCAGTATCGCCTCCACCAAATGCGGCGCGAACAGCGTCAGCCGCAGCAGGGCGCCGAGATACCCCCGCTCGATCTTCTCCGCAGGCGCCATTTCGCTGATGCTGGCATAGCGGCCATCATCCAGCAGATTTTGCTACCGGAACGCCCGCGCCGGCGCCTTCACCAGTGCCGGATCGGCTCGCATAGTAACCAGCGCCAAGCCCCCGCCTATGCTGCGCCTTGACCGCCGCGCACCCCCGTTCCTAACGTGCGTGAAGCAGGCCTTGGAGCGATCCAGGCGGCCCATCTCAGCGAGATATTCCAGGAAGCCCATGGCAAAGCACCGTTTTCAACCGACACAATACTTCAACGCGATCGGCGTCGCAGAACCCTGCCTGCGCGTTGCTGATGGCGACACCGTGGTGACCGACACAATCGATGCATCCGGCCTGGATGCGCGGGAGGTGACGGTCGCCAGCCGGCCAAATCCGATGACGGGTCCGTTCTTCATTGAGGGCGCCGAGCCCGGGGATACGCTGACCGTTCGGATTGATCGGCTGACACCGAGCCGAGCGACCGGCTGGACCTATTCGCCGCTCGCCCTGACCGTGCTGGACCCAGCCGCCATCATCGACCGGCCACCGCAGCAGCGGGTCGTCTGGGATATTGACCGCAAGGCCGGGACGGTACGGCTGCAGGACAAGGTAAAGGGGCTCGAGGATTTCGCCCCGCCCATCCAGCCGATGATTGGCTGCTTCGGGGTGGCGCCCGCTGGCGGCCAGGCGCTGTCCACCGCGACCAGCGCGCAGAATGGCGGCAACATGGACTACCGGCTATTCGCGCCCGGCACGACGGCTTGGTTTCCCGTCGCGGTGCCCGGTGCGCTGTTTTATCTGGGCGACGGGCATGCCTGCCAGGGCGACGGCGAAATCGTCGGCACCGGCATTGAGACTTCCTTTGAGATGGAGGTCACGTTCCGCGTGTTGAAGCGGAAGATCACCTGGCCGCGGGGCGAGACGGCCGACGATATCTTCACCGTTGGCAATGCGCGGCCGCTTGATCAGGCTCTGCAGCACGCCACGACCGAGATGTTGCGCTGGCTTGGCGAAGACTTCGGTTTGGATGCGCGCGCCGCCAGCCATCTGATGGGCCAGGTCGTCCGCTATGATGTCGGCAATGTGTTCAATCCCGCCTTCACGGTTGCCTGCCGCATCGCCAAGCGCTGGCTGCCGAAGCGGTAGCGTTGGACGTCACGTCTCGGTCCGTACCGCCCGTTCGCTGAGCCGTGTCGGCGCGCCGGACAAAAGACGTTCCCGCTGATGTGCCCACCCCGCCGGCACCCCCTCCAGCAGCTGCGGCGACGTCATCCCCTCTGGCCGCCGAAATATCCTCTGCGGCCGCCTGCTCGCCTCATTTCTTCGCTTTTGGCTGCATTCGGTCCCGAAATACTGCCGGCGTCAGGATTGGTACCGCGAATAAATGCGAAAGAGCCAGCAGGTCCTTGTCGCCGGTGATCAAGACGTCCGCCTTGGCAGTCAGGGCGAGTGCCAAGAATGGACGGTCAAAAGGATCGCGGCAATCCGGAAGCTTGATCTTGTTGGGCACAGTGACGGTTTCACACCAAAGCAGGTAATCGCCCAGCAGGTCCTCGCGCTCGTCAGAGGTCAATTTGAATTTTGGGTATGACAATACCCGGATCAATTCCGTCGTCGTATCGTGACTGGCCAGGGGATGAATGGCTTCCGACTGCCAGGCAAGGCGCAACCAAGACAGAGCGCCTGCGTGAAACAGCAGCGCTGACAACAAAACATTGGTATCAAGAACGATGCGGGGCGGTTTCATCCGGCCTTGCGTGCCGTCTTGCGCGACCAAGCCACCGCTGCGGTCACGTCCTTCTCGGTGATGCCCAGATCAGCGAGCTTGGCACGAACAGCATCGGCCCGATTGAGCCGAACAGGTGTCAGCACAATGCGCCCGTTATCTTCCACAACGTCGAAATACTCGGCACCTTGACAGGACGACAGCACCGCTTTTGGCAGCGTCAACTGGTTTTTCGAGGTCAGTTTAGCCAGCATGTCGAATTCCTCTAGTAAGGATGTAAGGAAAGATACTTAGTCCGATCAGCATTTTCAATAGCCCATCCGGCCCGAAGCCGAAGCACGGCCCAGCCGCTGCTCCCCCCACCCTACCGGCACCCCCTCCAGCAGCCGGGGCAGCGTTACCCCTTCCGGCTGCCGCCCGTTCAAGATCGCCTCGACCAAGTCCGGCGCCAGCAGCGTCAGCCGCAGCAGGGTGCCGAGATACCCCCGCTCAATCTTCTCCGCCGTGGCCATTTCGCTGATGCTGGCATATCGGCCTTCATCCAGCAGCTTCTGATAGCGGAACGCGCGTGCGAGCGCCTTCACCAGCGCCGGGTCGGCCTTGGTCGCGATGCGTCCGCCCTCGGCACCAAACCCCAAGGATACCAGGGTCTTGCGCCCAGGACGGCGGCGGATGGTCAGCGGTACGCGCACGGTGAAGTGGGACACCGGCATGGTCATGCCGCCCGTGCTCCCCGCCCGAGGTCGCGCGCCAGGCTGCCCAGCCCCTCCACGCGCAGCCGGATGTCAGCGCCGGTCGGGCCAACCACCACGCGGTCCACCAGGGCGTGTATGATGCGCTGCTGCTCGGCCGGGAAAAGCTCCTCCCAAAGCGGGTCCAGCCGCGCCAGGGCATCGCGCGCATCTTCTTCTGAAAGGCCCGGTGCC
>CALRPR020000099.1:0-12659 GCA_943370125.1 Allobosea thiooxidans | reverse complement strand
AAGAACAAGATGGCTCCACCCTTCCGAGAGGTGGAATTCGACATCATGTATGGTGAGGGCATCAGCAAGCTTGGTGAATTGATTGATCTTGGCGTGAAGGCCAATATCGTTGAGAAATCCGGTGCCTGGTTCTCCTGCGATAGTCAGCGCATCGGCCAGGGGCGTGAAAACGCCAAGAACTTCCTGCGCGAACACCCGGATATGGCGGCTTCCATCGAACAGCGCATTCGTGGCCAGGCCGTCGTACTGTCTGAGAAGATGCTCTCCGGTGATGTCACCGAAGAAGAAGAAAAGGCGGCTGCGGAATAGAGCTGGCTGCTGCGACCGGACCGCATTTCCTTACGGTCTGGTCGTACCCTCCTTCGGGGGTATTGGTGTCAGCGGCTTTGATGGCGCGCGCGGCTTCGCTACTAAAATGCTTCCACCTCCCTCAAATAACCCAGGACCGCGAGCATGACGCGGCGTTCAAGTGCTGCAGCTTTGGTCTCGCCCGCGAAGCTGGCGCCATCCACCATGCCTTTGACAATAGAGAGAAGGTCCAAGGCAGTAGCCGGCGTCACGGGGCGCGCAATGCTATCTGCATGTTCCTGCAATAACCTCATGATCAGCCGCAAGATCCGTTCATCCGCTGCCTTCAGCACAGGATCTGCCGGAGAGGCTGCTTCAAGATAATCCAGAATGCGTCCCAGTTGCGGCCTCTCCATCTGCTGCGCGACACCTGCTTTCACCAGAAGCCTTAGACGTTCTTCCAAAGCCTGACCCGCGGTCTGCGCCAGCAGTATCTCCAGCATATCGCCAAGCCCGGACTCCGCCTGCCGGATAAGCTCGGCGAAGATCGCGGCCTTGTCCGGGAAGTATTGGTAGAGCGAGCCGATGCTCACGCCGGCGCGCGCGGCGATGGCATTGGTATTCGCCGCCTCCAGCCCCTCAGCCTCCAGAATGCGAGCCGTCGCTTCCAGAATGGCGCCAAAGGTCTCCCGCGAACGGCCCTGTAGTGGCTGTTTTCTTGGCTTTGCGGCTGATTTCCTGATCATGGATGAATGCGAGTTGTGAATGCAAGCGAATGCTCACATTATAGCGTTATCGTAGCTCTAGCAAGGAAAAACCAATGAATAGCCTTGAAGACCCACGTATCGCCGACACAATTGAAATGCTGCACCGCCGCGCCGCCCAAGACCGCGCTGTCTTCGCCCGCGCCCTGCCAGGCGTGATCGGCGGCATGCTGCGCGGCAAGGGCTTCATGGAAGCAGCCAAGCCCTATCTTAAGGACGCCTATATTCCCATTGATCGGGCGCAGGGGCGCGTATTGTATCAAATCGCGCGTCTGCGTGGCGCTCGCCGCATCGTGGAATTCGGCGCGTCCTTCGGTATTTCGGCCATGTATCTGGCGGCTGCAGTCCGCGATAATGGCGGTGGGAAGGTCATCACCACCGAAATGGAACCAGGCAAGATCGCCAGCGCCAGGGCCAATTGGGCGGAAGCCGGCCTCAGCCGAGAGATTGAACTGCGTGAAGGCGATGCGCTGCAGACATTACATGACATCAAGGAACCGATAGACTTGCTTTTTCTCGATGGCTGGAAAGAGGCCAATCTGCCGGTATTGCGCTTGCTTGAACCAGCGCTGACACCAGGCGCCGGCATCTTGTGTGACGATATCAAGCGCTTCCGCAAAACGCTCAAGCCCTACCTGGATTATGTGAGGGGAAATCCGCTACGCTTCGTATCTGTGGAATTGCCTTTGGGCGACGGGCTCGAATTCTCGGTGGTAGTATGAGCGTCGACGTGGAAACGCCATCAGCGCGTCAACCGAGCCAGAACGGCGCTGCCATAAGGCCCACGAGCATCAGGCGTTGGACAGGTATCTTCCTCGCGATCGGGCTCGTGGTCATGGTGGTTTCAGGGCTGGGCCTTTTCGCTTGGCACGACGTGCCGCAGGCGGAGGCCGCGACCGGCAGCTTCCTGGGCATTGATTATGAGGTCTGGTGCCACCTGCACCTTATCTCCTCGATCCTTTTCACCGGTGCTGCTGCGTCTCATCTTCGGCTGAACTGGAGACCTCTGCTGCGCCATTTCGGTGCGCGTTCTGGCGGGATGGGACCCAAATAAATGGATCACGCCCCCTGCCCGCTCAATCCGCGTAAGCGCCGGCGGCTTCAATGATGGGCCGCCAGCGATCCACCTCCTCGGCCACGAAGCGGCGATGGAAGGCGATGGAAGCGCGCTCATCCGAAGGCACATCGGTCAGAAGATCCGCAAAGCGCTGGCGGAGCCGTTCTTCCCGCAAGGCCAGCCTCAAGGCCGCCGAGATATGTTCCTGGATCGGTTCAGGGGTGCCCGCCGGGGCGTAAAGCCCATGCCAGGTGGACATGGCAATGCTGGGCGATCCAGCCTCCGTAGTCGTGGGAACGCTCGGCAGGCCAGCAAGGCGGGCTGTGCTGCTCACGGCAAAAACCTTCACGCGATTGTCGCGGATGTAAGGCACGGTGTTCGTCGCCTGGTCGCACAGCATATCAATGCGCCCGGCCATGAGTTCGGCAATGGCGGGCGCGGTGCCGCGGAAAACCACTGTGGTTGCCTTGGCGCCGGCGGCCTGTTGCACCAATAGCCCGCACAAATTGGCCGCGGAGCTAATCCCAGCGGTCGCCAAATTGATCACATCGCCCTTGCGATTCATTTCCGCCATCAATTCGCGCAGGTTGGTCGCCGGGAAATCGAGCCGGGTGATCACTGTCATGGCGGCGTCTGAGACAATACCGAGCGGGGCGAAGCTGCCCGGCACCTGATAGGGCAAGCGGCGGTACAGGGTCGCACTCGCGGCCATGCCAATATTGTTGATCATCAGCGTATAGCCATCGGGGCGGGACTGGGCGAGGCGTTGCGGCCCCACCACGGAACCGCCAATCGATTCCACCACCACGGATTGGCCGATATGCTTGCCGAGACTATCGGCGACGATACGGGTGATGGTGTCGGTCGGCCCTCCCGCAGCACCCGCGGCAATGATGGTAATGGGGCGTGCTGGAAAGGCCTGGGCGTGGACGCTGGGGGCGGCGAGCATGGCTGCCCCGGCGACAAGAATCTGGCGGCGCTTCATGGTTTCCTCCTACTTTGGCCGGGCGGGCCTGTTCCCTCGTCCCTGGCAGCCATGATCCTGGCAGGCCCGCGCTTTGGTGCGAAGGGGGCATGTTACCGAAATCTCACGCGCTCACCCCCTTGCGGCTGTTTCCTTTTGCGCAAGCCTCCGTTAGCGTGTCTCCAATCAGTAAAGAATCTCGCCACCCGAGCGGGACGGAGATTCCAACAGGGGGTATTCGCTTCATGGCGCCACTCTTGGCGTTCAGTCGGTTTGTCGACTGGATCAATCAACGCATCGGCGGGGTCTGCGATTGGCTTGTGCTGCTCGCTGTCCTGGTCAGTTCCGTCAACGCCATGATGCGCTATGGCTTTGACATAAGCTCCAACGCCTGGCTTGAACTGCAATGGTATATGTACGCCGCCATCGTCATGCTTGGCGCCAGCTATACGCTGAAGCGCAATGAACATGTGCGGGTAGATATCCTGTACATGATGCTATCGCGGCGTGGGCAGATACAGCTCGATATCGCGGGCATTATCGTCTTCCTGCTGCCGGCCTGTATCCTGATTGGCTGGCTTTCCTGGCCCTTCTTTATGCAGTCTTTCCATATGAATGAATGGTCCAGCAATGCCGGCGGCTTGCTGCGCTGGCCGGTGAAATTCCTGATCCCGCTGGGCTTTGGGCTGCTGACCCTGCAAGGCATTTCGGAACTCATTAAGCGCGTTGCCGCTTTGCGGGGCTATGACATCCCCGATCTTGAAGCCCATTACGAGAGGCCAGTGCAATGATACCTTTGGAGTGGATGCCGCCCCTGATGTTCGCGGGGCTGGTGGTATTCTTGATTATTGGCTTTCCGGTGGCCTTTTCGCTTGCGTCTGTTGGCCTGTTCTTTGGCATGATTTCCATGGCGCAGGGCTTTTTCACCCTGGACTTCATGCAAGCCATACCGGGGCGCATTTTCGGCAGTATTCTGGCCAATGATTTGCTGCTCGCCATTCCCTTCTTCACGCTCATGGGCGCGATCTTGGAGAAATGCGGGCTGGCGGAAGACATGCTGGAAAGCATGGGGCAGTTATTCGGCCCGATGAAGGGCGGGCTTGGCTATTCGGTCATTATCGTGGGCTTCATCCTGGGCGCCATTACCGGCACCGTGGCCGCGCAGGTAATCGCCATGGCGCTGATCACCATGCCGGTGATGATGCGCTACAATTACAATATCAGATACGCGACCGGCGTACTTGCCGCATCCGGCACCATCACACAGCTGGTACCGCCTTCGCTGGTGCTGGTGGTGCTGGCTGACCAGTTGGGCAAGTCCGTGGGCGACATGTACCTCGGCGCCTGGGGGCCTTCGCTGCTGCAGATTGCGCTTTTCGCGCTTTATACCTGGTTCCTGACAATCATTCGGCCACAGGATTTGCCGCCGGTGCCGCGGACCCTTACGGGCCGGCCGCTCCTGATTAAATGCATGTGGGGCATCATCCCCGCTGCCGTGCTGATCTTCCTTGTGCTCGGCACCATTATGCTTGGTCTGGCAACACCGACCGAGGCCGGTGCGTTGGGCACGGTTGGCGCCATCATCCTGGCGGTGCTGCGCAATACAAAAATGACCAAGATGGATCAGACGGCCTATGCTGCCGGGTTGATCGCCGTAGCCTGCTGTCTGGTCGCTGCCTACACGGTCGGCATGAAGACTGTGCCGTTTCGCATCAGCTTCTCCGTATTCTTCGCATCGGTCATTTGGCTCTGCTGGCGTGCCTGGCAGGACAAGCCCCTGCATGATCTGATTGTGGAAGGCATGCGCGCCACCATGCGCATCACCTCCATGGTCGCTTTCATTGTGGTGGGGGCGACCTGCTTTTCCATCGTCTTCGCCGGCGTGGATGGCAATCTTTGGGTGGAACATGGGCTGACCAGCCTGCCGGGCGGCGTTTGGGGCTTCCTGATCGCGGTCAATCTGCTGGTCTTCTTCCTGGCCTTCTTCCTCGATTTCTTCGAAATCGCCTTCATCATTGTCCCCATGCTGGCGCCAGTGGCGCAGAAGCTGCTGACCCCGGTGGTGGGCGCGGATGCGGCACTGATCTGGTTCGGTGTGATGCTCTGCGTGAATATGCAGACCAGCTTCATGCATCCGCCCTTCGGCTTTGCGCTGTTCTATCTCCGCAGCGTGATCCCGAAGTCCATCAGCAGCGCGGATATCTATTGGGGCGCCATTCCCTGGGTGGGCTTACAGCTCATCATGGTGGCGATCGTGATCTTCATGCCAATTACCGTGACCTTCTTCCTTGATAAACCGCACGGTATTGACCCAAGTACGGTCAGGATCGAAGTCGCACCGCCACCCGAGGAGGATGATCTAGCACCGCCAAGCTTCGGGCCGCCAAGGTAAATCCTGGCTAGGCCCTCGACGCAAAACCCCATGGCGAACTGCCATGGGGTTTTTCTTTGGGCTCAATAGAGCGTGTTGCTTTCACATGGGTTCACGCAACCCGCTCTAAATCGTTGTTTTTCGAGCATCTTCACACGTTCAGATGATTCCATCTGAACGTGATCTGCTCTATGGCAACAAAAATCCGGTCAGGTGCTACCACCTGACCGGTTCCAAGAAAACCAACTACGCGGCTGAATCAAATGCGATTGGCAGCCGACATCCTATGCATGAAGCTGTCGAAACTGCCCTCTGCAACACGGAACCACGCGACGTTATCGGGACGGAAGGCCTTCAGGCTGTCCAGCATCCGCTTGAAGGGGGCGTTCTGGGCGGCAACTTCATCATAATACTTCCAGCACTCATCATAACAGGCCTGCAGAACAGGTGTCGAGAAGGGCTTCAGCTGCGTACCGCCAGCAAGCAGACGTTTCATGGCCTGCGGGTTCAGCGCATCGTATTTCGGCACCATGGAGGCGGTGACGAGCCCAGCGGCGGCTTCGATCATGGATTGATAGATCTTGGGGATAGAATTCCAGGCCCGTTCGTTGATGAACAGCGTGCCGCAGGACGCGCCTTCCCACCAGCCGGGATAATGATAGAAGCGCGCGACCTTGTTGAAGCCGAGCTTTTCATCATCATGCGGCCCGACCCATTCGGCGCCGTCAATCGTGCCGCGTTCCAGCGCGGGATAAATATCGCCAGCGCCAATCTGCTGCGGCACCACGCCAAGGCGGCGCAGGATATTGCCGGCAAAGCCACCCACGCGGAATTTCAGGCCGCGCAGATCTTCAACCGTGTTGATTTCCTTGCGGAACCAGCCACCCATCTGGCAGGCCGTGCCGCCGAAGGTGAAGGACCGAACGCCAAGCGGGCGATAGAAGTCATTGATCAATTCATGACCGCCGCCAAAGCGCAGCCAGGAATAATACTGCCGCTGGTTCAGGCTGAAGGGCAGGCCCGTTTCGAACACGAAGGACGGGTCCTTGCCGAAATGGTAATAGGCCGCGTCCTGGCCGCATTCCACCGTGCCATTCTGCACGGCATCATACACCTGCAGCGCCGGCACGATTTCGCCTGCAGCGAAAATACGGATCTGGAACTTGCCATCGGACATTTCATTGATGGCCTTGGCGAAAAGCTCCGTCCCGCCAAACAGCGTATCGAGCGATTTCGGGAAGGCCGAGGTATGGCGCCAACGGATTTCCGGCATGGCCTGAGCCAGCGCCGGAGTTGCAAGAGCGGTGGCGGCGACGGCGGTGGTGCCAAAGCCTGCCTGTTTGATGAAGTTACGACGTTCCACTGCGGGAAGCTCCCTGTTCAAAAAGGTTGAGCAAAACCATCCAGCGCCCTTGTCCCGAGGCTTGGAAGATGAAGCTTTTAATATGTAACAGCGCCTCAGGAAAGCCGAAAATCTTCAACCCGGACGTCAATGCCCCGATTTCCCCCCGGTCGGCACGGTAGTCAGCCGATCCACCAGGGCAATGCCGATCGCGGAGAGGATGAAGATGGTGTGGATAATGGTCTGCCACATGATACCCGTTTCGGTGAAGGCGGCATTGGGCGAGCCAAGATTGCCAGCCTCGATAAAGGTCCGCAGCAAATGGATTGAGGAAATGCCCACAATCGCCATGGCCAATTTGATCTTCAACACGCTGGCATTCACATGGCTCAGCCATTCCGGCTGATCCGGGTGTCCGGCAAGGTTCAAGCGCGAAACAAAGGTTTCAAACCCGCCAACGATAACCATCACCAACAGATTAGCGATCATCACGACGTCAATCAGGCCAAGGACGATCAGCATGATTTGCTGTTCGGAGAAGGTCGAGGCATCCAGCACCAAATGGGTCAATTCCTTGAGGAATTTATAGACATAGACGCATTGCGCGACGATCAGCCCCAGATAGAGCGGCAATTGCAGCCAGCGCGACCCGAAGATCAGCGCGGCTAGGGGGCGAAGCGGCTTAAGGTCGTCAGGATTGGCCATGGGGGTCCTCGGCAAGCTTTCGGGTCGCCGCTGACATAGGGCGGCCTTGCGAAAATGTCAGCAGGGCGCCCCTCTGGCCCGGACGCTCTGAAGCTGGCTTAATGCAGTAATGAATCACTGGCTCTTCGCCCTTGGCGCCACCATGCTGATGCAAATGGTCGCCTCCTTCATGGGCCAAAGCCTGCCGGTGATTGCGCCGCTGATCATGGCGAGCACGGGGTTGGCGCCGGAAAGGGTCGGCAATCTTTCTTCCCTGACTGCGCTTGCGACCGTGCTTTATCTGCTGATTGGCGGTGTGTTCCTGGCGCGCATGGGGCCGGTGCGCATGCTGCAATTGGGCACTGCCATGGCGGTGACGGCGCTGCTGGTGGCAAGCCTGGGTCAGGCTTGGGCGATATTCCTGGCGGCCTTCATGCTCGGGCTTGGCTATGGGCCAACACCGCCCGCCGGCAGCCGCATGCTGGCGGCAACCGCGCCGCCTGCGCATCGTTCACTGATCTTTTCCATCAAACAGGCGGGCGCGCCCGCCGGCGGCGCTTTGGCCGGGTTGATCGCTGCCCCCGTGGCACTCGCCTATGGCTGGCCGGCGGCACTGATGCTTGCCTTTGGCGTTGGCGTGCTTGCCATATTGGTGATCCAACCGCTGCGCCCGGCTTTTGATGCGGAACGCAATCGCGCGCAACGGTTACGCCTCCATGACATCTTTTCAGCGCGCGCTATCAGCGCCCCATTGGCGACCTTCAAACAGAACCCGATGCTGAGGCGCGTGACGGCGTTATCGGTTTCCTTCGCTATTTGTCAGGGCTGCCTGTTTTCCTTCACCGTCACCTGGCTTGTGGAAAAGCGCGGCTTTGATCTGGTGCTGGCCGGCAGTGTTTTTGCCGCCATGCAATTCGCCGGGGTGGTGGCGCGCATTCTGTTGGGCTGGGTGGCGGACCGGACGGGCAATGCTTTGGCCAATCTGGTGGCGCAGGGCTTTGTCGCTAGCGGCGCCATCCTTGCCTTGGCGCTGCTGCCTGCGGATTCCGGTTTCTGGCCGCTTGCGCTGATATGCGTGCTGACGGGCTTTTTCGGCGCTTCCTGGAATGGGATTTCGCTGGCGGAAGTCGCGCGGCTCGCGCCCCCCGGCAAGGTCGCGGATGCAACCGCGGGTTCGACGATTTTCGTCTTTCTCGGCTATGTCGCCGGGCCTTCGATTTTCGCCGCGCTGGTCAGCCTGACCGGAAGCTGGACGCTACCGAAACTCCTTATGGCAACGCAGCTTTTGCTGGTCTCGGCGCTGGTTGGGCTAACGCTCAGGAAGCCCAGGTAGGGGGGCGCTTTTCCTTGAAAGCGGCAATGCCTTCGCGCGCTTCATCGCCGGAGGCACAACGCGCAAAGGCCAGTGCCCCGGCTTCCGCGTAACCATCGGGCGAAAGCGGACCGAGTGCGGCGATCAGCTTCTTGGTTTCCGCCAAGGCACGCGGCGCGCCCTGCCGGCAATCCGCAATCACCGAAGCGACAGCCGCTTCCAAAGCGGCGGCATCGGTCACCATCTGATGAACCAGGCCAATGCGCGCGGCTTCAGGCGCGTCAATCACATTGCCTTGCAGCACCATGCGCGCGGCATTGCTGCGGCCCATGCGGCGCACCATCCAGGGCAGGATTTGCGCCGGCACCAGGCCGCGCTTGGCTTCCGGCGCGGCGAAGCGCGCATCTGCTGTGGCAATCGCGATATCAGCCGCGCAAAGCCAGCCAAGCCCGCCAGCATGGGCTGCGCCCTGCACAGCCGCAATCACCACCTGCGGCAGGTTGCAAAGCCTGACGAAGCGCTGCCCCGTCGCGTGGTTGCGTTGCTGCGCGGCGGCAAGCCGTTCTGCCTCGGTCCCTTGAGAGCCCACTTCGGTCAGATCAAGCCCCGCGCAGAAATGCCCGCCAGCGCCTGAGAAGATGATGATGCGTGCAGAGGTGTCTTTCTCCAGCGCATCAAGTGCGGCATCCAAAGCAACACCCATGGCAGACGACATGGCATTGCGCCGATGCGGCCGATTGAGTGTCAGGCGCACCACCGGTCCTTCCCGTGTGAGAAGGACGGGGTTTTCAGTTTCAGACATGTGATGCGCCTTTGGCTGTTACGAATTCGGCCCGCGTTCCATGGAATAGGGCTGCCAACGCTTCAGCTTGGAATCCGTCAGCACGGTCGGGTTCACGCAGGAAAGCGGCCAGCGGCCCGAAAGCACGAGGGCGACATTCTGCCCCACACGGCGCTTGCGAGCCGGATCAAACCGCGCGGAGGCGGAGGCATTATGCGGCGACAGGATCACATTCTGCATCTTATGGAGCGGATTATCCTGCTTGGTCGGTTCAATTTCAAACACGTCAATGCCCGCACCCGCGATCCAGCCCCTTTGCAGCGCCTTGATCAGCCCGGCTTCTTCCACTGTCGGGCCGCGGCCCGTGGTGATGAAAAGCGCGTTCTTCTTCATCTGCTTGAAGTGCTTTTCCTTGAAAAAGCCGCGGGTCTCAGGCGTATCCGGCAAATGCATGGACACGAAATCAGAACTCGCCAGCAAATCGGAAAGGCTGGCTGGCTCCACGCCAAGGGCTGACATCGTCAGTTCTTCAACGAAGGGGTCATAGGCCTTCATGTGCAGGCCAAAAGCGCGGGCGCGAATTGCGGTGGCGCGCGCCACACGACCGAAGCCGATGAAGCCCAGCGTCTGGCCCATCAGGCGCGGGATTTGCAGCAATTGCGGGCGGCCTTCACCCCAGCGGCCTTCACGCACCATCCGGTCCTGTTCGATGCAGCGCCGATGCGTGGCCAACAGCAGCATCATGGCGTGATCGGCCACTTCTTCGATGAAGGTATCAGGGCAATTCGTGACCGGAATACCCTGCGCGGTCGCCGCCGCCACATCCACATAATCAACGCCCACGGAACCAAGCGCGATGATGCGGCACTTCTTCAGCGCCTTGATCATCTTGGCATTGAATTGCATGCCCTTCGCGTAAACCGCATCCGCCTGGCCGGCTTTGGCGATGAAGTCCTTTTCATTCGGCTGGCATTCGATGATCTCGACGCCCATGCCTTCCAGCGCTTCCAGCTCATAATCATAGCCGCCGCCTGTGGTGGTGAAGGACGCCGCCGCGGGCGTCAGGATGGTAAATTTCGCCATGTGATAGGTCCTTTTCAGCTCATTCCTTGACCGCGCCGGTCAGGGAGGAAACATAGTAATCCACAAAGAAGGAGTAGAAGATCGCAACCGGTAGCGACCCCAAAAGTGAGCCCGCCATCAGTGCGCCCCATTGATAGACATCGCCGGTGACCAATTCGGTCAGGATCGCGACCGGCACTGTCTTGTTCTCGCTCGATTGAATGAAGGCGAGCGCATAGATGAATTCATTCCAGGACAGCGTGAAGGAGAAAATGCCAGCGCTGATCAGCCCAGGCACGGCAAGCGGCAGCGTGATCTGACGCAGGATTTGCAGCCGCGTGGCGCCATCAATCAGCGCGCATTCCTCAAGCTCATAGGGAATTGATTTGAAATAGCCGATCAGCAGCCAGGTGCAGAAGGGCACCAGGAAGGTCGGATAGACCAGGATCAGCGCGAAGGGTGTATCAAACAGCCCAAGTTGGAACACCATGGTTGCGAGTGGAATGAATAGGATGGAAGGCGGCACCAGATAGGCAAGGTAAATCCCAAGCCCCACATATTGGCTGCCCTTGAAGCGCAAACGCTGGATGGCATAGGCCGCAAGCGTTGAACTGACGAGCGAAAGAACAGTCGCGCCAACCGCCACCATCATCGTCGTCATCAGCCATTTCGGATAGGCCGTGTTGAACAGCAGCAACCTGATGTGATCGAGCGTGGGAGAAGTGATCCAGAAGGGATTATGCGTCTTGTAATCATACAGCTCCGCATTCGGTTTGAAGGATGTGATTGTCATCCAATAGAATGGAAAGAGCAGAATGATCAGGAAGCAGGCGAGCGGCAGATAGATGGTGACCATCCGCCGCGCCTTGCTGTCCCAGGCCATGGCTTCAGATGGCGGGGCGGCGCTTGCTTCAGTTGCTTCAGCTTGGGTTGTGGCGCTCATTGCTTTTTGCTCCCGGCTTCAATCATTGCTCTCACCCTGCTGCCATTTGCGCCGCGCCAAGGCGAAATAACTGAACAGCGTTGCGAAGACGAGGAAGGGGATCATGGAAACCGCAATCGCCGCACCTTCCCCCAATTGCCCGCCAGGAATGCCGCGCTGGAAGGCCAGCGTTGCGAGCAGATGCGTTGAATTCACCGGCCCGCCGCGCGTGATGGCATAGACAAGCTGGAAATCCGTGAAGGTGAAAATGATGCTGAAGGTCATGACAATCGCCAGGATCGGCAGCAGCATCGGGAAGGTTATGTAGCGAAAGCGCTGCCAGGCTGTGGAGCCATCCAAAAGCGCGGCTTCGTAAAGCGATGGCGAAATGGTTTGCAAACCAGCCAGCAGAGAAATGGCGACAAAGGGAATGCCGCGCCAGATATTAGCCGCAATCAGGGACCAGCGCGCGGGCCAGGCGGTATTGATGAAATCAACATTGGTATCGCGCAGGCCAAGTTCGATCAGCATCCAGGAAATGACGGAAAATTGCGGATTATAGATCCACCAGAAGGCCACCGCCGTCAGCACCGTCGGCACAATCCAAGGCAGCAGAATGATCGCGCGCAGCAGTGATTTGAAGGGTAGGTGATTGTTCAAAAGCAGCGCCAGCCAAAGACCAAGCCCAAATTTCCCGATGGTCGCGACGCCTGTGTAGAAAACGCTGAAGAAGACCGCGTTCCAAAAAATCGGGTCTTCGAACATGAACTCGAAATTCTCAAGCCCGACCCAACGCCCGCTGCGCCCGATGGTTGTATCCGTGAAGGCAAGCCAAATCCCAAGCCCCAGCGGATAGGTCAGGAATACCGCAAGCAACCCGATAGCGGGCAGCAGGCAGATGAAAATTAGGAAGGGCTTCCAATCGAGCAGCCTTATCAGCCAATTCTGCTCGATCTTCGGCCTGACCCATCCGGTGGTTGTGCTGGACATTACTGGGGCTCCGGCAGGGGGCGGCCTTTACGTTGAAGGCCGCCCTTGTTGCGTTCAGGCACGACGGAAGATGCGGCGTGACCGGCGCTCGGCCTCGCGCATCGCCGCTTCCGGTGTCGCCT
>CALRPR020000098.1:0-12758 GCA_943370125.1 Allobosea thiooxidans | reverse complement strand
TGTGCAATTTTAGTAAAAACAATGTAAGCGGACCCGCATGGCACTCGGACAAAGTCTTCGCATGGTTCTCGCCCGGCCTCATCCGGCGGCGAAACCCTTCCTTATCGGCGGCGCGGCGGTGGCGCTGCTGGGCGGCGCGCTGCTTGGCGGCTTCCTGTTTTGGCTCGGCGTGGCGTTCACGCTGTTCTGCCTTTACTTCTTCCGCGACCCGGAACGCATCCCGCCCGCGCGCCCTGGCCTGGTGCTGGCGCCGGCGGATGGGCATGTGGTGTCTGTCATGCCGGCCAAGCCGCCGGTGGAATTGGGCATGGGCGAGGAAACCCGCTGGCGCATTGCGATATTCCTGTCCGTGCTTGATGTGCATGTGAACCGGATGCCGTGCGATGGCACGGTGACGCGCATTGCCTATCACCACGGCAAATTCCTGAGCGCCAATCTGGACAAGGCAAGTGATGAGAATGAACGCAATGCAGTTGCACTGCGCCTGCCCGATGGGCGCGACATTGCGGTGGTGCAGATTGCCGGGCTGATCGCGCGGCGCATTCTGTGTGATGCCAAGGTGGGTGATGCGGTGCAGGCGGGCGATCGCTTTGGCATTATTCGTTTCGGCAGCCGCACGGATATCTACCTGCCGCCGGGTGTTACGCCCATGGTCGCCGTGGGCCAGACCATGATTGGTGGTGAGACGGTATTGGCGGAGTTGCAGGCGCGATGAATACGCAGAAGGAAATGGGCCAGCCTGGGCGCATGCGGCGGCTGCGGCGGCGCTTGCGCCCACGCACCAGGCCTCGTTTTGAAGGGCAATCCTTCAATCGCCTGATTCCGAATATCATGACCATGCTGGGGCTGTGCTGCGGGCTTGTCGCTATCCGCGCTGCCTTTGAAGCGCGCTTTGCCGAAGCCGCCGTGCTGATTGTGGTGGCGGGCGTGATTGATGGGCTGGATGGGCGGCTTGCGCGCCTGCTGAAGGCGACATCTCGTTTCGGGGCGGAATTCGATAGCCTGGCCGATTTTCTTTCTTTCGGCGTCGCACCCGCGCTGGTGCTGTATCTTTGGGCCTTGCAGGATTATCGCGGCATTGCGTTTGCGCCGGCATTGCTGTTTGCGGTGTGCTCCGCGCTGCGGCTGGCGCGCTTCAATGCGACGCTGGATGTGGGGCCGGCGCCAAAGCCTGCCTATACCTATAATTTCTTCACCGGCGTGCCGGCACCGGCGGGGGCGGGCTGCGCGCTGTTTCCGCTTTTTGCGTGGCTTTTCTTCACGCAAATCGAAATGCCCTTGCTGGCCAGTATCATGCGCAACCCCGTGCTGATCGCGGGCGTTCTGATCCTGGTGGGCGGGCTGATGGTGAGCACACTGCCCACCTGGTCCTTCAAGAATTTCAAGGTGCCGCGCGCGGCGGTATTGCCGCTACTGCTGGGCGTTGGCTTCTACATGGCGCTGCTTTTTGCTGAACCCTGGGGCGCGCTTGCCATGGCAGGCATAATCTATCTTGGCATGTTGCCCTTTTCGGTGCGGTCCTATTTGCGGTTGAAGCAGGAAGCGGAAAGCCTGCTGGAACCCGTGCTGGTTGCCGATAATGGCACCGGAAATGCTGCGCCCTGATGCTGCGCGGCCTGCTTGAATTGCCCTTGGATGGCAAGGTGATCAGCATCTCGGGCGGGCCGTTTGATGCCATGCCGGAAGGCGCGCGGGGGCTTTGCCTGGAAGCGGGCGCAGCGCGCGCGGCGGAAGCAGAATGGCAGCTTGATGTGCCGGATTACGGCGTGCCGGATGAGGCTGCGTTGCGGGCGATATTGGCGCAGATGTTGGAAGCGATGCGCGCCGCGCCCGATGGCGCGTATCATATTGGCTGCAAGGCCGGCATTGGGCGCACCGGCACCGTTATGGCCTGCCTTGCCATTATGTCAGGCGCGGTGGAAGGCGACCCGGTGGCCTGGCTCCGCGCTGCCTATTATCAGGGAGCCGTTGAAACCCCAGGGCAGGAAGCCTTCGTGCGCGGCTTTACGGCTACGGCTTCGGTCTCCTAACATTCTTGCCCTGTGCAGGAGAAACGCGATGCCCCAAATCCTCGATCCCCAGACCATCGCCGATTATGATCGTGACGGCGCGGTTGTGATCCGTGGCGCCTTCGCGCCGCATTGGATTGAGTTGCTCGCTGGTGGGGTGGAACGCAACCTGCGCGAGCCCGGCCCCTTCGGCAAACGCTATACGCCGGAAGGCAAGCCCGGCATGTTCTTCGGCGATTACTGTTCCTGGCAGCGCATTGCGGAATATGAGGCGTTTTTGCGCCATTCCCCTGCCGCCGCCATTGCCGGCGCGCTGATGCAAAGCGGCAAGGTCAATCTGTTCCATGAACATGTGCTGGTAAAGGAACCAGGCACGGAAGAACCGACGCCCTGGCATAATGACCAGCCCTATTGGACGGTTGAGGGCTGGCAGGTGTGTTCGCTTTGGATACCGCTTGATACCGTGGCGCTGGAGAATGGCGTGGAATATGTGGCCGGGTCGCATCGCCGGGGCGAATGGTTCAAGCCGAAGCGCTTCGCCGATAGCGCTGACCATCCTTCTGACGATCCGCGCTTTCTGCCGGTGCCCGATGTTGAGGGTAATCGCGGTGCCTATACGCTGCTGGGCTGGGATTTGGAGCCCGGCGATTGCGTGGCCTTCCATGGGCTGACTTTGCATGGCGCACCGGGCAATCGCAGCGGCAAGCTGCGCCGCCGCGCAGTTTCAGCGCGTTGGACGGGCGATGATGCGGTGTTCACGCGCCGCAAGGGGATAGAAAGCCCTCCGGCGCCTGCGAATGCGCCGGCACATGGTGCGGCGATGGATAGTGAGGTGTTTCCGGTGGTTTGGCGGGCGGCTTAGGCCACCAAAGCCACCACCAAAAACCCAACCCCCGCCAAGCTTGCCGCTGCGCCCATCGCGGGGCGCAGCCAGCGCGCGCGCGTGGCCTGCCGCGTGAGCGCCATGGCGCCCAGCATCAAGGCGCCCTGGATCACCGAAAGCCCCGCCAGATAGGCAAGGATCGGTGTTGCCTCGGCGCCGATCACCGCCTCCGCAAAGGCATGGCCATGGAACAGCCCGGCCAGGGCAAAACCTGCCAGCAAGGCCCCAGCGCTGACCCGCCGCGTCATCAGCAGCGCCAGCCCCGCCATCAGCACCGAAGCCGCCACCAGCGCCTCGGTCGCACCCAGGCCAATGCCGGCCAAATGCAGCGCCACCCCTGCAATGCTGGCGATCAGGAAACCAGCCATCGCGCGGAAAGCTTCACCGCGCGGGAGCGCCGCCGCTAGCACGCCGGCCGCCAGCAGAAAGGCCAGATGATCCAGCCCAATCACCGGGTGGCCGATACCAGAAGCAAAGCCCTGCCACAGCGTTTCCGGCATGGCGCCGTCCATCGGGTGATGCGCGGCCGCCGGCAAAGGCAGCAGGGCCAAAAGGCCAAGGGCGAAAGAATGGCGGGGCATCGTGACCTCCCGGGGTTAAGTCCCATCATGCTCGCCGCTTCGGGGCCGTGATGCAAGTCGGGCGCGGTTGGACCGGCGGGGCGGACCCTCTATATCCCCCGAGTGATCAAATTCCCCCAGATTCCCCTCCTGCTTGGTGCGCTGCTCCTGGCTGGCCCCGCCCTTGGCGCTTGCGCCGATTCCCCCGCGCCTGGCGTGGAATGGCGGCGCTGCCTGCTGGATGGCATTGACCTAAGCGGGCGCGACCTGACCGGCGCGACCATGCGCGATACGTCTTTCGCACGCGCCAGCATGGTAGGTGCGAAGCTGATCGGCGTTGACGCTTCCGATGCGCGCTTCAGCTTCGCCGATCTGTCCAATGCCGATCTCACCGGCGCCACGCTACGCAATGTGGATCTGACCCGCGCTGTGCTGGCGGGGGCGGTGTTGAAGGGCGTTGATTTGCGCCGCGCTACTCTGTTTCGCGCCGATTTGCGCGGCGCCGATCTGACCGGGGCTGAGCTTGCCGGCACCAATCTTTCCGGCGCGCAGCTTGGCGGGGCGCGCTGGCTGGATGGCCAGAAGATTTGCAGCGCCGCTTCCATCGGTTCCTGCCAATGAGCGAGGCTGATTACCTCGCGCGGCTCAATGCTGAACAGCGCGCGGCGGTGGAAGCGCTTGATGGGCCGCTATTGGTGCTGGCGGGCGCGGGTACTGGCAAGACGCGCGTGTTGACCACACGGTTTGCGCATCTGCTGCGCAGCCGCAAAGCCTTTCCATCTCAGGTGCTGGCGGTGACCTTCACCAATAAGGCCGCGCGGGAAATGCGCGAACGTGTTGGCGCGATGATGGGCGAGACTGTGGAAGGGCTTTGGCTTGGCACCTTTCACGCACTCACCGCACGCATGCTCCGCCGCCATGCGGAACTTGTGGGGCTGAATTCCAATTTCACCATCCTGGATACGGATGATCAGCTGCGCCTGCTGAAACAGGTGATGGAAGCCGAAAATCTTGACCTCAAGCGCTGGCCCGCGCCGGGGTTGATGGCGATCATTCAACGCTGGAAGGATCGCGGCCTGACGCCCGATGCCGTCACGCCGGCCGAGGATACGGATTACGCCGCAGGGCGCGCACGCGGAATTTATGAGGCCTATCAGGCGCGGCTGAGGGCGCTGAATGCGGCTGATTTCGGTGATTTGCTGCTGCATGTGGTGACGATTTTGCGCGGGCACCCGGAAGTGCTGGCCGATTATCAGCGGCGCTTTCGCTATATTCTGGTGGATGAATATCAGGACACCAATCTGGTGCAATATTACTGGCTGCGGCTTTTGGCGCAGGCGCATCATAATATCTGCTGCGTCGGTGATGATGACCAATCCATCTATTCCTGGCGCGGGGCGGAGATTGAAAACATCCTGCGGTTTGAAAAGGATTTCCCCGGCGCGCAGGTGGTGCGGTTGGAATCCAATTACCGTTCAACCCGGCATATTTTGGCCACTGCTTCCGGGCTGATAGCGCATAATACGGGCCGGCTTGGCAAAACACTGCGCGCCGGGCGCAATGACGCGGATGGGGAGAAGGTGCGCGTTGTCTCAGTCTGGGACAGCGAAGAGGAAGCGCGCATGGTCGGGGAACGCATTGAAGCGGCGCGGCGTTCGGGTGAGGGCCTTGGTGAAATAGCCATTCTGATCCGCGCCGGTTTTCAGACGCGCGCTTTTGAAGAAAGGCTGATCACGCTTGGCCTGCCCTATCGCGTGGTGGGTGGCGCGCGGTTTTATGAACGTCAGGAAATCCGCGATGCCATGGCCTATTTCCGTGTGGTGGCGCAGCCCGCGGATGATCTGGCGTTTGAACGGATTGTGAACCTGCCCAAGCGCGGGCTTGGCGATACCGCGATGCGGGAGATGCATGCGCTGGCGCGCGCCGAAGCCGTGCCGCTTGCGATTGCCGCTGGGCTTGCCTTGGAAAAGGGCGTGATCAAGCAGGCCAAGGCGCGTGCCGCTTTGGGTGAATTGCTGGAAGGTTTCGCCCGCTGGCGCGCCATGCTGCCGAATGAAGGCCATGTGGTGATGGCGGCGACGCTTCTGGAAGAAAGCGGCTATACCGATATGTGGAAGCAGGATCGTAGCCCGGAAGCGCCAGGGCGGCTTGATAACCTCAAGGAATTGCTGCGCGCCATGGCGGATTACGAAACCCTGGCTGGGTTTCTGGAACATGTCTCATTGGTGATGGAAATTGACGAAGCGGCGGAAGGTCAGCGCGTTTCCATCATGACACTGCATGGCGCAAAGGGCTTGGAATTTGATCGCGTTTTTCTGCCTGGCTGGGAAGAAGGCGTCTTTCCATCGCAGCGCAGCCTTGAAGAAGGTGGGGAACGCGCCTTGGAAGAAGAAAGGCGGCTTGCCTACGTTGGCATCACGCGCGCGCGGCGTTTTGCGGTGATCAGCCATGCCGCCAATCGGCGCATTTACGGCAATTGGCAGGCCTCCATCCCGTCGCGCTTTCTTGATGAATTGCCGGCATCTGAAATCAAGCTGGAAGGCAATGCCGCACGAGAAATGCGAAGCGCCAGTGTATTCCCGAGCACTGGTGGGCTTTACGGCCAGCGCCCGCGCGTGATTGAAGCAGCCGCTTGGGAAGTGAAGGAACGCCCGACGAGTTCCGCGCGTTATGCCAAGGGTGATCGCGTCTTTCACCAGAAATTCGGCTATGGCGAGGTGACGGGCGTGGAAGATGATCGGCTGGATGTGCGTTTCGACAAGGCCGGCGAAAAGCGCCTGATTGATCGTTTTGTGGAGAAAGCCTGATGCGCCCTGCTGGCCCTGATGGCGCGGGCGCGCTTTCTCGACGCCGCGCTGAACCGCTTGAAGCGCTCAGCATTGATGGGCTGAGTGAGGAAGCGCTGCCCTTCTTCGAAGCCGCCTTGCAACAAGTCTGCGGCACGGTCGCCTATTTCCGCGATGAGCCGAGCGATACCTGGCGCGTGGAAGGTGTGCGCGAAGCCGGTGCGGGGCAGGAGGAATTGGAAAGCGCCCTGGCTTTGGCGGCGCTAGTGGCCGGCATCGCCCAGCCCGAATTGCAGATCGCGCCGGTGGAAGCGGATGGGTGGCTTGCACGCACCGTGCAGGCTTTTCCGGAACAGCGGATTGGAAAGCGGTTTTTGATCCGCCCGACCCATGTTGCGGATCGGCCCAGTTTTGATCGGCTAGTGTTGAAGCTGGATGCGGGTTTGGCGTTTGGGTCGGGCGAGCACGCTTCGACGCAAGGCTGCCTGATGGCCTTTGAAGCCATGGCGCATCGCTGTCCTCGGCGCATCATGGATTTGGGCAGTGGTTCGGGCATTCTCGCCATGGCGGCGGCGAAGCTGTTGCACGTTCCGGTGACGGCCACCGATATCGAACCCTGGTCGGTGCGCATTTGTGCGGAGAATGCGCGGTTGAATGGCCTGTCTGCCCAGATGCGCGCCTTATTGGCGGATGGCTGGCGCGATCGGCGATTGCAGGGCAAGCGCTATGATCTGATTTTCGCGAATATTCTGGCGCGCCCGCTTTGCGCCATGGCGCGAGAATTGGCGGCACATCTTGCACCGCAGGGAACGGCCATTTTGGCCGGGCTTCTCGGCACGCAGGCACGTATGGTGCTGGCGGCGCATCGCCGTCAGGGCCTGGTGCTTGAACGTAAGATCGATGTTGGGCCTTGGACTACGTTAGTTCTTAGAAAGCGCTGATCAGAACCCTCGGCTGAAGGGCCAATCCTCCGTGGCCGAGATAAAACGAAAAGCTTTGGCATTCGCTTCATAAGCGCGTTTTGCGATCATGATATCAACCATGGCCGTCTCAAGGGCTTCCTGCCCCTGAATGGCGGCAATGCCGGAACCGATGCCTTCTCGTGGGATGGGCGGGACATAGACAGGCCGTTCTGGCACTGCGGTAGTATTGGCAAGGCGTATTGCCGCCAGTTCTAGACGCTCCACGGCTCGCTGCATGCCGCTCAGCGTCGCATTCATTGCGGCATTGATGCCGCCGGGGATGGTTTTCGTCATGAAGCTAATCTAACCGAGATTCGTAAATAAAGTTCTGAAGATTAGACACCCCTGGTGGAAATCTGCGGCTACCCCTCACTTTTTTTGGTTCACTCCGCCGCCGCGCGCCGATCAAGATGCTGGCGCAGCCTTGGCATCACTTCCTGCGCCAAACGCGCCATGCTCTCAGCCTCCCAAGCGGCATTGGGGCCGGACCAATCAAGCCCCGCCATCAACACATGGCCATAGGGCCCGGCTTCCTCACGCAGCGCAATCAGCTTGTCCAACACGGTGCGCGGGCTGCCGGCGATCACGCAGGCGTCAATCATATCCTCGGCCGTTGCGGTGTTATGGTCCATGTCTTCGCGCGGCGTCATGGTGGCGGCGAGCCCGGCGCGCTTCGCGAGACTGCCGAGGTATTCGAAGTAATAGCGTGTGGCGCCTTCCTCGGCGGTGGCGCGGGCGCGGGCTTCGGCATCGGTTGACGCAATCACGAAATTCCGCGCCATGCGCCAACGCGCGCCATCGGGCGCCTGCCCGGATTCGCGCAGCCCCGCAGCAAAGCTCTGCCAATGGCCGGCCAGGATGCGGTGCGCCACGAAATTGGCGCTGATCACCCCCCAGCCGCGCTTGGCCGCCAGTGCCACGCCCTGCGAATCCTTGGAACGGGCAGAAATATGAATGGAAGGCCCGCCCGGCTGGAAGGGCTTTGGCATGAAGCCCACCCCATATTTGGGCAGCACATTGCGCGAAATCTTCACCGGCCAGGTTTCCCCGCCGACATCATAAGGAGGCTCGGCGGCCCAGATGCGCTGGATGGTCTCAAGCGATTCGACCATGCGCTTGCCGCGTTCCTTGGGCTCAATATCGCCAAACAGCTCAAAATCCGAAGACAAGCCCCCCGCGCCAATCCCCATCATGAAGCGCCCCTGCGCCATATGATCGAATTGCGCGACTTCCGCTGCCACAATCGCCGGGTGGTGATTGGGCAGGTTGATCACGCCGGTGCCGAAATTCAGGCTCGTGCGATGCACCAGCCCCGCCATGAACATCAAGGGGGATGCGATGGGTTCGGATGTGGCGGAAAAATGCTCCCCCACCCAGACCTCCTGAAAGCCCAGGCGATCCGCGAGCAGGGATTTTTCCGTATCCTCTGCCAGGGTTTCATGCATGGGGCGCTCCGGCGGATGGAGCGGCATCATGAAAAGGCCAAGATGCATAAGGCGCTTCCTCAATTCATTTTGGGCGATGAGTCTCGCCACTTGAATCCAAAGCCTAAAGCAAGCTTGTGTCAAAGGTGAAGGGGGGGTGGCCTTGCCAGGGGGCGCTTCAGCCCCGATGTTTCAACCGTGACACCTTCAGCCAGACTAGCCGCGGCGATCGAGCTTCTTTCAGCGCTCGAAGCCCAGTGCTTCGCCCCCGATGCCCGTCGCCGCCCCGCCGATGCCGTGGCCAGCGATTTTTTCCGCGCCCGGCGCTTCATTGGCGGGGGGGATCGGCGGAGCGTCAGTGAATGGGTCTGGGGTGTGGTGCGGCAAAGGCTGCGGCTGGATTGGAACCTGGCACGGCTGCCGGCCGAGCCCACGCCACGCTTATTGCTGATGGCCTATCTGGTGCTGGTGGCCCGCTGGACCGAAGCCGATATTGGCCGGGGCTTTTCGGGCGAACGCTATGGCGCCGCCCCGCCCAATCCAGCCGAAGCCCGCGCGGTGCGAATCATGGCCGGGCGAGAGCTTTTGCACCCGGATATGTCCGAATCGGTGCGCTTCAACCTGCCGGAATGGCTGCTGCCGGATTTCCGTGCGCGTTTCGGCGCGGCGCTGGCAGACGAATCCGCCGCCATGGAGCAGCCCGCAGCCCTTGATCTGCGCGCCAATATGCTGCGTGGCACCCGGGCGGAAGCCGCTGCCGCCCTGGCGACTGAGGGCATCGCCACTGAACCCACCCCCTTTTCACCCTGGGGGCTGCGCGTGCCATCTCGCCGCCCGGTCACCGGCACGGCCGCCTTCAAGGCCGGCTTGATTGAAGTGCAGGATGAAGGCAGCCAATTGATTGCGCTTTTGGCCGATGCCCGCCCCGGGATGCGGGTGGCCGATTACTGCGCCGGCGCCGGGGGCAAGACGCTGGCCATGGCGGCCACCATGGAAAATCGGGGCAAGATCACCGCCTGCGATACCTCCGCCCCCCGGCTGGAGGGTGCGGCGCTGAGGTTCCGCCGCGCCGGGGTAGATAATGCCGAACGCCATTTGTTGAGCGCCGGGGACCGCTGGGCCAAGCGCCGCGCCGGCAGTTTTGATCGCGTTTTGGTGGATGCGCCCTGCACCGGCACCGGCACTTGGCGGCGCAACCCGGATGCGCGGCTGCGCACCCGCCCGCAGGATTTAGCCGAGCTTATTGCAGTGCAAAACGACATTCTGGAAAGGGCAAGAGAATTAGTGCGTCCGGGCGGAAGATTGGTCTACGCTACCTGTTCCCTATTGCCTGCGGAGAATGAGGAGCGGATGGAAAGCTTCTTGGCAAGTAACCCGGATTTCGCGCCGATGGCGCTTGAAGCGCTCTGGCCCACGCTGCGGCCAGGCGTGGAACAGCCCTGCGCGGGCCCGTGGTTGCGGCTTTCTCCGGGTGCGCATGGTACGGATGGATTCTTCTGCGCTGTACTGGAAAGAAAGCCATGATCGCGATCCGCCGCGCCCGTGCCAGCGATGCCGCCGCGATTGGCGCGCTGCATGTCGCGGTATGGCGCAGCGCCTATGCCGGCATTCTGCCCGATGCCTATCTGGCCGGGCTATCCGCGACTCGCATTGCGGCGGGCTATCAGCGCGACATGTTCGACCGGCGCGGCGGCTATGCCGTGTTTGTCGCGGTGGCGTCCGGCGATGACGCGCCGGAAGGCAGCGCGCCGGAGGAGGCGACTATTATCGGTTTTGCCTCTGGCGGGCGGTCCCGGCGCGGGGACCTCGCGGATGGGGAGATCAATACACTCTATTTGAATGAGGATTACCGGGACCGCGGCACTGGCCGGCGGCTGATGCGCGCGGCGGCGGCGCATTTGCGGGTAGTGGGGTGCCGTTCGGCCATGGTTTGGGTGCTGCGCGACAACCCAACCCAGTGGTTCTACCGCCATCTGGGCGGGCGAGTGGTCGCGCGCGGGCAGACCCGCGTGGGTGGCCAGGCGGTGGAGCAGGTGGCGATGCTGTGGGAGCCGATTGACACGCTTCTGGCGGCCACCGCGGCAGCGCCGGAGGCTTGAGCATTTTCAAGCCAAGTGGACCCACTTGGCGACTCGGAAAATGCGACCAGACAAACCCTAACTTGCCGGACGGCGCGGCTTGTGGTGCAAGCCCATATGGCCCCTGAACCGCACGACTCCTCCCCCCGGCACGATCATGTGCTGATCCTCGATTTCGGTAGCCAGGTGACGCAACTGATAGCCCGCCGCGTGCGGGAATCTGGTGTGTATTGCGAAGTTTGGCCCTTTCACCACGCGCCCGAAGAACGCATCCGCGCCTTTGCGCCGCGCGGCATTATTTTGTCAGGCGGGCCGGCCAGCGTGAACGAAGGCGAAAGCCCGCGCGCGCCAGATGCTGTATTCACCCTTGGCGTGCCGGTTCTGGGTATTTGTTATGGCCAGCAGACATTGGCAGCGCAGTTGGGTGGCCTGGTTGAGCCTTCCGATCATCGCGAGTTCGGCCGCGCCTTTGTAGATGTAACAGACGAATGCGCCATCACCCGCGGCGTCTGGGCCAAGGGTGCGCGTGAGCAGGTGTGGATGAGCCATGGTGATCGCATCACGGCCCTGCCGCCTGGTTTTCGGACTGTCGCGAGCAGCGAGGGCGCGCCCTTCGCCGTTATTGCCGATGATGCGCGGCAGTTTTACGGCACCATGTTCCACCCGGAAGTGGTGCATACGCCGCATGGTGCGGCGTTGCTCAAGAATTTCACGCATGGGGTGTGCGGCTGCGCCGGCGATTGGACCATGGCGGGTTTCCGACAGGAAGCGGTGGCGCGCATTCGTGCCCTGGTGGGGCAAGGGCGCGTGGTGTGTGGGCTTTCCGGCGGTGTTGATAGCTCGGTCGCCGCGGTGCTGATCCATGAAGCGATTGGCGATCAACTGACCTGCATTTACGTGGATCATGGGCTGATGCGCGCGAATGAAAGCGAACAGGTGGTCAGCACCTTCCGCGACCGCTTCAACATCAAGCTGATCCATCGTGATGCTTCCGATATGTTTTTGGGCCAGCTTTCCGGCGTGACGGACCCTGAGGTGAAGCGCAAGACCATCGGGCGGCTATTCATTGAAGTGTTTGAGGAGGAACAGAACAAGCTGGGGGGCGCGGATTTCCTGGCGCAAGGCACGCTGTATCCGGATGTGATTGAAAGTGTCTCAGCGACTGGCGGGCCATCTGTCACCATCAAATCGCATCACAATGTCGGCGGCTTGCCCGCCCATATGCGCATGAAGCTTGTTGAGCCTCTGCGCGATTTGTTCAAGGATGAGGTGCGCGCGCTGGGGCGAGAGCTTGGCATTCCGGAAGAAATCGTGGGCCGCCATCCCTTCCCGGGGCCTGGCCTGGCCATTCGCATCCCAGGTGAGGTGACACGCGAAAAGGCGGATTTGCTGCGCCGTGTGGATACGGTGTTCCTGGAAGAAATCCGCAATGCCGGGCTGTATGACGCGATCTGGCAAGCCTTTGCGGTGTTGCTGCCCGTGCGCACGGTGGGCGTGATGGGCGATGGGCGGACCTATGATCAGGCCTGTGCGCTTCGTGCAGTGACCAGCACGGATGGCATGACGGCGGATGTCTATCCCTTCAACATGGACTTCCTGAACCGCGTGGCGGCGCGGATTGTGAATGAGGTGCGCGGGATCAATCGCGTGACCTATGACATCACGAGCAAGCCGCCGGGGACGATTGAGTGGGAGTGACTTTTGTGAGCTAAGTTGTTGATTTATATAGATTTTTAACTTACACAAAAGTTTCGCAACCCAATAAAGTCTGTTGATTTTATTGGGTTTTGAGTTTACAGTTACACGTTAAGTAGCACAGCGTTGCTATTGCTCAAAAAAGTAGTTACTCTACGAATGCTTAACGTGTGGGAATTCATATGCTGGTATTAGAAATTGCGTTAGGCGTGCTGATTGGGCTTCTAGCAGGCTGCTGAAAAGCTGTCATTGAGCGTCGTAATTTTGGCGCGCGAGTATATTTTCAACGCTGCCTGCGCCTGAACCTGGCCAATTTCAGCGATTTTTTGGCCCTGCCGGCTCGCTCAGGACAGAGTCCCGG
>CALRPR020000097.1:0-12809 GCA_943370125.1 Allobosea thiooxidans | reverse complement strand
GGCGTGGATGCTGAAAAGGGCCTGCTGTTGATCAAAGGCGCCGTGCCGGGTTCCAAGGGTGGCTATGTGCTGGTGCGCGACGCTGTGAAGCGCGCGCGCCATGCTGACGCGCCCTTCCCAGCGGCCATTGCGTGAACGAGGCGAAGATGCAAACCCCTGTCATCACCCTCGAGAACACCCAAGCTGGTGAGATCGAATTGCCGGAAGCGCTGTTTGGTGCCACGCCACGCGCTGACATCATGGCGCGTGTGGTGCATTGGCAATTGGCCAAGCGCCGTGCCGGCACCCACAAAGCCAAAGGCATGGGCGAAGTTTCTGGCACGACCAAGAAGCCCTATCGTCAGAAGGGCACTGGCAATGCGCGCCAGGGTTCCTTGCGTTCGCCGCAATTCCGTAAGGGTGGTGTGGTGCATGGGCCGGTTGTGCGTGACCATGGCTATAGCCTGAACAAGAAGGTGCGTCGGCTTGGGCTGATCAGCGCACTGAGCCAGAAGGCTGCCGAAGGCAAGCTGATTGTGCTCGAAAATGCCGCCCTGGCTGCCGATGCAAAGACCAGCGCTATCGCCGCCAAGGTGAAGGCGCTTGGTTGGACAAGCGTGCTGGTGGTGGATGCCGCGGCGGATGAGAATTTCGCCCGCTGCATACGCAATCTTCCCAAGGTGCAGGTGCTGCCGACCATGGGCGCCAATGTCTATGACATTCTGAACCACGAAGTGCTCGCGGTGACGCGCGCCGGCGTGGAAGCCTTGAAGGAGCGGCTGGCATGAGCGAGAACGCCGCGAAGCCGAAGAAGCCGGTAATCGGTAAGGAAAGGATGTATCAGACCATCCTTTCCCCGCTGGTGACCGAAAAGGCGACTCTGAATAGCGAACGTGGCCAGGTTACCTTCAAGGTGGCAGGCGATGCGACCAAGCCTGAAATTAAGGCGGCGGTTGAAGGTCTGTTTGGGGTTAAGGTGCTTGCCGTGAACACCATTGTGGTGAAGGGCAAGACCAAGCGTTTCCGCGGCCGTCCCGGCCAGCGGTCTGATTGGAAGAAGGCGATGGTGCGGCTTGCTGAAGGCCAAAGCATCGACCTCACGACGGGGCTCGCTTAAGTCATGGCTCTCAAGAGTTTTAACCCGATCACGCCTTCGCTGCGTGGCACTATTCTCATTGACCGTTCCGAATTGTGGAAGGGCAAGCCCGTCAAGGGGCTTACCGAGGGCAAGTCCCATTCGGGTGGTCGTAACAATCACGGGCGCATCACCTCGCGCTTCCGCGGCGGTGGACATAAGCAGTCCTATCGCATCGTGGATTTCAAGCGCCGCGACAAGTTCGGCGTGCCCGCGTTGGTGGAACGGCTGGAATATGACCCGAACCGCACGGCTTTCATTGCGCTGCTGAAGTACGAAGATGGGGAGCTTTCCTACATTATCGCGCCGCAGCGCCTGAAGGTGGGTGATACGGTTGTGTCGGCGGAACGCGCGGACATCAAGCCGGGCAATGCGATGCCGATGGCGGCCATTCCGGTGGGTACCATCATCCATAATATCGAAATGAAGCCCGGCGCCGGCGGCAAGATTGCTCGCTCTGCTGGCACTTTTGCGCAGCTGGTTGGCAAGGATGCCGGCTATGCGCAGGTGAAGCTGGTGTCTGGTGAACTCCGCCTGATCCGTGCGGAATGCATGGCGTCCATCGGTGCGGTGTCCAACCCGGACAATAGCAACCAGCAAATCGGTAAGGCCGGTCGTAGCCGTTGGCTTGGCCGCAAGCCGCATAACCGCGGTGTGACCATGAACCCGATTGACCACCCGCATGGTGGTGGTGAAGGCCGTACCTCTGGTGGTCGCCATCCGGTGACGCCGTGGGGCAAGCCGACCAAGGGTGCGAAGACGCGCAACAACAAGCGGTCCGATGGATTTATTGTCCGTCGCCGCAACGCGACGAAGGGCTGATCGCG
Source organism: Allobosea thiooxidans (assembly GCA_943370125.1). Classification (GTDB taxonomy): domain Bacteria; phylum Pseudomonadota; class Alphaproteobacteria; order Acetobacterales; family Acetobacteraceae; genus Neoroseomonas. The sequence goes on along the minus strand of CALRPR020000097.1, from coordinate 10,868 downwards.
ATGCCGCGCAGCGTATGGAAAGGCCCGTTTGTTGACGGGTATCTGCTTAATAAGGCGGAAGCCGCCCGTGCTTCTACGCGTAACGAGATCATCAAGATCTGGTCGCGTCGTAGCACGATCCTGCCGCAATTTGTTGGCCTGACTTTCGGTGTCTATAACGGCAAGAAGTTCTTGCCGGTGCAGGTCTCTGAAAACATGGTCGGCCATAAGTTCGGTGAATTCTCGCCGACGCGTACCTTCACGGGTCACGCGGCGGATAAGAAGACGAAGCGGGGCTGAATTCAATGAGCAAGCCGAAACACCCGCGCGGCCTGGCCGATAGTGAAGCCCAGGCTGTCACCTTCAATATCCGCGTGAGCCCGCGCAAGCTGAACCTGGTTGCCGCGATGATCCGCGGCAAGAAGGCGCAGGATGCCGTGGCACAGTTGACCTTCAGCAAGCGCCGCATCGCCGGCACGGTGAAGAAAACGCTGGAAAGCGCTATTGCTAATGCTGAAAACAACCACAGCCTGGATGTTGATCGTCTGGTGGTCTCCCGCGCTGAAGTGGGGCGCGCTTCCGTGATGAAGCGCTTCCATGCGCGTGGCCGTGGCAAGTCATCCACCATTGAAAAGTGGTTCAGCCATCTGAAAATCGTCGTGGCCGAACAGGTTGTGGCGGAAGCCGCTGAAGCTCAGGAGGCCGCGTAGTATGGGCCAGAAAGTTAATCCCGTCGGGCTTCGGCTTGGCATCAATCGCACTTGGGATAGTCGCTGGTTCGCTGCCGCCGATTATTCCAAGATGCTGCATGAAGATTTCAAGCTGCGTGAAAAGCTGCGTGAGCGCCTGAAGGGCGCCGGCGTGAGCCGTGTGGTGATTGAACGCCCGGCGAAGAAGCCGCGTGTGACCATTCATGCTGCCCGCCCTGGCGTTGTCATCGGCAAGAAGGGCGCGGATATCGAAGTGCTGCGCAAGGATTTGCAGAAGATGGCGGGTGCCGAAGTGGCGCTGAACATCGTCGAAATCCGGAAGCCCGAAATCGATGCCGTGCTGGTCGCCGAGAGCATTGCCCAGCAGCTTGAGCGTCGCGTGGCGTTCCGTCGTGCCATGAAGCGTGCGGTGCAATCCGCGATGCGTCTTGGCGCACTTGGCATCCGGATCAATTGCTCCGGCCGCCTGGGCGGCGCTGAAATTGCGCGCATGGAATGGTATCGCGAAGGTCGCGTGCCGCTGCATACGCTGCGTGCCGATATTGATTACGGTACTGCGACGGCGAAGACCACATATGGCACCTGCGGTGTCAAGGTTTGGGTCTTCAAGGGTGAGATCATGGGGCATGATCCGATGGCGCAAGACAAACGCGCTGCCGAACAGGCGCCGCAGCGCTAAGGGTATAGGACAATGCTGCAACCTAAGCGCACCAAATTCCGCAAGGCCCATAAGGGCCGCATCCATGGCTTGGCCAAGGGTGGGTTTTCCTTGTCCTTCGGCGGTTTCGGCCTGAAGGCGCTGGAGCCTGAGCGCGTGACCGCGCGGCAGATCGAAGCGGCGCGCCGCGCGATCACCCGTGCCATGAAGCGCCAGGGCCGTGTGTGGATCCGCATTTTTCCGGATGTGCCGGTTTCGACCAAGCCTGCCGAAGTCCGCATGGGCTCCGGTAAGGGTGCTCCGGAATATTGGGTGGCCCGGGTGAAGCCCGGCCGCATCATGTTCGAGATTGACGGCGTAAGCAACGAACTGGCGCGTGAAGCGCTTAGCCTCGGAGCGGCCAAGCTGCCGATCAAGACAAAGTTCGTGACCCGTCTGGGTCTGGAGGCTTGATCATGGCCATGACCAAGATCGGTGATGTTCGCGCCAAATCGGCGGATGAGCTGAACACAATGTTGCTTGATTTGCGTAAGGAGCAGTTCAATCTGCGTTTCCAACGCGCAACCGGGCAGCTTGAAGCGCTCAGCCGTATCCGCCAGGTCCGTCGGGACATTGCGCGGGTGAAAACCATCATCGGTGAGCGCAGCCGCGCCACCGCAACCAAAGCCTGAGAGGAGACCGACGGCGATGCCGAAGCGCGTCCTCACCGGGCGGGTCGTCAGCGACAAGATGGACAAGACCATTACGGTCTTGGTCGAACGTCGCGTGATGCATCCGCTCTATAAGAAATTCATTCGCAAGTCGAAGAAATACGCGGCGCATGACGGTGCCAACCTGTGCAAGGAAGGTGACGTGGTGCAGATCGAAGAATGCCCGCCGATCTCCAAGCGCAAGGTTTGGACGGTAGTGGTGCGCAACGGCGAAGCCGTGGCGCCGGCGGCGGGGGGCTGATCCATGATTCAAGTGGAAAGCAACCTGGAAGTCGCTGACAATTCAGGTGCGCGTCGCGTTCAGTGCATTAAGGTGCTGGGCGGTTCCAAGCGCAAGACCGCAGGTGTGGGCGACATCATCGTCGTTTCCATCAAGGAAGCGATTCCGCGCGGTAAGGTGAAGAAGGGTACGGTTGAACGTGCGGTAATCGTGCGGACTTCCTTCCCGGTACGCCGCAATGATGGTTCTGTGATCCGCTTCGACCGCAATGCGGCCGTGCTGATCAATAAGCAGAATGAGCCGATCGGCACGCGTATCTTTGGCCCGGTGGTGCGTGAACTTCGCGCGAAGAAGTTCATGAAGATCATCTCTCTGGCGCCGGAGGTTTTGTAAGCCATGGCTCAGAAGATCAAGAAGGGCGATCGCGTTCAGATCCTGTCTGGCCGCGACAAGGGCCGGCAGGGCGAAGTCATTCGCGTGATGCCGGCTGAGGATCGCGCGCTGGTGCAGGGCGTCAATCTGGTGAAGCGTCACCAGAAGGCGACTGGCATCGGCAACCCCGGCGGGATCAATGAAAAGGAAGCGCCGATTCATCTTTCGAATCTGTCGCTGATTGACCCCAAATCCGGCAAGCCGACCCGCGTTGGCTTCAAGGTGCTGGAAGATGGCAAAAAGGTCCGGGTGGCGCGTTCCTCCGGCGAGGTGCTTGACGCATGAGCGACGTGAAGGAACAGCCCCGGCTGCGCCAGCATTACGATTCCGTAGTGCGCAAGCAGTTGACTGAGGAATTCGGCTACTCCAATCCGATGGAAGTGCCGAAGCTTGAGAAAATCGTGATCAATATGGGCGTCGGCGAAGCCGCTGGCGACCAGAAGAAGCTCGATGCCGCGGTGGGCGATCTGACCCTGATTTCGGGTCAGAGGCCGGTGAGGACCAAGGCAAAGAAGGCGATCGCGGGCTTCAAGATCCGTGAAGGCCAGGCGATTGGCTGCAAGGTCACGCTGCGCAAGGAGCGCATGTATGAATTCCTTGATCGGCTTGTGACCATTGCGCTACCGCGCGTGCGCGATTTTCGTGGCATTCCCGGCAATCGCGGCTTCGATGGTCGGGGCAATTATGCCCTTGGCCTGAAGGAGCAGATCGTGTTCCCCGAAATCATTTATGACAAGGTGGATACGGTTCGCGGCATGGACATTGTTTTCGTCACCACGGCGAAGACCGACAAGGAAGCCAAGGCGCTGCTCAAGGCGTTCCAGCTTCCTTTCCAGAATTGAGTTTTTTGGAAAACCGCCGGGTTAGCCCGGCAGGTTCCGGAGGGTTATGACGTATGGCTAAGACATCGTCTGTTGAAAAGAACAAGCGCCGGGAGCGGCTTTCCAAGCTGCATTCCGCCAAGCGCGCTGCGTTGAAGGCTGCGGTGATGAATCGCGAGCTGCCAATGGAAGATCGCTTTGAAGCGACGTTGAAACTTGCGCAATTGCCCCGCAATGGCGCCAAGAATCGCGTTCGTCTTCGTTGCGAGCTGACTGGGCGGCCGCGTGGCAATTATCGCAAATTCAAGCTCTGCCGTAACGCGTTCCGTGAACTGGCCAATCAGGGTCAGCTTCCGGGCGTCGTGAAGGCAAGCTGGTAAGGAAGCCCGGCATGTCCATGTCCGATCCGCTGGGCGATCTGCTCACCCGCATCCGCAATGCGCAATCGTCGCGCCAGACCCGCTGCAAGGCACCGGCGTCCAAGCTGCGTGAGAATGTGCTGGAAGTGCTGAAGCGCGAAGGTTTCATTCGCGCCTGGCGCACCGAAGAACTCCGCCCTGGCGTGAAGTTGATCGATATCGAATTGAAGTATTCCGAAGGCGAACCCGCCATTCGGGAGATCACGCGTGTGTCGAAGCCCGGCCGTCGCGTCTATTCGAAAATCGCTGAGCTGCCCAAGTTCTATAATGGCCTTGGCATGTCCATCCTTTCCACGCCGCGTGGCGTGATGAGCGAAAATGAGGCCCGCGCTGCCAATGTTGGCGGCGAGGTTCTCTGTCGCGTATTCTGACGGAGGGTTTGGCAATGTCTCGCGTCGGAAAATATCCGGTTCAGGTGCCATCGGGCGTTCAGCTTGCGCTCTCGGGCCGCACGCTGGTCGCCAAGGGCAAGCTTGGTGAATTGAAGCTCGACCTGACGGATGATGTCGATATCGAAATCAGCGATCAGCAGGTGGCGGTGAAGCCGCGCCGTGAAGATCGCCGGTCACGCACCATGTGGGGCACCACGCGCAGCCTGATCAACAGCATGGTGACGGGTGTTTCCACGGGCTTCGTGAAGTCCATGGAAATCAACGGCACCGGTTATCGCGCTGCGGTGCAGGGCAAGGATCTTGTGCTGAGCCTCGGCTATAGCCACGAAATCCGCTACCCGATCCCGTCTGGCATCAAGATCACCTGCGAACGCCCAACGGCGATCAAGGTTGAGGGATCTGATAAGCGCCAGGTGGGCCAGGTTGCCGCCGAAATTCGTGCCTATCGCGGGCCGGAGCCTTACAAGGGCAAGGGCGTCAAGTACGAGAATGAGCAGATCCTCCGGAAGGAGGGGAAGAAGAAGTAATGGCCAGCAAGCTCGATCTTCAGGAGCGGCGCAAGCGTCGTCTCCGTTATCAGATTCGGATGAAGTCTGGTGGGCGTCCGCGCCTGTCCATCTTCCGCTCCGGCAAGCATATCTATGCGCAGGTCATTGATGACGCGCAGGGCCGTACGGTCGCTGCTGCGTCTTCGCTGGAAAAGACCATGCGTGAAGCCTTGAAGACTGGCGCTGATACAGAAGCCGCCACGGCGGTTGGCAAGTTGATTGCCGAACGCGCCATGGCGGCCGGTGTGACAGCGGTGGTCTTCGATCGCGGACCTTATCTTTATCACGGGCGCGTCAAGGCGCTCGCGGACGGCGCCCGCGAGGGCGGGCTGTCGTTCTGAAGGATTGAACAAGATGGCACGTGAACCAAGGAGCGGTGGCGAAGGCGGTGAAGGCGGTGAACGTCGTCGTCGCGGTGGCCGTGATCGTGATCGGGAACAGCGCACGGATCGCCAGGAAGGCGATGAGCTGAAGGACAAGCTGGTTACCATCAATCGCGTGGCGAAGGTGGTAAAGGGTGGTCGTCGGTTTAGCTTCGCGGCACTGGTTGTTGTAGGTGACGAAAAGGGCCGCGTTGGCTGGGGCGCTGGTAAGGCACGCGAAGTGCCGGAAGCGATCCGCAAGGCGACTGAACGCGCCAAGCGCACGATGATTCGTGTGCCAATGCGTGAAGGCCGTACGCTGCATCATGATGTGGTCGGCGAATTCGGTGCGGGGCGCGTGGTGTTGCGCGCGGCCCCGGCTGGTACCGGCATCATTGCTGGTGGCCCGATGCGCGCCGTATTTGAAACGCTGGGCATGGGCGATGTAGTCGCGAAGTGCCTGGGTTCCGCCAATCCGCATAACATGGTGAAGGCTACTTTCGCCGCGCTGCAGCGCTGCACCAGCCCGCGTGCTGTTGCGTCGCGCCGCGGGAAGAAGGTTGCTGATATCCTCGGCCAGCGGAAGGAAGGCGCCGTTGAGGCGCAGGAGGCCGCAAATGGCTGAGAAAAAGACAGTAAAGGTGACCCAGCTTGGGTCGCCGATTGGGCGTAGGTCTGATCAAAAGGAAACCCTTATTGGCCTTGGTCTGAACAAGCGCCATCGCACGCGTGAACTTGAAGACACGCCTGCGGTGCGCGGCATGATTCGCAAGGTCGCCCACCTGATCAAGGTGGAGGATTAAACCATGAAGTTGAATGAAATCCGCGATAACGCGGGCGCGCGCCCCAAGTTTAAGCGCATTGGTCGCGGTATTGGCTCTGGCAAGGGCAAGACCAGCGGTCGCGGCGTGAAGGGCCAGAAGGCGCGTACCGGCGTTTCGCTGAACGGGTTTGAAGGCGGTCAGCTGCCGATCTATCGGCGCCTGCCCAAGCGCGGCTTCGTGAATAATTTCCGCAAGCTCTACGCGACGCTGAATATCGGCACGCTGGATGCGGCGATTGAAGCCGGGCGTCTGCCGGCGGGTCAGGATCTGGACGAAGCGGCGCTGCGTGAAGCTGGCGTTGTTCGTTCCAGCGCGAAGTTTGAAGGTGTGCGCCTGCTCGGTAAGGGCGAAATCAAGCGCGCGGTGCGGATTACCGTCTCGGGCGCCTCGGCTGCGGCGATCGCTGCGGTGGAAGCCGCGGGTGGTAGCGTGACGGTCACCACGCCGGCCGCGCCGGCTGATGCTGGCTGAACCTTGATGGCGCCGCACCGCCTGATCGCGATGCGGAACTGATTCTTGGCGGCGCGCGGGGGAACTCGGGCGCCGCTTTCATTCGGGCGTGGTGCGCTTGCTAAGCGCAAATGCCACGCCACATAGGGCTTAAAGGCAGGGGCGCAGCCTAACGGCGTTCCGCAGCTTTGGGAGAATGCGCATGGCGTCCGCCATGGAACAGGCGATGTCCAATCTCAACCTCGGTGTGCTCTCCAAGGCGACCGAGCTGAAGAATCGTATCTGGTTCACGCTTGGCGCGCTGATCGTCTATCGTCTTGGCACCTATATCCCCGTGCCGGGCGTAGATGCGGCGGTGATGGGCGAAATCCTCGCTCAGCATGGCGGCGGCATTCTTGGCATGTTCGACATGTTCTCGGGCGGTGCGCTTGGGCGCATGACGGTGTTTGCGCTCAACATCATGCCCTATATCAGCGCGAGCATCATTGTGCAGTTGATGACCGCTGCGATTCCCGCCTGGGAGACCTTGAAGAAGGAAGGCGAGTCGGGGCGGAAGAAGCTCAATCAATACACACGCTATCTGACGGTCGCGATTGCGATCTTCCAGGCCTATGGCATCGCGATCGGGCTCGAGTCCATGCGCGGTCAGTTTGGCGCGGCGGTTTATGATCCGGGGATATTCTTCCGACTTTCCTGCGTGATCACGCTGGTTGGCGGCACCATGTTCCTGATGTGGCTTGGTGAGCAGATTACGGCGCGTGGGGTTGGCAATGGCATCAGCCTGATTATTTTCGCGGGCATTGTGGCGAATCTGCCATCCGCCCTGATCAGCACGCTGGAACTGGGGCGCACGGGCGCGCTTTCAACCATTTTCATCATGGCGTTTCTGATCATTGCGCTGCTGGTGATTGCCTTTGTGGTATTCATTGAACGCGCCCAGCGCCGCATTCCGGTGCAGTACCCAAAGCGCCAGGTGGGCAACCGCATGTTCGGCGGTGAAGCGACCCATCTGCCGCTCAAGCTGAATACCTCGGGCGTCATTCCGCCGATTTTTGCGTCGTCCCTGCTGCTGCTGCCGGCGACGGTTGCGGGCTTTTCCCAGGACATGTCTGATGGCTGGTTGCAGACCATAACCGCCATGCTGGCTCATGGGCGGCCCGCGTATATGGTGCTTTATATGGCGATGATTGTTTTCTTCGCCTTTTTCTACACGGCGATTGTCTTCAACCCGACCGAAACGGCGGATAACCTCAAAAAATACGGCGGCTTCATTCCTGGGATCAGGCCCGGGCAGAATACGTCGGATTATCTTGACCGGGTGCTGACGCGCCTGACGGTTTTGGGGGCGGCTTATCTTTGCCTTGTCTGCATCATTCCCGAAATCCTGATCAGCCAATATGGCGTGCCGTTTTATTTCGGCGGCACTTCCCTGCTGATCATTGTTTCAGTGACCATGGATACTGTGGCGCAGGTGCAATCGCATCTCTTTGCCCATCAGTATGAAGGTCTGATCAAAAAAGCGCGTCTTGGCGGCCGTGGGCAGCCGCGCGGTCGTTGAACGGAGGCATTAGATGAACCTCATTCTTCTTGGCCCGCCTGGCGCGGGCAAGGGCACTCAGGCCAAGATGCTGGAAGAAAAATTCGGCATTGCGCAGATTTCCACCGGCGACATGCTGCGCGCCGAGGTGAAGTCGGGCAGCGAAATCGGCCTCAAGGCCAAGGCTATTATGGAACGCGGTGACCTTGTCCCGGATGAGGTGATCACGACCATGCTCAAGGCGCGCGTGTTGCGCCCTGATTGCGCCAATGGCTTTATACTGGATGGCTTTCCGCGCACCGCCCCCCAGGCGGCATCACTGGATGCCATGCTGAAGGAAAGCGGCCTTAAGCTTGACCATGTGATTGAGCTGAAGGTGGATAGTGAGGCCTTGGTGGAACGCATCTCTGGCCGCTATAGCTGCGCCAATTGCGGCGCTGGCTACCATGATACGTTCAAGCAGCCGGCCAAGGCCGGCGTTTGCGACAGCTGCGGCGGGGCTGAATTCTCCCGCCGATCGGATGACAAGGCAGAAACCGTGGCAGCACGGCTTGATGCCTTTCATCGCCAGACTGCCCCCTTGCTTCCGTATTATGCGGGGCAGGGAAAGTTGAAGGCCGTTGACGGCATGGCTTCCATGACGGAGGTCGCTCGCCAGATCGGTGAAATTTTGTCTGGAAAGGCTTGACGGGGACGGGCGCTAGGGTTAATCCCCCTGCTCCCGCGGCGGGGGGCAACTCTGGCCGCTCTTTGTCGTTGCAAAATCATTCGGAACACTCCGCCGGCTGGGCCCCTAGGGCTACCGCGGCGGCATCGGGGGGCTCGGCCCCAGGAGAGACACTGTGGCGCGCATCGCCGGCGTGAATATTCCGACTAATAAGCGAGTCTTGATCTCGCTTCGCTATATCTTTGGCATTGGCCCGCAGAACGCGAAGGTCATCTGCGATCAGTTGAGCATCCCGGCCGAGCGCCGCGTGAATCAGCTGACCGATGATGAAGTCATGCGCATCCGCGAATTGATCGACCGCGAGTATCGCGTCGAAGGCGATTTGCGGCGTGAGCAGGCGATGAACATCAAGCGTCTGATGGATATGGCTTGCTACCGCGGCCTGCGGCATCGCAAGGGCCTGCCGGTCCGCGGTCAACGCACCCATACCAATGCGCGTACCCGCAAGGGCAAGGCGGTTGCGATCGCCGGCAAGAAGAAGGTGACCAAGTAAGATGGCTCGTGAACCCCGCGGCGGTGCCGCTCGTGGCCCGGTGAAGCGCAAGGAACGGAAGAACATCTCTTCCGGTGTTGCGCATGTGCTGTCCACCTTCAACAACACCATCGTGACGATCACCGATGCACAGGGCAATGCCATCGCCTGGTCGTCGTCTGGTTCTCAGGGCTTCAAGGGCAGCCGCAAATCCACCCCTTATGCGGCGCAGGTTGCCGCTGAAGATGCGGGCCGCAAGGCGCGTGAACACGGGATGGAAGTGCTGGATATTATGGTGAGCGGCCCTGGTTCGGGCCGTGAATCTGCGCTTCGTGCTCTGCAGACTGTTGGCTTTCAGGTCACTGCGATTCGCGATGTGACCCCCATTCCCCATAACGGTTGCCGCCCGCGCAAGCGCCGCCGCGTCTGATACGCGCGCCACGCCTGACCGCCGCAGCCCGATAGGAGAGACATGAACGTGCTTGACCGCAACTGGCGTTCCCTGATCGAGACGCAGAAGCATATCGAGCCGACGATCAACCCGCTGCGCAGCGCCACATTGGTGCTGGAGCCGCTTGAACGTGGCTTCGGCATGACGCTTGGCAATGCGCTGCGCCGCGTGCTGCTTTCCTCGCTGCTTGGTGCGGCGGTGAAGGCAATCCGCATTGATGGCGTGCTGCATGAATTCAGCAGCATTCCTGGCGTTCGCGAAGACGTCACCGATATTGTGCTGAATGTGAAGCAGCTTGCGCTCCGCTATCAGGGTGAAGGTGAAAAGCGCCTGGCGCTGATGGCCACTGGCCCGGGTGAAGTGACCGCGGGGCAGATCCAGACCACCGGCGATATCGAAATCGCCAATCCTGATCTGGTGATTTGCACGCTGGATGATGGCGCGAAGCTCTCCATGGAATTGATCATCGATTCCGGCAAGGGCTATGTGCCGGCCTCCGAAAATCGTCCGGAAGATGCGCCGATTGGTCTGATCCCGGTGGATGCGATTTATTCGCCGGTGCGCCGCGTGGCGTATCGCGTGGAACCGACCCGCGTTGGCCAGCGTACGGATTATGACAAGCTGATCCTGTCGGTGGAAACCGATGGCACGCTGGCGCCGGAAGATGCCGTGGGTGTTGCCGCGCGCATCATTCAGGAACAGGTGCAAATCCTGATCAACTTCGACGAACCGCGCCCTGAACTCGGTGCGGAAATGCAGGATGATCTGCCGTTCAACCGCAACCTGCTCCGCAAGGTGGATGAGCTTGAGCTTTCCGTCCGCAGCGCGAATTGCCTGAAGAACGACAACATCGTCTATATCGGCGATCTGGTGCAGAAGACCGAACAGGAAATGCTGCGCACGCCGAATTTTGGGCGGAAGTCGTTGAATGAAATCAAGGAAGTCCTCACGGCGATGGGACTTGGCCTCGGCATGACTGTGCCTGAATGGCCGCCTGAAAATGTTGAGGATTTGGCGAAAAGGGCAGATGAGCCGTTCTGATCGGCTCGTTCTGAAGGGTAAGAAAGATGCGTCACGGATTGTCTGGGCGGAAGCTCAATATCACGTCAAGCCATCGTGCGGCGATGTTCCGCAATATGGCGACCTCTCTGCTCAA
>CALRPR020000096.1:0-13144 GCA_943370125.1 Allobosea thiooxidans | reverse complement strand
CAGCCCTATCTCGGGCGCCTCAGCCACCGGTGGGCGCAGCGCGAAGCCAAGGTCCAGCACTTGGCGAGGCAAATCCATTGATCCGGTGATGCGGGCAGAAACCCCGCCCTCCCCTGCCAGATCCACCTCCTGCAACGAAAGCCGCCCGGCGGCGATTTGCCAGCCACCTTCCAGGCGCTCCACGGCCGTTGCGCCACCGGAAAGGGCGCGGCGTAGCGCGGCCTCTGCTGCCACAGGATCAGCAAGCCCTGCAGCGGCATAGGCATCCCGCAGCGCCATCCCAGCCACCACACCATCAGAAAGCAAAAACCGCCCGGACCCTTCCAGGGAAGAAAGCAGCGCCGATGGCGCATGGCCCGAAGCCGCCAGCCGGCCGGCCAGGGCAATCCTGCCAGCGGCAAGGTCAAGCGGTAGGTCAAAGATCGGGTGCGCCAGCGTCGCACCGGCAATCTCGAAATCGCCTTCCAAGCGTGGAGGTTGCGCGCTGGCATCCAGAATACCGCGTGCTTCCATCTGGCCACCGGCAAGGGCGGTGCGGAAGGACGCAAGCCGCAGACTGCCACCTTCAAGCGTCACCTCCGCTTGGGCGTTCTCCACCGCTGGCAGCCCCGAGACCGCAATGCGTGTGGCGCTGAGGCTGAGCGCACCGTCCAGCGCCGCCAAAAAAGCCAAGGGCAGCGGTTCCTGATCTGTCAGATCCAGCGTCGGCAAGGCCAGGTTTTCGGCTGCAATGCGCAGCGCCAGCTTGGGCCTTGCGTCATTCAATGCCAGCCGCGCTTCCCCTTCAAGCCGCGCCTCAGCCGCGACTAGCGAGAAGAAGGGCAGCGTGAAGACGCTGCCTTCCGCAGCGATGCGCGCGATAAGGGAAGCCGAGCCCTCACCCATCCAGCCCGGCTCCTCTCGGCCGAGCGAAAGCGCAAAAAGCCGCGCCGCACTGGGGTGACGGAAGGTCAGGCTGCCCTCGGCGCGCGCCTTTGGCAGATCGAGCACGCCATTGGCATCAAGCCTTGCATCCTCAAGCGCGATATCGGCGGTGACGGCGAGCGCTTCGACCGTGCCATTGCCCCGAAGACGCAGTGAAACCGGCAGTGCCGCCAGCCCAGCGGGCAGGTTGAGCGCTTCACTCAGCGGCGGCGGCAGGGCGCTCGCCATGGGGGCGGTGATTTCAAGCGCAGCATCGGCAAGGCTTGGCGTGGCGCCCAGGTTGATGCCGCCGGAAGCCGACAGGCTGGCGCTGCCCTGACGCGCCGAGAAGCGCTGCAGCGAAAGCCGGCCCGCATCCAGCGTGGCATCCAGCGCCACGCCATCCAATGCCTGCCCCTGCCATTCCACCTTGCCCGCTGTCAGGCGCAGATTGGCGTCAAAGCCCTGGAGCGCTTCGGCGGCTTCCTGCCAGGACAGGCTTTCAGACAACACCCCATCCAGCGACAACGCATCAATGGAAAGGCCCAGCCCAAGCGCGGGCCTCGCGCCCAGCCGCAAAGCGCCAGCCCCGGCGTAGCGCCCGCCATCCAGCAGCAGGGAAAATTCTGGCGCTTCAACCAGGTTGGGTTCCAGCACCAAACGCCCGCGGCCTTCAAAACGGCGCAGTCTTGCGGGGTCCGGCGCCGCCACCGCAAAGCCAAAGGCCGTAAGGCTATCGCGTAGGCTGGGGCCGGCGATGCTCAGCGCCAATTCCAGCCTTTCGCCAAGTGTTGCGCCGCGCGCTTCAAGCTCTGCCTCACCGGGCAAAACTGCGGCGATATCGGTCAGTGTCATGCGCGCGCCATCGCGGGCAATGCCGGCCTTGAAGCGGCGCAATTCATGCCCCTGCCAGCGAGCGGATTCGGCTGCGATGTCGAGCACGATGGGGAAGGGCCAATCACGTGCGCCGCGCATGGCGGCAATCCAGGGGTCCAGATCCAGCCGGTTCATGGTGATGGCCAGGTCCATCTTCGCTTCAGGCGCCAACTGGATTTCCGCCGCAGCCCGGCCGGCGCCGCCATCAAATTCCACCGCCAGGTCAGGTGCTATGATCCGGTCTTCACTGGCGCGCATGCGGCCGGAGATTCGGAAGGGCAGCGCGGGCGCGGGCAGAAAGGCCGAAAGATAAGCGCCAGAAGCTTCAAGCCGCCCCTCATAGCCACCTTCGGCCAGCAAAGCGCCGCGCGTGACCAGCGCCGCCCCCTGGCCATTCAGGCGCAATTCCAGCGTGCCAATGCCATCATAGCCAGGCCGCCCCAGAACAGCCTGGAAGCGCGCCTCGGCGCCCGCGCGGGTGAAGCTGCCTTCCATCCGCACCGCATCCAGCGGTCCGGGGGCCACCAGGCGCGCGGCGACATTTTCAAAGGCCACTTCGCCTAGCGTCACGCGGCTTGCTTCAATGCGCGCGGCAAAATCGGAAAGCCAGGGCGGTGGGCGCCAGGCGCCAGCAGCCGGCAGCGGCCAGGGCAGGCGGATATCGGCGCCCACCAACACCAGATCGCGCGCTTCAAACCGCCCCAGCAGCAGGGGTGCAAGGCCAAGCCTCAGACGCAGCGTTTGCGCCTTCACGCCTAGCCCGCCTTCATCCTGGCCCAGATGCACCTCATCCGCTTCGATCATTGGCTGCGGCAGCAACACAACGCGGAGCGGCCCTTGCAAAGCGACCGGCCTGCCAAGCCGTTCAGAGGCGAGTGCCGCCAAGCGGTCGCGCTGCCCTTCCCAGGAAATCAGGCGCGGCCCAACCCACGCCGCCGCCAAGGCGATCCCGGCTAGAAGAAGCGCGAAAAGGCTGCGGCGCGATTTCAGCTTGCGATCCCCCAACCACCGCCGCCGGGCGTTTCAATGCCGAGTACTTCTCCGGCGGCCAGATGCGCGGAATCGCTGCCCTTCAGCCATTGGATGCTGCCATCGGCGCGTTCCACCCATTGCCGACCAGCAGCGCCATCGGCACCGCCTTGCAGCCCATGCGGCGGCACGTTGCGGCGCGACGCCACAATCACCGCTTCCATGGGGTGCAGAAAGCGAATGCGCCGGCGTGACCCATCGCCACCATGCCAGCGCCCCGCACCACCTGAGCCGCGCCGGATAGAAAATTCCTCAAGCCGAACCGGATACCGCAATTCCAGAATTTCCGGATCGGTCATGCGCGTATTGGTCATGTGTGTTTGCACAGGGCCAGCGCCATTGAAGCCGGGCCCGGCGCCAATGCCGCCGCAGATCGTCTCATAGTATTGATAGCGTGCATCGCCAAAAAGCAGATTGTTCATGGTGGCCTGGGCGGAAGCGCAGGCACCAAGCGCGGCGAGCAACGCATTACAGGTCATTTGGCTGACCTCGGTATTGCCGGCCACCACCGCGGCGCCGGGGCGCGGCGACAGGAAAGTCCCTTCCGGGATCACGATTTCCAAGGGCTTCAGGCAGCCATCATTGAGCGGAATATCCTCTCCTACTAAGCACCGGAAGCAATAGAGCACCACGGCGCGGCAGACCGCTGATGGCGCGTTGAAATTGCTCGGGCGTTGCGGGCCGGTGCCGGTGAAATCAATCACCGCCTTTCGCGCGGCACGATCAACGCGGATGGCAACCTTCAGCGGCGCGCCATCATCAATGCTGGTTTCGAACTTGCCATCGGGGAGTTTTTCCAAAACGCGCCGCACGCTTTCTTCGGCATTATCCATGACGTGCCGCATATAGGCGCTGACGGTGGCAAGCCCGTAATCGGCCACGGCGCGGCGTAATTCCTGCACGCCTTTTTCATTGGCAGCGATTTGCGCCTTGATATCGGCCACATTCACATCCGGGCTGCGCGCGGGGTAACGCGCGCCGGCCAGCAGGGCGCGAAACTCCGCTTCCCGAAAATGCCCGCCATCCACCAGCAGAAAATCATCAATCACCACGCCTTCTTCTTCCAGCGTGCGAGACAGCGGCGGCGTGGAACCAGGCGTGAGGCCGCCAATATCCGCGTGATGCCCGCGGGAGCCGACGAAGAACAGGATATCTTTTCCCGCCGCACCAAAAACCGGCGTGATGACGGTGACATCCGGCAAATGCGTGCCGCCATTATAGGGGTTGTTGAGCGCTACCACATCGCCGGGCTTGAGGGTCGCACCCCGCGTGCGGATCACGGTGCGCACACTTTCGCCCATGGCGCCAAGATGCACCGGCACATGCGGCGCATTGGCAATCAGCGCGCCTGTCGCATCGAAAATAGCGCAGGAGAAATCGAGCCTTTCCTTGATATTCACGGAAAGGCTGGTGTTTTGCAGCACTGCGCCTGTCTGTTCAGCGATGCTCATGAACAGGTTGTTGAAGAGTTCGAGCATCACAGGATCGGGCCGCGCAGCATCGGCGGCACTGCCTGTGCGCACGCGCGCGGCGATGCGGCGCAGCACCAAGTGATTGCGCGCGGTGACTTCTGCCTCCCAGCCGGGTTCTACGACGGTGGTGGCATTGGCTTCGCGCAGCAGCGCAGGCCCCGCAATGCGATCCCCGGCGCGGAGCGCATCGCGATCATACACCGGCGCGGCATGTTCAGCGCCCTGGGTGAACAGCGTGATGCGATCAACCGCCACGGGCCCTTGACCTGCCTCACGCGCTGGCAAAGCGGCTTCGCGCACTTCCTCACCGGGCGCGGTGACTTCCGCGATACAGGCTTCCACAATCACTTGGCGTTCCGGCGTGGCAAAGCCAAAGCGCCGACGATGCGCTTCGGTGAATTCCGCAAGCACTTCCTGATGCGCGCCGAAAGCGACGGGCAGGAAAGTATCGGTGCCGACATAGCGCAGATGGAGCCGCCGCGCCGCTTGCAAACGCGCAGGATCGGCACCTTGGCGCGCAAGTTCCCCCCGCCCCGCCGCCACTAGCGCATCAAGCCGTGCCGTCAGATCGCTGATGGCATCAGCGGTGAAGGGCGCTTCCACTGCGGCTTCACGGATAACCGCTTGATCAGCCAGCCCCATGCCATAAGCGGAAAGCACGCCCGCGAAGGGATGGATGAACACCGTTTCCATGCCCAATTCATCGGCCACCAGGCAGGCATGCTGCCCGCCCGCGCCGCCGAAGCATTGCAAGGCGAAGCGAGTCGCATCATGGCCTTTCTGGATCGAGACTTGCTTGATGGCATTGGCCATATTGGCAACCGCCACGCGCAAAAACCCTTCCGCCACTGCGCGCGGATCGGGCGCCGCTTTGCCCTGCGCCTTGCCGATTTCAGCCGCCAGGACCGCGAATTTCTGCGCGACAATCGCCGCATCCAAAGGCTGATCACCATTGGGGCCGAAAATTGCCGGGAAGTGATGCGGCTGGATTTTGCCGACCATGACATTCGCATCCGTCACCGTCAGCGGCCCGCCGCGCCGATAGCAGGCAGGGCCAGGCACGGCGCCGGCGGAATCCGGCCCCACGCGGAACCGCGCACCATCGAAATGCAGAATGGAACCGCCACCGGCGGCCACCGTATTGATTGCCATCATCGGCGCCCGCATGCGCACGCCCGCAACTTCGGTTTCAAACGCGCGTTCAAACGCGCCGGCGTAAAGCGCGACATCGGTGGAAGTGCCGCCCATATCAAAGCCGATGATACGCTCAAACCCGCCCATGGCCGCGGTACGCGCCGCACCCACAATGCCGCCCGCGGGGCCGGACAGAATCGCATCCTTGCCTTGGAAATGCCCGGCTTCGGTCAAGCCACCGCTTGATTGCATGAAGTAAAGCCGCACGCCGGGCAATTCCGCCGCCACCTGATCCACATAGCGGCGCAGAATGGGCGAGAGATACGCATCAACAACAGTAGTATCCCCGCGCGGCACAATACGCGGCAGCGGGCTTGCGCGGTGGCTGAGTGAGATTTGCGTGAAACCAACTTCCCGCGCAATCGCACCAAGCCGTTCTTCATGGGCGGGATAAGCCCAGGCATGCATCATCAAAATGGCAACGGCGCGCAGGCCTTCCTGATAAGCGGCGCGCAAAGCATCCCGCGCCCCGGCCTCATCCAAGGCTTCCAATTCCGTGCCATCCACCGCCACACGCCCGCCGATTTCAACGGCGCGTTCATGCAGCAATTCCGGCAGGCGTACATCAAGATCGAATAGCCTTGGCCTGGCCTGATTGCCGATGCGCAGCAGATCAGCAAAGCCGCGATTGACCAGCAGCAGCACACGCTCACCCTTGCGTTCCAAAAGCGCATTGGTGGCGACCGTGGTGCCCATTTTCACCGCCTCGATCAGCCCCGGCGGAATCGGCGCGCTGGCGGCAAGGCCAAGGCATTGGCGAATGCCGGCAACGGCGGCGTCCTTGTAGCGTTCCGGGTTTTCCGACAGCAGCTTCAGCGTCGAAAGCCGCCCGGCGGGGTCGCGCGCGACGATATCCGTGAAGGTGCCGCCACGATCAATCCAGAATTGCCAAGCCGACATGCGAAACCCTTAGGCCAAAAGGAAAACGAAGCAGAAGGCTCTAAAACATTATCGGGCCAAGTGAAATCAGCTCACAGCCCCGCATCGGCAGGCACCAGCACCTGCCCCGCCTCATCTACCCGCGCCGCCACGGCTTCCAAAGCCTCCCCATAGCAGGGGCCGGAGACGCATTCGCCCGATTCGATCTCAAACCGCGCGCCATGGGCGGAACAGAGAATATGCTGGCGCTTGGCATCCAGAAAGCGATCCGGCACGGGGTCCAAAGGCAGGCCGATATGCGGGCAGGAATTCACATAAACCCAAACCACGCTGCCGCGTCGGACAGCGAATAGCCCCATGAAGGCGCCCGGCGCGGCCGGGAAGCCTTTTGATCCGCCATCGGGGATATCCTCAAGCGCACAAAGCGCGCGTTCTGGCTTGCTCATTTGCCGGCCCAGCCGCCCATGCGGGCGATCACCGCCCAATGTTCGGGCGCAATCGGCATTACGGAAAGCCTTGATTGGCGGATCAGCGCTACCTCGGCCAGCGCCGGCTCGGCCTTGATGGCAGCAAGCCCCACGGGCTTTGGCATTGGCCCCACCGCGCGCATATCCACGCAAACCCAAGGCGAGCCTTCTTCCGCGGACGGGTCTGGATAGGCTTCGCGCGCGACTTCGACCACGCCCACAACCTCCTTCCCGATGTTGGAATGGTAGAAGAAGGCCAGATCGCCCTTTTTCATCGCCATCAGATTCTTCTTGGCCAAATGGTTGCGCACGCCCGTCCAGGGCTCCACGCCATTGGCCACTTGTTGATCCCAGGAAAAGGCATCGGGTTCGGATTTCACCAGCCAGCGGGCTATCGGCGCTGTGGTCCTGGCTGCTGGCATGATGAGACTGGCCCCCCTTTGGCCCCGGAGGGGCTCTTGCCAATCAGGTAACGCCAGACGCGCCAGGCTTCAATAAGCCGGGCCTGGTTTTCGTGCAGGGGGGGACTCCCTTGGCGAAGCACCGCCCCCCATGTGAAGCTAAAAGGGAGGCACGCGGGTGATTCCACCCGCTAGAAATGTAGGCTAGTCTGACCAGGTGGACATCAGAATGACAGCCAAAGCTGACAGCAGCCCGAGCGGTGCCGCCCCTGGCGCGCGTTCGCTGCACCGCTTCGCCAATCCGGGGCGCTTTTTGCGCGCCTCGGCCAAGGTACAGGTATGGCTATGGCTGGCGGCGGCTTTGGTGCTAGGCGCGGGGCTGGTTTGGGGCTTGTTCTTGTCTCCGGCGGACTGGCAGCAGGGCCAAACCGTGCGCATCATGTATGTGCATGTGCCGATGGCCTGGCTTGCGATGGGTGGCTACACCGCGCTGGCGGCGGCTTCCATCATGTCCCTGATCTGGCGCCATCCCTTGGCTGATCTTTTCGCGCGGGAATTATCGCCGGTGGGCGCTTTGGTGACGGCACTGTGTCTGGCCACCGGCAGCCTTTGGGGCCGACCCATGTGGGGCACCTGGTGGGTCTGGGATGCGCGGCTGACATCCGTTTTGGTGCTGTTTTTCCTGTGGTTGGGCCACGCCGCGCTCACACGCGCCTTTGAAGACCTGGAACGCGGCGCGCGGGTTGGTGCCATCCTTGCCTTGGTTGGCATTGTGAATATCCCAATCGTCAAATTCAGCGTGGATTGGTGGAATACGCTGCATCAGCCGGCTTCCGTCACGCGGCTTGATGCGCCGGGGATGCATGTGGATATTCTTTATCCGTTATTGACCTGCGCGCTTGGCTTTTCGCTGTTGTTTGGCGCGGTGGTGCTGGCCCGCACGCGGGCTGCCGTGATGGAACGACGCATCCGCGCCCTGCAATTGGCCCGTGCGCGGCGAGAGGAGGCAGCAGGCGCATGACCCACACATTCTTCATCACCGCTTCCTA
Organism: Allobosea thiooxidans; assembly: GCA_943370125.1. Classification (GTDB taxonomy): domain Bacteria; phylum Pseudomonadota; class Alphaproteobacteria; order Acetobacterales; family Acetobacteraceae; genus Neoroseomonas. Next base: position 4,874 of record CALRPR020000096.1, on the reverse strand, counting down.
TGCGATGGTCCTGCTTGGCTTTGGCGCTTTGGTACTGGATGCAGCGCGCCGGCACGCTGCCGCCAAGCGGCTGCTGGCGGAGCTTGACCCGCGCGGGGATCGGCCATGACTCGCAAAAAGCGCCGGCTTTACATTCTGCTGCTCTGTGGGCTTGGGCTTGGCAGCGCGACTGCGCTGACGCTGACGGCGTTTCAGGACAATCTGGTGTTTTTCCGCTCCCCTTCTGACATCATGCGCGAAGCGCCGCCGGCTAATCGCGCCTTTCGCTTGGGTGGGCTGGTGGAAGCGGGCAGCCTGGAACGCGCGACGAACGCGGATGGCAAGCCCACCGCCAATTTCCGCGTGACCGATGGCGCGAATGTCATTCGCGTCTCCTACGCCGGGGTGCTGCCGGATTTATTCCGCGAAGGCCAGGGCGTGGTGACACTTGGCATGATGCTGCCCGATGGGTCTTTCCGTGCAAGTGAAGTGCTGGCGCGGCATGATGAAACCTATATGCCGCCGGAAGTGGCCGATGCGCTGAAGCGCGCCGGCCATTGGAACCCGGCGCAAGGCGCGGCCCCGCCACCGGCGGAATGGAATACCGCACCGAGGAGAGGCGGATGATTGGGGAAATCGGGCATTTTGCCCTGGCGCTTGGCTGCATTCTGGCTTTGGTGCAGGCGATCTTGCCGCTGATAGGCGCACATCGGGCCGATGCGCGGTTGATGGCGCTGGCTTCTCCCTTGGCAGGCGCGCAGTTGATCGCGATTGCGTCGGCGTTTGGCGCGCTGCTTTGGGCCTTTGCGGTGAATGACACCACGGTTTCCAACGTGGTGCTGAACAGCCATTCGGCGAAGCCGCTGATCTATAAGTTCTCGGGCGCCTGGGGCAATCATGAAGGTTCCATGGTGCTTTGGGTGTTGATCCTGGCACTTTGCGGTGGCGCGGTGGCTGGCTTTGGGCGCGATTTGCCGAGCGCCTTGCAAGCACGCGTGATTGGCATTCTGGGGCTGATCGCGGTGGGGTTTCTGGGCTTTATCATCTTCACCTCCAACCCGTTTGAGCGCGTTTGGCCGCCGCCCATGGATGGGCAGGGGCTCAATCCGCTATTGCAAGACCTTGGCTTGGCGCTGCATCCGCCCATGCTTTACCTGGGCTATGTCGGTTATGCGGTGACTTTTGCTTTTGCTGTCGCGGCGCTGTTGGAAGGGCGTGTGGATGCCGCCTGGGGGCGTTGGGTGCGGCCCTGGTCGCTCGCGGCCTGGTCCTTTCTCACGCTTGGCATCGCGCTTGGGTCCTGGTGGGCTTATTACGAACTTGGCTGGGGCGGGTATTGGTTCTGGGACCCGGTGGAAAATGCCTCGCTTCTGCCATGGTTGATTGGCACGGCGCTGCTTCATTCAGCGATTGTGGTGGAAAAGCGCGAAAGCCTGAAAATCTGGACCGTGCTGCTGGCGATTCTGGCGTTTGGCATGTCGCTGCTGGGCACCTTCCTGGTGCGTTCGGGCGTTTTGAATTCCGTGCATGCCTTTGCCAATGATCCGGCGCGTGGTGTGTTCATCCTGGCGCTGTTGATGGCCTATGTGGCGGGGGCTTTGGCGTTGTTCGCCTGGCGCGCGCCCAAGCTGGGGGGCACGGGGATCTTTGCGCCAATCTCGCGCGAAGGCGGGCTGGTGCTGAATAATCTGCTGCTCTGTTCCATTGCGGCGGTGGTGCTGGTGGGCACGCTTTGGCCGATGTTTGCCGATATCCTGTTCGGGGCCAAAATCTCGGTGGGAGCGCCCTTCTTCAATGCGGCCACGGCGCCGCTGGCCATTCCTTTGGTCGCGGCCATGGCGGTGGGGCCGCTGCTGGCCTGGAAGCGCGCCGATCTGGCGGGTGCCTTGCAACGCTTGTGGTGGGTTGGGTTGCTGGCGGTGGCTTCGGCTTTTCTGACGCTGCTGATCGCGGGCTATCATGTGTGGCCGGCGCTTGGCTTTGCCGCGGCCGCCTGGCTGATTGCGGGCGCGGCGGCGGATATTCTGGACCGCATCGCTGCCTTCCGCAGACCCTCCCAAGCCTGGAACCGCGCACGCGGCCTGCCGCGCGCAGCCTGGGGTGGAGCGGTTGCCCATGCCGGTATGGGTGTGATGTTTGCGGGGCTGGCGGGCATGGGCCTCGCCACCGATGCTTTGGTGGAACTCAAGCCCGGCCAATCAACGCGGCTGGCGGGGTATGAATGGCGGCTGGAACGCATCCGCGACGTACAGGGGCCGAATTGGTCTTCGCGCCGCGCCACCATCACGGTGCTGGATGGCGGGCGCGTGGTGACGGTGCTGGAGCCTGAAAAGCGCTTTTTCCCAGTCGGGCGCATGAACACCACCGAAGCCGCCATCCATACCAACGCCATGCGAGACCTTTACGCGGTGCTGGGCGATGAGCGTGATGGCGGTGGCGTCGTGCGGCTGCATCACAATCCCCTCGCCCCCTGGATCTGGTTTGGCGCGGGGATCATGGCTTTGGGCGGCGGGCTATCGCTGTCTGATCGGCGCATTCGGGTTTCAGCACCTTCCCGCAAGACGGCATCCGCACCAGCATGAGTGATAGCGCGCCACCAAAGCGCCCGCGGCGCTGGATGCTCTATGCGCCGCTTGGGCTGGCGGCGGCGGCGGGCGCTGGTTTCTACGCCATGCTGCAAGGCTTGCAGGATGGCAGCTATAACCCGCGCGGCGTGCCTTCCGTACTGCTTGGCAAGCCCGCGCCAGATTTCAGCCTGCCGGCGCTGGAAGGCGTTGGTCTGCCCGCCCTGGCGGCGGCGGATTTGCGCGGGCCTTTGCCCGGGCCGGTTTTGGTGAATTTCTGGGCTTCCTGGTGCGCGCCCTGCATCATTGAACACCCGCAATTGATGCGCCTTTCGCGCGAAGGGGTCGCGGTTTACGGCATCAATTACAAGGATCGCGTGCCGGAAGCCGGTGCCTTTCTTCAACGCCATGGCAATCCCTATCGCCGGCTCGGGCGCGATGAACCCGGGCGCACTGCGATTGATTGGGGCGTCTATGGCGTGCCGGAGACCTATTTGCTCGACCGCCAAGGCATGATCCGCTGGCGTTGGGCCGGGCCCATCACCGCCGATACGCTGGAGAGTGACTTGCGCCCCCTTTTGCGGAGATATGCGTGAAGCGCTGGGTTTTCTTTTGCCTGCTGCTGGCGCTGCCTGCCTGGGGTGCAGTGGGCGATCCGAATGAAAGGCTGGCCGACCCCGCCAAGGAAGCGCTGGCGCGGGAGATCGGGCGTGAATTGCGCTGCCTCGTCTGTCAGAACCAATCCATCGAAGACAGTGATGCGCAATTGGCGCGGGATTTGCGCCGGCTGGTGCGTGAACGTGTCGCGGCGGGCGAGGATCAGACCGCTGTCATTCGCTTTGTGCATGATCGCTACGGCGATTTCGTGCTGCTGCGCCCGCCCGTGACGGCGGCGACCATGCTGCTTTGGGCGACGCCCGTCTTGGCCTTGGGCGGCGGCATTGCCGTCATCATGTTCCGCCGCCGCCGCGCCATGGCCGAAGCGGCAGCCCTTTCGCCCGACGAAGCCAAGCGCCTGGCTGAACTTGATCGCGGGGCGGCATGATCTGGATTGCATTATTGCTGCTGGCTTTGGCCACCATGGTGCCGCTGGTGGCCATGCTGTTCCGCCCCGTGGTGACGCGGGGGCGACGAGAGGCTGATTTGGCGCTGTATCGCGCGCAATTGGCGGAGCTTGACCGTGAAGCTGCTGCTGGCAGGCTGGAAGGCGATGCGCTCCGCGCCGCGCAGGTGGAGGTGCAGCGCCGGCTATTGCAGGCGCCGGCGGAAGCAGCACCTGCCACGCGTGGCCGCGCGTTGGGCTTCCTGCCGCTGGTCTTCCTGATCCCCGCGGCTGGGCTTGGGCTTTATCTGGTGCAAGGCACGCCGGACATGCCTTCCGCCCCGCATCGCGAAAGGGCGGAACTTGCCGCGCGAGATGATGAGCTATTGAATCGCCTCCGCGAAAGACTGGCCGGGCTTGACCCCATGAGCGATGCAGCGCGGCAGGGTTTCGTCATGCTGGGTAATGCGGAACGCGGCCGCGGCAATGCCGATGCCGCCGCCGAGGCTTGGCGCCGAGCGCTCGCATCCCGCTTTGATGTGGAATTGGCGGCTGATCTGGTGGAAATGGAAATCGGGCGCGGTGAATTTGTTGCCGCCGGTCCCATCTTGCTGCGCGCCCTAACCGAGGCACCGCAGGAGCCCAAGCTGCGCTTTTTGCTCGGCGTGGTGGAGGCCGAGGCAGGCCACCCTGAACGCGCGCGCGCGACATGGCGTGCGCTTTTGGCGGATAGCCCGCCCGATGCGCCGTGGCGCGCCTTGGTGGAACGGCGCTTGGGGGCTTTGCCCTGAACTGAAAAGTCTATTGGCGTGTGGCGCCGTGCCGCCGCGCCCCTCCGCCCCGGTTGCCTGAGCACGCCCCGCGCCCTATAGCGACCAGGGTCAAAACACAGCCATTAAGGTCCCCCCACACGTGGCCACCATTGCCGCCCCCGACGCGCCCAACCCCGCGCTCGCCGCCCAGGCGGCCATTCTTGCCCGCCCGCTGGATGATCCCCGCCGTATGGCCAATGCCATTCGCGCGCTGGCGATTGATGGGGTGGAGCAAGCCAAATCCGGCCATCCCGGCATGCCAATGGGCATGGCCGATGCCGCGACCGCGCTTTTTGCCGGTTTTTTGAAATATGACGCGGCCGACCCGCGCTGGCCGGATCGGGACCGCTTTGTCCTTTCTGCTGGCCATGGGTCCATGCTGCTTTATGCCCTTTTGCACCTGACGGGGCATGAAGGGATGGGGGCGGATGAGCTGAGGCGCTTCCGCCAGCTTCATTCACCGGCCGCCGGCCATCC
>CALRPR020000095.1:0-13169 GCA_943370125.1 Allobosea thiooxidans | reverse complement strand
AATGAGGTTTATGATCCCCAGGCCGATAAATGGACTCTGCTTCGCCCGCTGCCGGCGGGGCGTGATCATGCCGGCGTCGTGGTTTGGGAAGGGCGGATTCATGTCGCCGGCGGGCGCTTCAACACGTTTGAGAATAATACCGGCCTGCATCACGTCTATGATCCGGCGAGTGATACCTGGCGGCTGCGCGCGCCCATCCCCACGCCGCGTTCCGGTCATGGCATGGTGGTGCTGCGCGGGCGCTTCTGGTGCATGGGTGGGGAGGAACGGCTTTATGACGCGCAAAACCGCCCGATTGATCGGGTGATCGGCACGGTGGAATCCTATGATCCCGCCACCGATAGCTGGCAGCATCACGCCCCCATGCCGACACCGCGGCATGGTTTGGGTGCGGCGCTTATTGGCGATTGGATTTATGTCGCGGGCGGCGGGCCGATTGTGGGCGGCGGCATCCAGACTGCGGTGCATGAGGCTTTCACGCCGGGGTAGTTGGTGCCCTCAAAACCCCGCGAATTTCAGCACCAACCCCGCAAGCGCGGTGAAGCCAAGGCTGCGCGTGAGCCCTTGCTTCATCGCGAAAAGCAACACGGCGGCAAAGACTGCTAGTGCCAGCGCCGCCGGATCAAGGCTGCTCAGCACCGGCAGATCAAGCCGGATCGGCCCATAGCTGCTGACCTGCACATCGCGGAAAATTACGCGTAATCCGAACCAGAGCGCGAGGTTGGCGATCACCCCAACCACCGCCGCAGTCACCGCGCCCAAAGCGCCCTTCAAGCGCGGCGCGGCGTGGAGTTTTTCAACAAAGGGCGCGCCCAGAAAAATCCAGGCAAAACACGGCGCGAAAGTCACCCAGAGCGTCAGCACGCTGCCCGCCACACCGCCCAGCACGCCATCCGCGCGATAGCCCGCAAGGAAGCCCACAAATTGCAGCACCAGGATCAGCGGCCCTGGCGTGGTTTCCGCCAAGCCCAACCCCGCCAGCATTTCGGGCGCGGAGAGCCATTGGTAATGCTCCACCGCTTCCTGCGCGGCATAGGCCAGCACCGCATAGGCGCCACCAAAAGTCACCACCGCCAGTTTTGAGAAAAACCAGGCTATATCGCCATAAACGCCGGATCCCAGAAGCAACACCACGGGCCAAAGCCATAAGGCCAGTGCAACAAGCCCAGCGCGCCGCGCAGCACCCGCCATGCGCGATATGCGTTCAGGATCGGCAGCAATGGCAGCATCCAAAAGCGCGGGCGGGCCATCCTTCGCGGCACCATGGCCTGCACCGCTGAAGGCATCCGGCAGCGCAAAACCAATCGCAAGCGCACCCAGCACCACCAGCGGGAAAGGCACATTGAACAGCGCAAGCGCCGCGAATGCCACAATGGCAAGCGCAACCGGCACTGGCCCCTTCAAAGCGCGTTTCGCCACCTTGATGAGTGCTTCCACCACCAATACCAGCACCGCGCATTTCAGGCCAAAGAACAGCGCAGCGACAATCGGCACATCGCCCAGGGTTGCGTAGATGATGGAAAGCGCCAGCATCACCGCCGCACCGGGCAGGATGAAGAACAATCCTGCCGCCAGCCCACCGCGCACACCATGCATCAGCCAGCCGAGGTAAGTCGCCAATTGCTGCGCCTCTGGCCCTGGCAGCAGCATGCAGAAATTCAGCGCATGCAGAAACCGCGCATCGGATACCCAATGGCGCTGTTCCACCACTTCGCGATGCATCACCGCAATCTGCGCCGCCGGCCCGCCGAAGGACAGCAAACCGATGCGGAGCCACACGCGCAAAGCCTCGGCAAAGCTGGGGAAGGGCTGTGCCATGGCGCTACTCCGCCGCAAAAGGGGTGAGCAGGCTTTCGCCTGGCTTCAAGCGCGTGAAGGCAACCGGTTGCCATTCCAGAACCACGCGATCATGGTCCAGCCGCACGGATGTAGCGGCAAGCCCAGCGGCTTCGTCATTCGTTTGCGGAAAATCCTCACGCCAATGCGCGCCGCGCGATTCCTCGCGCGCCTGGGACGCCACCACAATGGCGCGGCTCACCAACAACAGCGATTTCAGGTTGAGCCAATCATGCCAGGTCAGGTTGAAGGCGCGGTTGGCACCATCAACGCCGGAAGCATCAAGCTCAGTCTCCAGCGCATCCAAAGCGCTGCTGGCTGCAGCAAGCCCGGCTGCGTCACGCAGAATGCCGACCTTGTCCCACATCATCTCCTGCAAGGCGTCACGCAGCGGCGAAAGATTGCGCGCCGGTCGCTCGAACGGTGCTTCCAGCGCAGCGATGGCAGCGTCAAGCGCGGTCGCATCTGGTGGCACAAGCGCCCCTTCGCGCGGCACCCAAGCGGCCATGGTATCGCCGGCAATGCCGCCAAAGACAGTGGAATTCGCAACCCCATTCCCGCCCAGTCGATTGGCGCCATGCACGCCGCCGGTATCCTCACCAGCGGCAAAAAGCCCGGGCAATGCGGTGCTGCCGTCAGGGCGGAACACCAGGCCGCCCATCATGTAATGCGCGGTCGGCACCACAGGCACGCGGCCACCCGCCAGGTCAAACCCCATATCGGTGCAGCGTTCCACCATGCCCTTGAATTCGCGCCGCACGCGATCGGGGCCGAGGTGCACCATCTCAATCCAAAGCCCGCCGGCATCATTCACATTGCCGGCCAGGATTTCACGCTGCATGGAACGGCTGACGATATCGCGCGTGGCACGTTCGGCGCGCTTGTCGTATTTCGCCATGAAGCGCTTGCCGTCTCCGCCCAGCAGATAGCCGCCCGCGCCGCGCAAGCCTTCTTCAATAATCGTGCCTGTCATGCGTGTGCCAGGCCCCGCCAGCACGCCGGTTGGGTGGAATTGTACCATTTCCATATCGCGCAAGGCCAGACCGGAGCGCAGCGCCATCGCCATGCCATCGCAGGATTTATCCCCTGATGGCGTATGGTACTTATACATGGTGGGCCCGCCACCGGTGCCGAGCATCACGGCCTTCGCCTGCACAAACACCAAACCACCACTGCGCATATCAATCAGCAGCACGCCCGACAGCCGCGCCCCATCCGCGCTTGGGATCAGCGCCACCGCGCGATGTTCTTCCAGGCGCTGAATGCCGCGCGCCCAAACCTGTTCCGCCAGGCGATTGACAATCTCAATCCCGGTCAGATCGCCCTTATGCACGGTGCGGTCAAAAGTCTGCCCGGCAAAAGCTTTTTGATGGATCGTGCCATCGGCATTGCGGTCAAAAAAACAGCCCCAGCGATTTTCTAATTCGCGGATGCGCCGCTGAGCGCCAACCACAAGCGTCCAGGCCAAATCCTGATCATTCAGCCATTTGCCGCCATCAAGCGTGTCCATGAAATGGCGTTCGGCGGAATCACCCTCGGCAATCGCGACATTATAGCCGCCTTGGACCATGCGTGTGCAGCCGCATTTGCCAAGCAGGCCCTTCACCGCAATGGTGACCTCAAGCGCGGGATTGCCGACTTTGGCGTGCAGTGCCGCGAGCAAGCCTGCGCCGCCGGCACCCAGCACCAGAATATCCGTGCTGCGTCGCGTGATCTGGGCTGGCATCACGCCGCCCCCAGTTTTTCAAGTACCGCCTGGCGTCGGCGCGCCGCTTCATCATTTACCTTGGCGAAAAGACTGCCGCCATGGCTATCCATCGCAACCAGCAGCGGGCCGAAACCTTTTATACGAAACTTGTAGAGGCTTTCAGGATTGAGGTCATCCATATCCACATCCTCCACCGCTTCGATCCAGGTTGTCTCCAGCGCCGCCGCGCCGCCCACCACGGCCAAATAGGCGCCGCCAAAATCACGAAAGGCTGCAAGCGACCCATCACGCAAACCGCCCTTGCCGATGATAATCCGCACCCCTTCGCGTTCCATCAGCGGGCGGGTGAAGCGTTCCATGCGGTCTGATGTGGTGGTGCCCACACACACGGCCTCATAACCGGAATGATTATTGCCGACCCGTTCCACCTTCCGCAGATTGGGCGCGGTATGGATCACGGCATGGCCTTGCAGATTGAACTTTGTGCGCCGGCCATGATCGAACATATGGATCTGCGTCGCATCGCGAATGCCGTAGAGCGTTTCTTCCAAAGTCACCGTATCGCCCACACGCAGCGCGCGGACCTGATCCTCGGTGATGGGCATGGGCAGGATGTGGTGCGTCATGTTTCTTCCTCAGGCGCGGGCCAGAGACCTTGGGCGGCTTCTGCCAGAACCTCATTTTCCAGGCGATAGGAAAGCCGCGCTGCTGGCGCGGTGCCAAGCTTGGCATAAAAGGCGCGGGCACGCAGGTTTTCCTCACCCGAGGCCCATTCCACGCGGCTATAGCCGCCAGTCACGGCAAAGCGCATGGCACCGCGCATCAAGGCGCGGGCGGCGCGCGTGCCGCGATGCGCCTCCATCACAAAAATATCCTTGAGCAAAAGCCCCCAGGTGAAATCCTGCGCCGGGAAAAAACCCGAAAGCGAAACCAGCCCCGCCGGTTCATCCCCCGCGCGCGCGATCAGGCAAAAGGGGCCCGCGCGATTGGCGGGGGAAGTCAAGGCCTCCGCCGCCGCAACAAGGCGCGTATGGCCCAGAAGCTCATCAAAGTAGGCGCCCATTTCTGCCAGCACGCGCATCAGCGCGGGCCGATCAGGCGGCCCCGCCAAGGTCACGGCGATGCTGGCGGAAGACATGGTTCAAAAACCAATACTAACGCCGGCCGGCGTGAAGGTCGCACTCGCCCGCCGCGCGCTATGGCATTGGATATTCACCGCCACGGGGTTCATGGTGATGTGTGTGGCGGCCGTTTCCACATGCACGGCGAAGGATGTGCTATCACCGCCCAAGCCTTGCGGGCCAATACCCAGCGCATTCACCGCTTCCGAAAGCTGGGCTTCCAGCTTGGCGCCTTCCGCATCGGTGCAGCGCGAACCGAGCGGACGGGTCGCAGCGATCTTCGCCAAATGCATGCAAAGATCGGAAGTGCCGCCGACACCAACGCCCACAATGGTCGGCGGGCAGACCTTGCCGCCGGCCTGGATTACACGGTCCACCACAAAGCGCTTCACGGCAGAAAGACCATCGGCGGGGATCAGCATTTGCAGGAAGGATCCGTTTTCTGAGCCCGATCCCTTCGGGATCATCTCAAGGCGCAATTCACGATCCGCATCGGTGAAATCAATATTGATCACGGGCACGCGTTCGCCGCAGGAGGTATGCTCGTTCTTCCGCGTAATCGGATGCACTACGGAAGACCGCAGCGGGTGTTCGCGCGTGGCGCGTGCCGTACCGCGGGCAATGGCTTCCTTCAGCGCAAAACCATCCACCGCGACATTGCGCCCGATCAGCAGGTTGAAGATCGGAATACCGGTATCTTGGCAGAGCAAATTATCCATCCGTTCCGCCACGCCGATATTCTCGATCATCGTGGCCAGGATAGTCTTGGCGGTGGCATCAGTTTCAGTAGCATCAAGCCGGGTGAAGCCGGCCTTGATGTCATCGGGCAGGATCTTGCAGGCGCGGATATAAAGCAGCTTGGCCACTTCCTCGATCGCTTCCGGCGTTACAACCAACGGCGCGATTTCGGTTTTTGACATCAGGCTCATGCAATCATCCCCCCTGCTACCGGAGTTTCCCACAAGCGTCGGCAGGATGAAAGCGTTTCAAACCACCAGCGAAAGGCCCGATAAAAACAGCAGCCCCAATAGCACCAGCCGAAAGCCCTCGGCCGGGATCACGCGATAGGCTTGCAGGCCAAGCCAGGTGCCGAGTGCTAGCGCTGGCAGTGCCATAAGTAGCGTTTTGACCGTCTCAAGCGTGAAAAACCCGGTGATTGCCAAACCAACCGCAGCGATAATCTGCATCACCACAATGAAGGGCTGGAAAATCGCGCGGGCTTCATCCTTGCGCAGCCCCTTCAGATCCGTCCACATGGCCGGCAGCGCGCCGGAAAATCCGCCAATGCCCCCCAAGGCGCCAGCCAGAAACCCCACCACCGCATCGGCGCGCGACCCCGCCGCCAGCTGGGGCGGGGTAAGACGGAGCGCAATCCGCGCCAGCATGAAGCCGGCATAACCCACCAGCAAAAAGCCAATCCCCGCCACAATCACGCGCGCTTCCACCACACTCAGCACCCAAACACCCAATGGTGTGCCCAAGGCGCCGGCGAAGACATAGGGCTTCAGTACCGGCCAACGAATGGCGGGCCAGACCACGCGCAAAGTCACGCTTTGGATCAATAAAGACCCCATGATCAGCACCGGCGCGATCTCCTGCGGGGTGACCCAGTGATAGAGAATGCCGGCCGCCACCAAATTGAAGGCAAAGCCCGCCAGGCCGGAGCAAAACGCCGCGATGAAGCAGCCGCCCAGCAGCGCCAAAAGATCAAAAGACATTGAGAAGGAATACCAATCCAACCAGCAGGGAAAGCCCAAAGGAAAGCGCCACCAGATCCTTCTGCGCCCGCCCCCAGCCCAAAAACTCCAACGCCATGACGCGCAATCCTCCGGCCAGATGCGCCGCCAGCAGGACCACCAGTGCGGTTTCCGCCGCCTTCACCAAGGGGTTTTCTGTCCAGCGCAGAAACCCATCCAACCGCGCCTCCCCCTGAATGGCGCTGCCGAGTGCCCAGAAATGCAGCGGCAGAAACAATGCGAGCAACAAGCCAGACACCCGATGCACCGCAAAGCCGATCCAGCTTGGGTGGGAACGCGCGCGGAAATCCATCAGGCGTAAAGCCCGAAGGCAGCACGGATGCCGAAGGCTGCTGTCAGCAGGCCAAGCCCAAGCCAGCAAAAATCAAGGCCCCGGCCGCGCCAGCCGAGCGTTTCGCCCGCGATGTTGCGGAGCCCAATCGCGCCATGCAGCCCGGCCGCCAATGCAAACACCACATAAAAGATCAGCCAAGCCTCTGAGCCCTGGGTGCGCGCCAGAATCTCACGCGCGGAAAGCCCGCCCCGCACGGCAGTGATGATGGTGGCCAGATGCACCAGCACGGCAAGGGCCAGGATCATGGCGGTGATGCGCTGCACCACCCAAAGATGCGCCTGCCCGCGCGCGGCCCTGTCAGCCATGGCGCTTGCCGCCGAAAAGGCTGTCCCAGAACAAGGTCCGCTTCAGCCCGGCAATGGCGCCTGATGGGTCAATCTGCTTCGGGCAGCGTTCCGTGCAGGAACGGGTGGAATGGCAGGAATGGCAGCCCGCATCGCCGGCTACCGCATCCAGCCTTTCGCCGCGCGCGCCATCTCGCGCATCATTCACCAAGGTCCAGGCACGGTTGAGCGCCGCCGGGCCGAGGTAATCTTGGTTCCAGGTCACGACATCGCAGGAAGCATAGCAGACCGCGCAGCCGATGCATTCAATGCCCGCGTCAGCCTCTTGCCGCGCTTTGCTGCCGGGGGCCACCACGGCAAACTCATCCGGCACGGCGCCATCCGGCGCGTCCTTTGGTTGAAAAAACCCTTGCGCCCGCTGCCATTTGTCAAAGAAGGGCGCCAGGTCAGCCGCCAGGTCGCGGATCACCGGCAGATTGGCCAAGGGACGCAATTCAAGCGCGCCATCCGCGCCGACAACCTTGCGCACATGCGTCCGGCAGGTCCAGCGCGCGCGGCCATTCACTGTCATGGCGCAGGACCCGCACATGCCAACGCGGCAGGCGAAGCGATAGGCAAGGCTTGGGTCAAGCTCTCGTTGGATATGTGTGACGACATCCAGCACGGTCTGATTGTCGCGCGCCGGCACGTCATAACGCGCGAAGCCGCCCGCTTCCGCATCACGCCAGACGCTGACCTTGAGCTGTTCCATGAAGTCCAGAGTAAGGCGGCTGGACAGCCTGTCCAGCCCGTGACTTGCCGCACGCATCAGGTGGAAGAAGGCATGAAACAGCGCGGGGCGGATATTTTGGTGGAGGCGCTGAAGCAAGCTGGCATCAGCCACAGTGTCGCGCTTTCCGGTAATCATATCATGACGAATTTCGATGCCCTGATCTGGAGTTGGAGGCGATGCCTTACCCAGGGCGGTGCGCATCTTGCTTTCCTCGAAGGTTCATGGCAAAGCATCCTTGCGAAGCGGGCGTAGCTCAGGGGTAGAGCACAACCTTGCCAAGGTTGGGGTCGAGGGTTCGAATCCCTTCGCCCGCTCCAGTCGCCACCTAGCCGAACCGGGTTAGCGCCCCAGGCGACCACCTAACCCCCCCTGAAAACAAAGCTTTTTCTGGCGAGCTTGAGGGTGCTCAAGCGGAACATTCCGACGTTTTTTTCTCCGAATCTCTGGATTCTCTCCAAAGCTTGAGGGTAGGCCGATTTTTCCAACAAGGTTTAACGCATTGATCTGAAATGGTTTTAGTTATGCTGCGGTGCAGCGTGGTTGGGAAATGGACTGGTAGGGCGGTGGGGGCTGAAACTGGAAAGTTGATCGGGGACTACAAGGTTTCTGGGGGAATTTCGCTTATACTTCCCATCTGGCGTCTGCGGGCCTGAAGCGGAACGGCCGCTATGGTGACGTCCAAACGGTCCCGGAGGGCGGCGGCGGGTATCCGGTGCCGGCGCCTATCCGATCAAGCAATGCCCAGCGCTTCAGGCGTGACCCTTAACCTCCGCCGTCGCCAGGTTGTCCCATTGGGTGGAAGAACCGCCAACGCCCAAAATCCAGCCTTCCACCTGCGCGATGACCTTTTCCTGCGGTGCCAGGTCTGGTTGCAGGAAGCCTGCAAGGCTGCCGTCCCGATTGGCTTGGGAAAGCCAGGCGGCGATGGAGAAGGCATCATGCTGATCGCCGGTGCGGTCGGCGCGGGGGTAGGCGTGGCTCCAGAGGGCGGGATAGACCTCGGCCATGGCGGATTTGCCCGGCGGAATTTCCCACCCGTCAAAGGGCCAGAAATGCACGCGCGGGCCGAGTTGCTGGCGGATGAAGCGCAGCCAAGGGATCCCGGCATGGGTAGATTTGGCAACCGTGCCCTGCACATCAAAATGAAAGACTGATTTCGCGTTGCCGGCGCGTTCTTCGGTCAGCCTCCGCCAGCGGGCATTACCCATGCGCTTGGCGCCATTGCCCGCCGAGCCATCGCGCACGAAATCCACATAGGTGTGATCATTATCCGTTGGCCAATGGCGCTGAAAATCATCAAGAAACCGAGGCCATTCAGGCAGCAGCCCATGCACTTCAAAATAGCGCAGCGGGAAGGAAAAGCCGTGATCTATGCCGACCAGCGTGGGTGGCCCATCGCTGAGCGTTTCCACCAACCAGGCGGCTATACCCTTGCGGGTCCAGTATTTGCGCGGGCTGGGCGGCGGGGGCACTTCGACCGGCGGCGTATTTCCTTCGGCTTGATAGACACGGAGACCCTTCAGGCTGGCGATGGGGACTTCCGCGCCTGAGTAATCTATGCCGATGGTGCGGGTGAAGGCGGGCATGGCGACCTATTGTTGCGTCAGCACTGTGCGGGCAACGCGGCATTGCGGGCACGGATCGACGTGAAGGTCGCCCGGCCTCATGCCTTTGCTGAGCCGCCATTACCCGTTGGCAGCAAGCGAAGCCCGAGTTCCTTCAGGAATTCATTATGCTTGGCCGTTGCTGTTTGGATGGTGGTTTCGATTTCTACCAATTCGGCGTTGAGCGCCGATAGATCAATCTCCTCCTCGCCTACTGTCGTGCTGATATAGCGGGAGATGTTCAGATTGAAGTCGTTCTTCTCAATCTCCGCCATCTCCACGCGGCGGGCGTAGCGGGGTTCTTCGGCGCGGTACCGGTAGGTGTCGATGATCTTCGCGATATGGTCTTTCGTAAGCAGGTTCTGGCGCTTGCCTTTATCGAATTTCTCTGCGGCGTTGATGAAAAGCACGTCGTCCGGCTTCTTGCATTTTTTAAGCACAAGGATGCAGACCGGAATCCCAGTGGAGTAAAACAGGTTGGCGGGCAAGCCTATGACGGTATCAATATGGCCGTCCCTGAGCAGTTTTTCGCGGATGCGCGCCTCGGCGCCGCCGCGGAAGAGCACGCCATGGGGCAGGATGATGGCCATAACGCCCTCATCCTTCAGGAAGTGGAAGCCATGCAGCAGGAAGGCGAAGTCGGCGGCGGATTTGGGCGCGAGACCGTGGTTCTTGAAGCGCACATCATCGCCCATGCTCTCGCTCGGGTCCCAGCGGTAGCTGAAGGGCGGATTGGCGACGATGGCATCGAAAAGCGGCTTCTTGGCCGGGTTCAGTTCTCGTAGCGTGTCCCATTCATTGAGTAACGTGTCACCGTGGAAGATTTCGAATTCCGTATCCTTCACCCCGTGTAGCAGCATATTCATGCGCGCCAGGTTGTAGGTGGTGATGTTCTTTTCCTGGCCGAAAATCTTGCCGATGGTGCCGCCCGCTTCTTTCACTCGGTTGCGCACATTGAGCAAAAGGGAGCCAGAGCCGCAGGCGAAGTCCATCACGCTTTCCAGCCGCTTCTTTGGCCCAGTCTTTGGTTCCTGGCTATCCAGCGTAACGATGGCGGAAAGAATATCCGAAACCTGCTGCGGCGTGTAGAATTCGCCCGCTTTCTTCCCCGAACCGGCGGCAAATTGGCCAATCAGGTATTCATAGGCATCACCCAGCGTATCAATATCGGTGGAGAATTCTGATAAGCCGTCGGCGATTTTCTTGATGACTTCTACGAGCTTAGCGTTGCGATCAGTATAGGTCCTGCCGAGCTTGTCTGAGCCGAGATTGATTTCGGAGAAGAGGCCCTGGAAGGTGCTCTCAAAAGATTCTTCTTCAATATATTTGAAACCGGCTTGGAGCGTATTGAGCAGTTCCCCATCCTGCGTGCGGGCCATATTGGCAATGCTGTTCCACAAATGTTGCGGCTTGATGACGTAATGCACCTTGCGCCGCATCTGCTTTTCGAATTCGATCACATCGTCTGGATTGGCGGCATACCAGCGCGCCAGCGGCACCTGGCGGCCATCACTGCCCACATCGGGGTAATCCTTGCCTAGTTCCTTCTTGGCCGCAGCTTCGTAATTGTCAGACAGGTAGCGCAGAAAGAGGAAGGAAAGCATGTAGTCGCGGAAATCATCCGCGTTCATCGCCCCGCGCAATTGGTCGGCGATGCTCCAGAGCGTGCTGCCGAGTTGTTTTTGGTTGGTCTCGTTCATGGTTTTTCTTCTGGCGCTGTTATAAGTTACGAGGCTACGGGCGTACTTGAAGCTGGTTCAGGAGTGTGGAGAATGAATTGATACTTTTCCTTGATACCCAAAAAAACCTTGTCAAAGATCGCCTTCGTGTCGGGGACTAGATCATCGGATTCGAAGTAATAGACCTTCCTGTGCGACAGCATATTGACGATGCTGGCCACTTCCTCCGTGTCAGTAACCCCGATTTGATTGAGAACATAGCTGAACTGCGCAACGCCAAGGAACGACGCTATATTTTCGAGAACCTGTCGAAGCAGCGCGAAATGGTATGCCTTTATTTCATTTGCTGCATAGGCAGCATCGAGCACTTGAAGAAGACGAAGGTGGTAGAGAAAGACGTCATTGCTGCAGTTCTCTAGAGTTACTTCGCCTTTCTTCTGGCTAAGCGTATAAAGGCGCGTCCGGTTTTTGAATTTAGACGCTTTTTCCCCTTTCTTCAGCAGGTCGGCTAAGATCGAAAAAAAACCAATATGATGGGTGGTGATCACGAACTTTCTTTTTTCATGATGATCCTCAATAAGATCGTAGATGGTGGACGCGGTGATGAAGATATTGTGGTCGTCCAGGCTTGAGACGGGATCATCGATGAAGAAGTGAGAGGATCGCGTATCGGCCCAGCCTTCTGAATCGAAAAGCGCGAGGAAAAAGCACCAGACAAAAATCCTTTCTTCACCGCGCGAAATCTTGAAGGCCACTTTGGCGACCTTGTTCGGGTCTTCTGCATCGGCGACTTCGTTGAAAAACATGACGGATTTGATCCCGTCTTCAGGATTTTCGTGAGGAATGAAGTCAAACCGGTAGTTAGGCCGGAACCGCTGAAGCTTCAGGCGGATGTCGTCTTCGGTGAGCGAGCTATGGAAGCGGTTCAAGCTACTCTTGCGGATGTCGAGTTGAATATTAGTTTCACCGTTTTCCGGGTCATTGTCCCAGACGAAAAGGTCTTCGCTATAGGCGTTGAAATAAACGCCTGCGTGCACGCCATCCGGCCCTTTGGTGGCATCCTTATAGGCAACCGACAGCCGTGTCTTTCCAGTCGCATTGAATGCATAGATTAGCACGATTGGCTCTTTAACTCTCGCGAGTTCGCTCGCGATTAACTCGTGACGCATGCCCCTACCTCTACCGATGATGGGAAAAGCTGTTGCATGAGGCCTTTCTTGTGAATCTCGAGTATGTCAAGCTTTTGGCTCTCAGCGGCAATGAGGGTCTCAAGACCAGTGAGACATTCAGCGATGCGTTGCTGTTCGCTGAGCGACGGCGGTAATGGAACTTCAAAGGATCTTATTTGAGCAAAGTTTAGCCCCTGTCGGTTTCCTCCAGCCTGAAAACTGTCGATCTGCTTCTGGCCACGTTGGGATAAAATATACTGATTAAGAAAAAAAGGATTAAGATTTTGTTGATTTACGCGAATAATACATACGTGCTGGTTAACATTCCCTCCGGCTACGCGTTCATCGGCGACCGCGCTCCGTCCGATAGAAGCTCCAGTTATATTCAAGAACACATCATAAATTTTGACTTCATTCGACAGAAAGGTTGCGTGTGTATCCTCGTCAATAAATGCGATATCGTCTAACAAAAGATTGGCCCAACCAACGTTCTGGCTACGAATAAACGGTCGACCTGATGACTTGTAGGTCTTATAGCCTCCAGTCGGAGTTATTCCGCTGCCAACCTTATTTGTCAGCGGGCTTAGCGCCGAATTGCTCCAATCTGCATCCCCTTGAAATTCAGGAAAGCGGAGGCGGGGTTGGGTTTCGCCTTCGCGGGGGAAAAGCTGCTGCATCAGTCCTTTTTTATGCTTCTTTAGCAGGCTGCTGAAATTCGTAGCATGCTTTCCGTATTTATGATTCACTGTTGTTGCATTTGGTCGAGGTTGCGATGCGTGGCAATGACGCGGTGGCTGTGGACCAGCCCCCAATTCGACCGGACACCTGGCGCAACCGTGAGGGCCTAGGTGTAAGCCTAGGCATACGCCTATGTCGAAGCCTGTTGAGCGTGTTGAAATCATCAC
>CALRPR020000094.1:0-13172 GCA_943370125.1 Allobosea thiooxidans | reverse complement strand
TTCAAGCTTGGCATGACGCGCGGTGATTTCCGTGTTCCCCGTAACAATGTGCCAACCGTCACCCGCAGGTGTCAGGCTGACGGCATGCACCTCATCCTCAAGGTGGAAATCAAACATGCGGGACGAATGTGTGTTGACCCACCAATGATCTGTCGCATGCCAGGGCGAATGCCGGTCAGCGCTTTGCGTGGCATTGGCACGCGCCGCTGCTTCTTCCAAAGCCAGCACGCCAAGTGCGGCAAGGGCAAGCAGCTGTGGTGAAGGGTGCAGCTTGGGCGTCAGCAGTATTTCAGCGTTGCGCCCGATGAAGCCGGTATCAATGCCGCCCGCGGCGAAATCCGAATGCGCCAGAATGCGGTCCAGCATATCCAGATTATGCGCCACACCGATAATGTCTGATTGCGCGAGGCCCGCGCGCAGCCGCGCAATCGCCTCTGCCCGGCTTGGTGCATGGGCGATGATTTTCGCGACCATCGCATCGTAATGAATGCTAATGCGATCGCCCGCCACAAAGCCGGAATCAATCCGCAAGCCTTGGCCGGAAAGCCGGAAGACCTGAAGCGCGCCAATGGAAGGTGCGAAATCCCGCGCGGGGTCTTCGGCGTATAAGCGAAGCTCCATTGCATGGCCCTGGGCGCGGATATTTTCTTGCTGTGCGGGGATTGCTTCACCAGCCGCAACGCGCAGCTGCCATTCCACCAGATCAAAGCCGGTGATGGCTTCCGTCACCGGGTGTTCCACCTGAAGGCGCGTATTCATCTCAAGAAAATAAAAGCCGCCATCTTGCGCGATGAATTCCACCGTGCCGGCGCCTTGGTATTGCACGGCTTTGGCGGCGGCCACTGCGGCGGCACCCATGGCGTCCCGCATCTCAACGCTGATGCCAGGCGCAGGCGCTTCTTCAACCACCTTTTGGTGGCGCCGCTGGGCAGAGCAATCACGTTCGAACAAATGCACCGCATTGCCGTGGCTATCGCCAAACACCTGCACTTCAATATGCCGCGGGCGTTCCAAATAGCGTTCGATCAACACGCGATCATCACCGAAAGCCGATGCGCCTTCCTGCCGCGCGGCGCGCAGGGCTTCCGTGAAATCAGCCGCCGCGCGCACCACGCGCATGCCGCGCCCGCCACCGCCGGCGACAGCCTTGATGATAAGCGGAAAGCCGATTCGCTTGGCCTCATCTGCAAGAAATGCCGCATCCTGTTCTGTTCCGTGATAACCAGGCAGAAGCGGCACGCCGGCTTTTTCCATCAGCGCCTTGGCTGATCCCTTGGAACCCATGGCGCGCATGGCATCGGCGCTTGGGCCGACAAAGATGATGCCCGCTTCTGCACAGGCTTCCGCAAAGGCAGGGTTCTCGGAAAGAAAGCCGTAGCCTGGGTGGATCGCATCAGCCCTCGCACGCTTCGCGGCAGCGATGATGGCAGGGATATTCAAATAGCTCGCCCGCGCAGGCGCGGCACCGATATGGATCGCCTCATCGGCCATTTGCACATGCTGCGCGGTTTCATCGGCGTCGGAGAATACCGCGATGCTGCGCAGCCCCATGCGGCGTGCGGTGCGGATGATGCGGCAGGCGATTTCGCCACGATTGGCGATCAGTAGGCTTTGGAACATGGCCGCCCCCTACATCCGGAACACGCCGAAGCGTGTCTGTTCAATGGGTGCATTGCAGGCGACGGCAAGAGAAAGCCCCAGGATACGCCGCGTATCGGCGGGGTTGATGATGCCATCATCCCAAAGTCGCGCGCTGGCGTGATAGGGATGGCCTTCGGTTTCATATTTGGCGCGAATGGGGGCTTTGAAGGCTTCTTCTTCCTCAGCAGGCCATTGCTTGCCTTGCGCTTCCATATTGTCGCGGCGGAGTTGCGCCAGCACGCTGGCCGCTTGTTCGCCACCCATCACGGAAATTCGCGCATTGGGCCACATGAACAGAAAGCGCGGATCATAAGCGCGCCCGCACATGCCGTAATTGCCGGCACCATAGCTGCCACCAATCACCACGGTAAATTTAGGCACACGCGCGGTCGCCACCGCGGTCACCAGCTTCGCGCCATCCCGCGCAATGCCGCCGGCTTCATATTTCCGCCCCACCATGAAGCCCGAGATATTTTGAAGGAACAGCAAAGGAATGCCGCGCTGGCAGCAAAGCTCAATGAAATGCGCGCCCTTCAGCGCGGATTCCGAAAACAGGATGCCGTTATTGGCGAGGATGCCGATGGGATAGCCATGGATATGCGCGAAGCCGCAAACCAAGGTCGTGCCGTAAAGCCGCTTGAATTCATCGAACTCGCTGCCATCCACCAGCCGCGCAATCACTTCCCGCACATCATAGGGTGCCCGGATATCGGCAGGCACGACACCGAGTAATTCGCGCTCATCATAAAGCGGCGCGCGCGGCGCGCGCAGCGCCAATTGCGGCGCGATACGCGGCCCAAGCCCTGCTACAATACGCCGGCAAATTGCCAGTGCATGGCGATCATCCTGCGCATAATGATCCACCACGCCGGATTGGCGCGCATGCACATCAGCGCCGCCCAATTCCTCGGCGGTGACAACCTCGCCAGTTGCGGCGCGCACCAAAGGCGGGCCACCTAGGAAGATGGTGCCTTGTTGGCGCACGATGATGCTTTCATCCGACATGGCGGGCACATAGGCGCCACCGGCCGTGCAACTTCCCATCACCACGGCGATTTGCGGTATGCCTTCCGCAGACATATTCGCTTGGTTGAAGAAGATACGGCCGAAATGTTCCCGGTCTGGGAAAATTTCATCCTGCTGCGGCAGAAAGGCGCCACCGGAATCCACCAAATAAATGCAAGGCAGCCGATTGGCGCGGGCGATTTCCTGTGCGCGCACATGCTTTTTCACGGTTAGTGGAAAATAGGTGCCGCCCTTCACCGTGGCATCATTCGCGATGATCACGCATTCCCGCCCCGACACGCGCCCAATGCCAGAGATAATCCCCGCGCAAGGAACCTCCCCACCATAAAGCCCATGGGCCGCGAGTTGTGAAAGTTCCAGGAAGGGAGAGCCCGGATCAATAAGCGCGCGCACCCGTTCACGCGGCAGCAGCTTATTGCGCGCCAGATGCTTTTCCCGCGCCACCTTGCCGCCGCCCTGTTCGGTGGCAGCGATGGTTGTTTCTAAATCCGTGACCAGCGCCGCCATGGCGGCGGCATTGGCGGCGAAGCTCTCGCTGCCCGTATCAAGAACGCTGCGCAGAATGCTCATGCGGTTTCTCGGAATAATTCGCGCCCAATCAGCATGCGTCGGATTTCAGACGTACCAGCACCAATCTCATAAAGCTTGGCATCGCGCAGCAGCCGGCCCGTGGCGTAATCATTGATATAGCCATTGCCGCCGAGGCACTGAATGGCTTCCAGTGTCATCCAGGTGGCTTTTTCGGCGGCGTACAAAATGGCGCCGGCGGCGTCCTTGCGCGTGGTCTGGCCGCGATCACAGGCCTTGGCGACGGTATAGATATAGGATTTCGCCGCGTTCATTGTGGTGTACATATCGGCGATCTTGGCTTGCATGATCTGGAATTCACCAATCGCCTGGCCGAATTGCTTACGTTCATGCACATAGGGCAGCACGATATCCATGCAAGCTTGCATAATGCCAAGCGGGCCAGCAGCCAGCACGGCGCGTTCATAATCAAGCCCACTCATCAACACCCGCACGCCGCCATTGATTTCGCCGAGCACGTTTTCGGCGGGCACTTCGCAATCCTGAAACACCAATTCACCGGTGTTTGAGCCGCGCATGCCAAGCTTATCCAGCTTTTGCGCGCAGGAAAAACCGGGAAAGTTCTTTTCTACCAGGAAGGCAGTGATACCTTTCGGGCCGGCCGAAGGGTCAGTCTTCGCATAAATCACCAGAACATCCGCATCCGGGCCATTGGTGATCCACATTTTCGTGCCGTTCAGTACATAGCGATCGCCGCGCTTTTCAGCGCGCAACCGCATGGAAACGACATCAGAACCCGCACCCGGTTCGCTCATTGCCAACGCGCCCACATGCTCACCGGAAATCAGCTTGGATAAATAGCGCCGCTTCTGATCCTCGTTACCGTTGCGCGCGATTTGATTGACGCAAAGATTGGAATGTGCACCGTAAGAAAGCCCGACCGAGGCTGATGCGCGGGAAATTTCTTCCATCGCCACCACATGTTCCAGATAGCCCATGCCGGCGCCGCCATATTCTTCCTCAACCGTGATGCCAAGCACACCAAGGTCGCCAAATTTGCGCCAGAGGTCAGCGGGGAAATCATTGCTCTTGTCTATATCCGCTGCACGCGGCGCAATTTCAGCCGCGGAGAAGGCCGCAACCTGGTCGCGCAGCATATCCGCGGTTTCACCCAGATCGAAATCGAGCCCCGGAAGGCGGTTCGGGATAATGGCCATGTGTAACCTATTGCGTTCCCTGGTAAGGTTAAGCCGAACATATGTCCTGCGCGCCCCAAGGCCAAGGAAAGATTGCAATTTGGGTTCTGGGCCGACAAGAATACGTCGCCCCATAAGAAGCCCCAGGGAGAATATCCATGACCACCCCCGCCCTTAGCTATGTAACTGGCCTGAGCGATATACCGCTTTTCGGTGAAACCATCGGGGCCAATTTCGACCGCACTGTGGCCCAATGGGGGGATAGGCCCGGGCTGATCGTCCGCCAACAGGGGGTGAGCTGGAGCTATGCGGAACTCGGCGCCAAGGTGGATGCCTTCGCAGCCGGGTTATTGGCGCTGGGGCTGCACCCGGGGGACCGCATTGGCATTTGGTCCCCCAATAATGCCGAATGGGTGATCACTCAGTTCGCCACCGCCAAGGCCGGGTTGGTACTGGTGAATATCAACCCAGCCTATCGGCTTTCTGAACTGGAATATGCGCTGAACAAGGTGGCCTGCCGCGCGCTGATCATCGCTACGAAATTCAAAACATCCAATTATGTCGGCATGGTGAATACGTTGGCACCGGAGTTGGCCAGCGCCTTGCCTGGTCGGCTGACGGCAGAGAAATTGCCGAAGCTTGAGATGGTTATTGAGATCAATACCGATGCCGCGCCGGGCATGATCCCTTTCCATAGTATTCTGGAAGTGGGGGCGCCGGCGCATCGGGAAAGACTGCAGGAATTGGCCGGTAAGCTGCAATTCGATGATCCGATCAATATCCAATTTACTTCAGGCACCACGGGCGCGCCGAAGGGGGCGACGCTGACGCACCATAATATTCTGAATAATGGTTATTTCATCGGTGAGGCGATGAAGCTGACGCCTCAGGATAAGCTTTGCATTCCGGTGCCGCTTTATCATTGCTTTGGTATGGTGCTGGGGAATCTGGCTTGCACCACCCATGGCACAGCCATGGTCTATCCCGGGGAAGGCTTTGACCCACTGGCGACGCTGCAAACCGTAGCGGAAGAACGCTGCACCGGCCTGCATGGCGTGCCCACCATGTTCATCGCGCAAATGGAGCACCCGCAATTCGCAAGCTTTGATCTTTCATCGCTGCGCACAGGCATTATGGCCGGCGCACCCTGCCCGATTGAGGTGATGCGCCGCGTGGTCGAGACCATGAATTTGAGTGAAATCACCATCGCCTATGGTATGACGGAAACCAGCCCTGTCAGCTTCCAGACCAGTGTGAATGACCCGCTGGAGCGTCGCGTTTCCACCGTTGGGCGCGTGCAGCCGCATCTGGAAGTGAAGATCATAGACAGCGAAGGCCGCATCGTGCCGCGCGGCGTGCCTGGTGAGCTTTGCACGCGCGGCTATGCGGTGATGTTGGGCTATTGGGAAGACCCTGAACGCACCGCCCAAGCGATTGACGCCGCGCGCTGGATGCATACCGGCGATCTGGCAACGATTGATGCGGAAGGCTTCTGCAATATCGTTGGCCGCATCAAGGATTTGGTGATTCGGGGTGGGGAAAATATCTATCCGCGCGAAGTGGAAGAATTCCTCTATCGCCACCCCAAGATTGAAGATGTGCAGGTTTTTGGCGTGCCGGATAAGCGCTTTGGTGAGGAACTCTGTGCCTGGATCAAGCTGCGCGCGCATGAACACATGACAGCGGATGATGTGCGCGCCTTTTGCACGGGACAAATCGCGCATTACAAGGTGCCGCGCCATGTCAAATTCGTCGAAAGCTTTCCCATGACCGTGACTGGCAAGATGCAGAAATTCATTATGCGTGATGAGATGACGCGCGAATTGGGCCTGCAAGAAGCGAGGACGGCGTAAGGCGATGAGCAGCACCTTCTTCGCCCCGGATTTCAAGACCACCCCTTGGTGGTGGGAAGCGGCGGAACCACCGACGCGCGATAATGGCCTGCCGGACCATACGCCTGTTGCGGTGATTGGTGGCGGCTATGCCGGGCTTTCTGCCGCACTCAGCCTGGCGCGGCTTGGCCATCAGGTGACAGTACTGGATGCGGAACGCATCGGCTGGGGTGCATCATCGCGCAATGGGGGGATGGTCTCGGGCGGGATGAAGGTGGCGCGCACGGCGCTTGCGGAAAAGCTTGGCGCGGAACAGGCGCACAATATCGCCATGGCTGCAGCTGCGTCCTTTCCCTTCATTGAAGAAACCATCGCGCGGGAAGGGATCGAATGTGACTATACGCGCTGCGGGCGTTTCGTCGCGGCCTGGACGCCAAAGCATTATGAGGCACTGGCGCGCGCGGCGGAGTATATCGCTGATATCACGGGCCTGCCCACGGAAATGCTGCCGCCATCACGCCAGCAGGAAGCGTTGGGCTCCGGCCATTACCATGGTGGCATGACGGCGGCGGCCACGGGTAGCATACATCCTGGCAAATATGCGCGCGGCCTGGCCATGGCAGCGGAACGCGCGGGCGCCAAGCTTATCGATCAGACAAGGGTTGGTGGCATACGCGCAGAAGGCAGCGGCTTTTGTATTGCAACTAATCGCGGAGAAATACGCGCGGATGCCGTGCTGGTTGCCACGAATGGCTATTCACGCGGAAGCGATGGGAAAAGCGCCATGCCGTGGCTTGCGCGGCGCGTGGTTCCTGTGGCGTCCTATATCATCGCGACTGAAGAATTGCCGGCCGATACGATGGATCGGCTTTTTCCTGGGCGGCGCATGATCAGTGATACCAAGCGTGTGCTGAATTATTATCGCCCTTCGCCTTATGGTAATCGGATTATTTGGGGCGGTCGCGCGCGCTTCGGGCCCAGCGCGCCAGAAGCCGCCGCACCGCGATTGCATGAATTCATGACCGCGGTATTTCCCGAACTTGCCAAGGTAAAGATCACCCATGCCTGGTCCGGCAATGTAGCCTTCACTTTCGATTTCCTGCCGCATATCGGCGTGCAGGATGGCATTCATTACGCGGCGGGTTGCCAGGGTTCTGGCGTGGCGATGGCGACATGGCTTGGCCATAACGCCGCGTTGAAAATCGCAGGCGCAGCCAATCAACGCTTCGCGCTTGATGGTTTGGAATTCCCGACGGTTGCGCTTTACAACGGCAACCCGAATTGGTTCCTGCCCATCATCGGTGGATGGTATCGCATGCGCGATCGGATTGACCGGCTGGCGGCGTGACACGCGGCTTCACGTGAACTCCGCCAACACCGGCAAAATATAGGGCCGCAGCGCCGTATAATCCTCGCTCATGGGGAAGTGCCCCAGGCCCTTCATGATTTGCACCTTGGCGCCGGGGATGGCGGCGGCGGTCGCCTCCGTATCCTCTGGCTTGCAGGAGTAATCATAATTGCCGGTCAGCATATGCACAGGGCAGCGCTTGGTATCAATGCGCGCCAGCTTCGGGCGCAAATCGCCTTCCCCCTTGTAGAAATGCAGATCGCCCCGGAACACACCTGGCCCGCCCTGCATGTAATGCCAAAGCGTTTCCCAGCGCGAAGCCTCCGGCGCATGCGGGCCGATCAGGCCGGAGACGATGCCACCGCAAACCTCCCCGCCATGCACATGCGGGTGATGCAGCCAGGAAGTATCGTAATAGGGTGAAAGAAACGCCGCCGATTGCAGGCCAATCACACCGCGCAATTCATTCGCATGTTCGGCGGCAAGATCCAGCACAATGCGCCCACCAATCGAACAGCCCATCACCACGGGCCGATCAAGGCCAAGCGCGCGGGCCACCGCCATGATCATGCCGGTGTAGCGCGCGGTGGTGAGTTGATAGGTCTCATTCTCCCACCCCTCGGGCGGGCTGGATTTGCCATGCCAGGGCATGTCGAAAGTCACGCAGCGAAAGCGCGATGTCACTTCCGCATCATTCAACAAGCCGCGCCATTGCCGGCCATCACTGCCCGCCGTGTGCAGCAGCAAAAGCGGGATACCCTGGCCGGCTTCTTCAAAATAAAGCCGATGCGCGCGGCCTTCGAGTTCAAGGCGCATATAGCGCCCGGTGATGGCTTCGATCATGCGTGGGGCTCCCTCAGCAGGGCCAGCACGCCCTTGAACCAGAAAATATGCGCCATAAACAGCGCGACATTGCCTTCCACCTTGAAGGTGCCAAGGCGTACCAGCCCCATAATGTCGTGCCAGCCAGGCGGCGGAGGGTCTTGCAGGAAGCGCGCAAAATCCTCGGCGCCCGCGCGGATGGCCAGGTCATAGCTTGGCATGAGGGCGGGTGCGGAGTTGGCGGATATCAGCACCCCCTTATGGATCGCCAGAATCCAGGCGGCATCGCCGACGCTGAACAAGACATCCGCTGTCAGGTCGCGCCCCCAGCGCGCCAGGCCCGGCGCCGCGGCGGCGCGGGCAGGCAAACCCGCGATATTCATACAAAAACCCCCGAAACTGGCCGATTATGCCGCGCCATGCCTTCCTCCCGTAATTTCATCGGGATCAGGTTAGGAAAGGCGGCGCCCGCGCGCAAACCCCCCTGACCAAGCGCGCCGGCTGCGCTACACTACGCGTCAAAAGCAATAGGGTTTCCGCCGTGGTTCAGATCACCTCGCCGCAATTCAAGGAAAACGCCGCCCGCGCCATTGGCGATGCCGGGCTGCAAAAGGCTTTGGGCAAAGCCAAGGGCGCCTTTCTGCAACGCCGTGGCGATGCCGTGGCGCGCCTGCCGGAATTCGAGCAGCTGCGCGACATTGGACGCGACATCAAGAACCACACCCTCGCGAATCTCGATTTCTATCTGGAAACCTATGCCGCCAATGTGGAAGCCGCTGGCGGCACAGTGCATTGGTGCTCCACGGCGGAAGAAGCCCGCGCGGCGGTGCTGGAGATTTGCCGCAAGGCCGGGGCGAAGACCGTCACCAAGGGCAAATCCATGATCTCCGAAGAACTCGGGATCAATGACCATTTGGAAGCGCATGGGATCGAGCCGGTTGAAACCGATCTTGGCGAATACATCATCCAGCTTCGGCGCGAACATCCTTCCCATATCATTGCGCCCGCCTTCCATTTGAATCGCGAAGATTGGGAAAATTCCTTCCGTGAAATGCACACGGACCTGCCCAGGGATCGTGTGTTCAGCGAAAGGCGCGACATCCTGACCGAAGCGCGGACAAAACTGCGTGATCGGTTCCTGGCGGCTGATGTTGGCATCACGGGTGCGAATTTCCTGATTGCGGAATCGGGTAGCAGCGTGATTGTCACCAATGAAGGCAATGGGGACCTGACGCAAACCCTGCCGCGTGTGCATATTGCGCTGGCCAGCATCGAGAAAATGGTGCCGACGCTGAATGATGCTTGCGCTTTGCTGCGGCTTTTGGCGCGTTCTGCCACGGGGCAGGATTTTTCCGTCTATACCACCTTTTCCACGGGTGGCCGGCGGCCTGGTGATTTGGATGGGCCGGAAGAATATCATGTGGTGCTGATTGATAATGGCCGGTCCAATATGTTCGGTACGGAATTTCAGGAAATGCTCCGCTGCATTCGCTGCGCCGCCTGCATGAATCACTGCCCGGTCTATGGCATAACAGGAGGCCATGCTTATGGTTGGGTCTATCCTGGCCCCATGGGCAGTGTGCTGACGCCAACGTTGATTGGCGTAGATAAGGCAGGGCATTTGCCCAATGCCTCGACCTTTTGTGGGCGATGCGAATCCGTGTGCCCTGTCAAGATTCCGTTGCCAAAAATGATGCGCCATTGGCGCGAACAGGAATTCGAACGGCATTTGTCACCCGTTGCCGTGCGACGCAATCTTGGGCTTTGGGCCTATGTGGCGCAGCGCCCCGCGCTGTATCGCATGGCGACTAAGCTCGCGGTCAGTGCGCTTGGGATGATGGCGCAGGGCAAGGGAGCGTTTCGGTCTCTGCCACTCGCTGGCGGTTGGACTCAGGGGCGCGATTTGCCGGTGCCGGAAGGTGGCACCTTCATGGATCGCTACGCCAAAACCAAGCGTGGGGCCTGAGCGATGAGCAAGGAAGCGATTCTGAACGCCATTCGCCGTGGCCTGAAGCGCGGCCCGCTGCCCGCTGATCAACGTGCCATGCTGGAAGCGCGGCTGATCGCGCGCCCACGGCATTTGATCCCCGCGCGGTCGCGCGTGCCGCGCCCTGATCAAATCAAGCTTTTCATTGCCAATGTGGAGAAGGAATTCGGCAGCGTCACGCGCGTCGCTGACACGAAGGAAATCCCTGGCGCCGTCGCGGAATATCTTTCCCAACAGAATCTCGCGCCACGCTTTGTCATGGCGCCGCATCCCGAATTGCAGGCGCTGCCCTGGTCTGATCGCGCGATGCTGGAATTCGAGACGCGGCGTGCTGAAGCCAGTGATTTGGTTTCCGTGCAGCATGGCTATGCCGGCATTGCGGAAACCGGCACCCTGATGCTGCCATCCGATCCCGCGCGCCCCACCACGCTTAATCTGCTGGCGGAAACCGAGATTGTGGTGCTGCGTGCCTCCCGCATCACCGGGCCTTATGAAGATGCCTGGGATATGCTGCGTGCGGAAAGGCAGGATGCAGTCACTGGCGGCTTCATGCCGCGCAATGTCATGCTGGTGACCGGCCCGTCGCGTAGTGCGGATATTGAACAGACGCTGGAATTGGGTGCGCATGGGCCAAGGCGGCTGCATGTGATTCTGGTGGATGATGATCCCGCCGCGCTGCCGGGATGAGCCTTTCGCGTCGCCGTGCCCGTGCACTGAGCGCAGCAGATCGCGCCCTGTGGCAGGCCTATGTGGTATGCGTGGAGGCGCTGCCGGGGCGCGAATTGCCGCCACCTGAACCGACCGAAGCGCCGCCAAGCATCCCCGCACCGCAGGCGCCGCTTGCGGTGCAGTCACCTACACCTCAAGCTTGGCAGCCACCGCCCATTCAGGTGAATGTCACGCCCGCAGGTTTGGATGATAAGCGCTGGCGCGCATTGCGGCGCGGCAAGACAAAGCCGGAACGCACGCTGGATTTACACGGGCGGCGCGCGCAGGAAGCGCATGATGCGGTGCGTGGCTTTTTGCTCGATGCTTTCGCCGATGGGTTGCGCTGCGTTGCCGTGATTACCGGGCGAGGTTCATCGCCAGAAGGTGGCGTGCTGCGCCGTGAATTCCCGCATTGGCTGAATACACCTGATATGCGGCGCATGCTGCTGGCGGCTGCGCATCCACACGCGGCGAATACGGGCGCGGTGCATCTGATGCTGCGTCGGCGCAAATGACACCCTTCGGCGCCAGGCTCCGTGCTTTGCGTGCCGAACGCGGCGTTGCGCTGAAGGACCTTGCCGCTGCCTTGCAGGTTTCTGCCGCGTATCTTTCCGCCTTGGAACATGGGCGGCGCGGCCAGCCATCCGCCGGGCTTGTGCATCAGGTCAATGAATTTTTTGGACTGATTTGGGATGATGCGGAAGAATTGGCGCGGCTTGCGCGGCAATCCCATCCGCGCGTGGTGCTGGAAACCGGCGGCCTCTCGCCAGAGGCGACAGCGCTTGCCAATCGGCTGGCGCGGGATTTTCGCCGGCTGACACCGGACGCTATCGCCACCATTGAAGCCGCCTTGGATAAAGTGCCGAAGGAAAGACGTTGATGCCGATGCAAGCGATATCGGCGGGGCTATTGGCGGGGGTTGTGGGCTTTGCTTCTTCCTTCGCCGTGGTGCTGCAAGGTTTTGTCGCGATGGGTGCCAGCCCGTCCCAGGCCGCATCGGGGCTGATGGCGGTTTCCATCGCCATGGGGCTTTGCGGCGTTTTGCTTTCGTTGTGGAAGCGTATGCCGATCAGCTGCGCCTGGTCCACGCCGGGGGCTGCGCTGATGGCTGCTTCCATCATGCCAGCGGGAGGTTTTGCTGAAGCAGTCGGCGCTTTCATCATCTGCGCTTTGTTGTTGATCTTGGCGGGTTTGTGGAAACCGCTCGGGCGGGCAGTGGCGGCGATTCCGGCTTCACTCGCCAATGCCATGCTGGCCGGGATTTTGTTTGGCTTGTGTTTGGCGCCGGTGCGCGCGGTGGCGGAAGCGCCCGTTGCCGCGCTTGCCATCATCGCCGCTTGGGTGATTGCCGGGCGCTGGCACAGGCTGGCGGCGGTGCCAGCGGCGGTGATCGTAGCGGGCTTCATCATCGCGTTTCAGGCGCCGATGCCGCAGGGCAATTGGACGCCAAACCCGGAATGGATAACGCCGGTATTTTCCTTCACTGCCGTCACCGGCCTTGCGCTGCCGCTGTTCATCGTGACCATGGCTTCGCAGAATATTCCAGGCATTGCGGTGCTGAGCGCAAATAATTATCGCCCGAATGCCGGCCCGCTATTTTCTATTACAGGCTGCTTCAGCCTTCTGGCCGCACCTTTCGGCGGCCATCCGGTGAACCTTGCCGCCATCACCGCCGCAATGTGTGCCGGCGATGGCGCTGGGCCTGATCGCGCGCGGCGTTGGCCCGCCGCTGTGATGGCGGGCCTGGTTTACACAGCCTGCGGTTTGGCAGCCGGCATGGCGAGCGGGCTTGTCGCTGTCGCGCCACCGATTTTGATTGAAGCTGTCGCGGGGCTTGCTTTGCTAGGTTCCTTTGCGGGTGCATTGATGGGCGCGGTGCGGGAAGAAAAGGATCGCGAAGCGGCGGTGATTTGCTTTTTGATTGCGGCATCAGGGGTCGCGTTTCTTGGCGTTGGCGGCGCCTTCTGGGGTTTGCTTGCCGGTGGTGGCATGTTGGCGCTGTCGCGCTGGCGCGGTTAGCGAAGCGGCATCACGCGCGCGAGGAATGCCGGCACACGGCGCAGGGCATCTTCGCGAGCAGCGGG
>CALRPR020000093.1:0-13282 GCA_943370125.1 Allobosea thiooxidans | reverse complement strand
TGCTGCGCTGGAGGCAGCGGAACAGTCAAGGCTGCGCGGTATGGTGGCGCTGCATGATTTCGGTTGGTCACGCGCGCGGGTTGATCCCACGCTAGTGACGGAAGCGGAAAAGACGCAACACCCGGCGGTGCGCCAAGCCGTGGTGCTGGAAGAAAACCCCTATGGCCCCGCGCTATATTTGGGTGCCCATGCGCGCAGCATTGACGGCATGACTGAAGCCGAAAGCCGCGCGCTGATTGATCGCCTGATGGCGCACGCGACCGAAGACCGCTTCATCTATAGCCATTGCTGGTCGCCGGGCGATTTGCTGATTTGGGACAACCGCGCCGTGCTGCACCGCGCCACGCCGTTCGCGAGCACGACGGAACGGCGGCATATGGTGCGCACGACGGTAGCAGGGCAGGGGCCGACAATCGCGGCCGCTGCCTGATTTTACGCCTTACGGCGTGCGCCGACAATTACACCATCGGCTTCCAGCGCGGCAATCTCGGCCTCGCTGAAGCCACGCGCCAGTAGCACTTCCCGCCCATGCTGGTTGAAGCGCGGTGGGCGCGTGCGCGCACCACCAGGCGTGCGCGAAAGCTTGATCGGTGTATTCAGCGCGCGATAATCGCCGATATCAGCGACCATTTCCCGGAACGCTGTGTGGTCCGCCGCCATGGCTTCATCCACATGCAGCACCGGCCCGGCGGGCAGGCCAACCGTCAGCATGCGCCGCGTGAGTTCATGGCCATCTTCGGTGGAAAAGCGCTTTTCCAGGATTTCCGTTAGCGCATCGCGATTGATCACGCGCGCGCCATTAGTGGCAAAGCGCTCATCCTTCGCCACATCGGGAATACCCAGGAATTCGCAGAATTTCCTAAAGGCCGGGTCATTGCCGGCAGCGATGAAAATCTCGCAGGTTTTGGTTTTGAATTTGGAATAGGGCACCAGATTCGGATGCGGATTACCCGTCGCCTTGGGGCGCTTGTCAGACAGGAAGTAATTCGCCGCATGAGGATGCAGCAGCGCCATGCCGCAATCATGCAGCGTCATGTCGCAATATTGCCCTTGGCCGGATTTTTCCCGCTCATGCAGCGCCATCAGAATGGCGATGGTGGAAAACAACCCCGTCGCGATATCCACAATCGGTGTGCCGAGCCGCGTCGGCCCGGAATTCTCCGTACCATTTATGGACATCAGCCCCACCATGGCCTGCAATACCGCATCATAACCGGGGAAGCCGCCAAGCGGGCCTTCACCGCCAAAGCCGGATACGCGGCAATGGATCAGGCGCGGGAAGCGTTTTGATAGCACCGCCTCATACCCAAGCCCCCATTTTTCCATTGAACCAGGCTTGAAGTTTTCCACCAGCACATCGGCGCCTTCCAAAAGGCGCAGTAGCACTTCCTTGCCGGCAGGCTTGGATAAATCCAGCCCAACGCTTCGTTTATTGCGATTGACGCCAACGAAATAGGAAGCATCGCCCGCGCTATCAAAGGGGGGGCCCCAATCGCGCACTTCATCACCTTGCGGCGGTTCCAGCTTGATCACCTCGGCGCCATGATCGGACAGCACCATGGTGCAATAGGGGCCACCCAGAACGCGCGTGAGGTCCACCACGCGCAGCCCGGCCAAAGCGCCAGCGGAACGGGCGAGACCCTTGGTGGCGATGCTTGCGTCATTCATGCCGCTTGTTTCCTGCCAAAAACCCGGGTGCAGAATTCCGGGTAGGTTTCCATCATTTCATCACAAATCGGCCCGCGCAGCAGCGCGAGTTCTTCTGCGGTCGGGTCTGGCGTGAAGGGCACATCGCCCGCCACATCAAAAGCAAAACCCGTGGCATCGCGCACGCTTTCTACCGTTTCGCCAGGATGCACACTCTCCAGCGAAAAGCGCGCGCGATCTGGGTGGAAGCGAAACACGCAGCGCCCCGTCACCAGCGCCTGCGCCGTGCCGCGGCGAAACACGCCGGGAGGCGATACCCCAGGGGCGGAGATGTTATCCACCTTCTCCACAAAAACGCGCGGCGTGTGTTCTTCCCGGAATAGGATGGTGCGCGGTGTCATGAAATACATGAAGGCGGAACCGAAGCTGCCGGGAAAGCGCACACCCATGCCGGGCCATTCGCCGGTGCCGACCAGGTTCAGGTTGGCGCTACCATCAATTTGCCCGCCGCCCAGGAAGAACAGATCAATCCGTCCCTGGCCAGTCAGGTCAAACAACTCGCGCGTGCCTTCCGTAAATGGATTGCCGCTGCGCTTATGCAGCAGCGAAAGCCGCACAGGATTGCCTCGCTTTTTCACCAGCCAACAAGCCGCCGCTGGCATGGGGGAAGCCGCACCAACCGCGATATGGCGGGCAGGCGGTGCGCTCGGGTCCAGGATCAGCTTCGCGAGTGCGACGGCGATGCGTTCTTCAAGCTTGATCTCGGTCATTCTGCGGCCTGTGCTTTTTGTTCGAAAACTTCGCGCGCGCACCAGGCAGCGAAGCCTTCTTCGCTCCGGGCCATGCGGGCATATTCGCTGACATAAGCGCCATCGAAGCCATATTCATCAAGCAGCGCCACCGGGCGCGCGCCGCGCTCGGCAATGGCAATGCCGCTGATATAGGTGGCGTTAATGGCGCCGGAGGCGAGGCGTTCATCTTCCAGGAAATTTCCCGGCACCACGCGTTCCACCGTGACCAAGGCGCGCTTGGATGCATGGGCGATGGTGGCGCATTCACGCCGCCGCCCGACCCAGACATTGCCTTCCTCATCGGCCATCAGCGCATGGAAGCAGACGAAATCAGGGTTCAGCGCGGGCAGCAGCACAATCGGGTCTTCGCCATCCGCCGCAAAGGGGTTTGGCACCACTTTCCAATCCGGCCGATTGGCCAGGATATCGCTGCCAATCAAGCCCCGCAGCGGCATGAAGGGCACGCCCTTTTCAGCGGCTTGCAGCATGGTGTGAATGGCGGGGCAGGTGGCATCAATCACCTTGATCTTCCCCGCGCGCAAGGCAGCGCTGAAGCGCGGCGCGAAGCCGGCCTCACCTAGCGAAACCGCGCTGGTCTGCACGCTGGTGACGCAGCCAGCGCCGATCAGTATATCCGTGGCAAAGCCCGAAACCGGCACGCCCACCAGGCGCAGATTGCGCACCCCGCGCCGGATCAGCGCCTTGGCCAGCGCGACCGAGGGCAGGGAATTATCGGGTGGCAAAGCGAGCATGGCCCCATCGGGCACCTCGGCGGCCAGCGCTTCCAGGCTGATCGGGTTCATGGCGTTCTCCTTTGATGGTCATGCTACCGGGCGTGGCCTGCGCAAGCTAGGGGCTGATGTGCTTGCCGGACTGGGCTAAGAAGCGCGCATGAACGCCGCGACGCTCACTTCAGAACGCCTGATCCTACGCCCCTGGCGGGATGAGGATCTTGACCCGCTTTTCGCCATCAATGGTGATCCGGAAAGCATGCGTTATTTCGCCACCACCATGAATCGGGCGGAAAGCGATGCCTGGGCGGCACGGCTGCGCGCGCATTTCGCTGAACATGGCTGGGGTTTTTGGGTAGTGGCGGAAGCGGCCACGGGCGCTTTCGTGGGCGTGGTCGGGCTGATGAGCATTCCCTGGCAGGCGGATTTCACGCCGGCGGTGGAAATCGGCTGGCGCATTGGCCCGCGCTTTCGTCGCCAGGGCTATGCCGAAGAAGCCGCGCGCGCCGCCTTGGCGCATGGCTTCGGCACGCTTGGGCTTTCTTCCATCGTCGCCTTCACTGTGCCGGGCAATGCGGCTTCCTGGAAGCTCATGGAAAAGCTCGGCATGACGGCGGCGGGGGAATTCGAACATCCGCGCCTGCCGGAAGGCCATCATTACCGACGGCATTTGCTCTATCGTCTGGAACAAGCCGGCTGGCGTGACGGCACCCGCTTGGGGTGATAGACGGCTTGCTCTCAAGCTCGCTTCAAGGATTGCCCGCCATGCCCGTCTCTCGCCAGGAATTTCGCGACGCCATGGCCCGGCTTGGGGCGGCGGTGAATATCATCACCACCGATGGCGTGGCGGGCAAAGGCGGCATTACCGCAACTGCCGTCTGTTCCGTGACGGATGACCCGGCCACTTTGCTGGTCTGCCTTAATCGTACCAGCCCCCGCAGTGCGCTATTTCTGGCGAATAAGGTGCTTTGCGTGAATACGCTCGCCGCCGGACAGCAGGGCGTTTCCGACGCTTTTTCGGCGCCAAGCGGCGCCTTGGACATGGCAGCGCGCTTTGCTGCCGGGGCATGGACCAACCTGGTCACCGGGGCGCCTGCGTTGGATGGCGCTGCGGCGAGTTTCGATTGCCGCATTACTGAGGTGATGGAACAAGGCACGCATAGCGTGGTTTTCGCGAGTGTTGAGGCGGTGCGCTTTGCCGATATGCAGGCAGGCTGCCTGATGTATTACGCGCGCGGCTATCATGGCTTGCCAGTGGCGACGGCGTGAAAACCCTTTACACAAGCAAGGCCTACGCCTAACCCCCGGCGCCAATGCCCTTCTTTGAAATCCTGCCGCCTTCGGTCCTGTTCTTCGCGCTTGGCTTCGCGGCGGCTGCGTTGCGTTCCGATCTTTCGGTGCCGGATGCTTTGGCGAAAACCCTCTCGCTTTATCTGATGATGGCGATCGGGCTGAAGGGCGGCATTGCCATTGCGCAGCCTGGTGCCTCGGTGGGCCTGATACCAGCGCTGTTGGTGGGTATTGCGCTTTCGGCGCTGATGCCGCTGCCGGCCTATGGCTTGCTCCGCGCCGCTACACCGCTTGATAAGGCAACGGCGGCGGCGGTCTCGGCGCATTACGGCTCGGTCAGTGTGGTGACCTTTGCCGCGGCGGTTGGGCAATTGAACGCGACCAATACGCCTTATGAGGGCTTCATGCCCGCCGTGCTGGCGGCGATGGAAACCCCGGCCATTCTGACCGCGCTGCTGATTGCGCGGCGCGGGGGCGCGGCGACTTCCGGCGGCGCCAAGGAAATGGCGCGAGAGGTATTCCTGAATGGGTCCGTCGTGCTGCTGCTGGGCGCCTTTTTGATCGGCTGGCTGGGCGGGGCTGGAGCTGAGCGGCAGCTTGCGCCCTTCATCACCGCGCTTTTCCCCGGCGCGCTTTGCCTGTTTTTGTTGGAAATGGGCATCACCGCAGCGCGGCGCTTGCGGGATAGGGGCAGGGGGCTGGATGTGCGGCTGATCGCCTTTGCCATCCTAATGCCGCTGATCGGCGGCGCGGCGGGGCTGGCAGGCGGGCTTTTGGTCGGGCTTTCCACGGGCGGCGTCGGGTTGATGGCGGTGCTGGGGGCCTCGGCTTCCTATATCGCGGTGCCGGCGGCGATGCGGCTTGCGCTACCCTCTGCC
The DNA here is from genome assembly GCA_943370125.1 of Allobosea thiooxidans. Classification (GTDB taxonomy): domain Bacteria; phylum Pseudomonadota; class Alphaproteobacteria; order Acetobacterales; family Acetobacteraceae; genus Neoroseomonas. The sequence continues at coordinate 7,945 of CALRPR020000093.1, read as the reverse complement.
GATGCCGGCATTTACGTGACCCTTTCCTTGGCGATCACCTTCCCCTTCAATGTGCTGGCTGGCATCCCGCTTTGGCTTTGGGCGGCGCGGCTGGCCACACAATAAACAAAGGGGAGACGGGACAATGCACGCGCGCAAAAGGATCGAAATTGTCGTGGAGGCCGTGCGGGCCGAAGCCGTGACCCTGCTACTTGATCGTATGGGCGCCACGGGCTGGACGATTCTGCCCGTGCTCGCCGGGCGCGGCCATCAGGGCATCCGCCGTGCCGGGGACCCCGGCGGCGTTGATGATAATGTGTTGGTGCTTTGCATTACCTCGGCCGAGGTCGCTTCGCGCGTGCTGGCGGCCGAGGGGGAATTGCTCGGCGCGAGGCCAGCGATTGTGACGCTGACGGATTGCCAGGTGCTGCGGGCGGATCACTTCTGAACAGGTCCTGGTTGACCTCAGGCGCCGCCAGGGCCTAGGGAATGCGCATGCAAAGAGCATATGGGGGGAATTCCGGCATGGCTGCTGCCAAGCGGCTCCTTGGGCTTATGGGGCTGTTCCTGGCGGCTTTCCCGCATGTTGCATTGGCGGCACCGGATGCCGCCGCCGCGCCCAATGCCGCGCGTCAGCAACGCCCCGCCGCCACCAATGCCGCCGCGCGTCCAGCGCCGCCCGCCTTGCCGGAACCCTGGGGCCTTTGCGGCGCAGCCATTGCGGCGGCAGAGCGCGAGGCAGGAATGCCGGCGGGTTTGCTCGGCGCCGTTGCCAAGGTTGAAACCGGGCGCCGCGCGCCTGATGGCAGCGTGCAGCCCTGGCCCTGGTCCTATAACGCTGCTGGCGATGGCCGCTACGCCGCTTCGAACGCGGAGGCGCTTCAGGAAGTGCGCGCGATTCAGGCGCGGGGTGTGCGTTCGATTGATATTGGCTGCATGCAGGTCAATCTGCTGCATCACCCGGATGCTTTCCCAAGTCTGGAAGCAGGCTTCGATCCCGCCACCAATGTCGCCTATGCGGTGCGTTATTTGCGGAGTCTCCAGGCGCGTACGGGCGATTGGCAACAGGCCGTCGCTTTGTATCATTCCGCCACACCAGAACGCGGGCTCATCTATCAGCAGCGCGTCATGGCAGCGCTGAGTGGCAATGGTTTTGTCCCTGGCACTGCGCCTGGGGTCATTCCCTTGCCCGGGCCTGCCATGGCAGGGCTATGCGCTACTGGTCGCGGCGCGGTGATGCTGATTGGTGCGCGCGAGCCCAGCCTGAAACCCGTGCCGACCACGCCCGAGGTTGAACTTCGTATGCGTGGCGGCGGCCCGCCTGGTCCAGCGGCGCGGACGCGTATCGTTTGCTTCCCCCCCAAGGCCGCGAATGCAGCAACGGAAGTGGCCGAAGCGCGCCCGGCGGGGACTGGCCCCAGGCGCTAAATTTCTATTCTCGCCATCCCGCCCATATAAGGCCGCAACACTTCCGGGATAGCGATGGTCCCATCCGCCTGCTGGTGCGTTTCCAGCACCGCAATCAGCGCGCGCCCAACCGCCACACCAGACCCATTCAGCGTATGCAAAAAGCTGGTGCCCTTGGCATCCTTGGCGCGGTAGCGCGCCCCCATGCGTCGCGCCTGGAAATCGCGGCAATTGGAGCAGGATGAAATCTCCCGCCACGCGCCCTGACCAGGCAGCCAGACTTCCAGATCATAGGTGCGCGCGGCACTAAAACCCGTATCGCCGGCGCAGAGAATGATCCGCCGCCACACCAGACCCAATTCCGTCAGCACACGTTCAGCGCAGCGAGTCATGCGTTCATGCTCGGCGTCGCTGTCTTCCGGCTTCACAATGGAAACCAACTCAACCTTCGCGAATTGATGCTGGCGCAGCATGCCGCGCGTATCGCGCCCGGCGCTGCCGGCTTCAGACCGGAAGCAGGGCGAAAGCGCGGTCAGGCGCAAGGGCAGATCAGCCTCTGCCTTGATTTCCTGCGCGGCGAAATTGGTCAGCGGCACTTCCGCGGTTGGGATCAGCCAGCGGCCATCCGTGGTGCGGAACAAATCCTCGGCGAATTTCGGCAATTGGCCGGTGCCATACATGGTGGCGTCATTCACCAAAAGCGGCACGGCACTTTCGGTATAGCCATGCGCCTCGGTATGCAGATTGAGCATCCATTGCCCAAGTGCCCGTTCCAGCCGCGCGAGCGGGCCTTTCAGCACCGTGAAACGTGCGCCGGCAAGTTTGGCGGCGGTCGCGAAATCCATCAGCCCAAGCGCCTCACCCAATTCGAAATGCTGCTTGGGTGTGAAAGAAAATTCCGGCGGCGCGCCATGCTGGTGCTGCACCACATTGGCGCTTTCATCGCGCCCTTCCGGCACTTCGGCGTCCAGGATATTGGGGAGTGTTTCCAGTACGGCCTGTTGCGCGGCCTCGGCCTTCGCGGCTTCGGCTTCAAGTGCTGCCATGTCATCGCGCAGTTGCACCGCTTCGGCTTCCAGCGCCGTGGTATCGGTGCCCTGGCGCTTGGCCATGCCGATATCCTTGGAAAGCGCATTGCGCCGGGCCTGCTTTTCCTGAAGCGCCGTTTGCGCTGCGCGGCGGGCCTCATCATGCGCCAAAATGTCCACCGCCACAGGGGCCATGCCGCGCCGCGCCAGCGCCGCATCGAAAGCGGCCGGGTCGGCGCGCAATTGCCTTATGTCGTGCATCTCAAAGATTCTTCGGTGGGCTCGTTAATTTTTGTTGGCTTCGGCGTCGGACTTCTTCGCCATCCAGCTCGCCGTCAGGATAGAAAGTTCATAAAGCAGGATCAGCGGCACGGCCAAGCCGATCTGGCTGATCACATCAGGCGGTGTCAGGATTGCGGCGGCCACGAACATGCCAACAATGGCGTAACGGCGGCCTTTTCTCAGGCTTTCAACATTCAAAATACCCACACGACACAAAAGCGTGAGCAGCACCGGCAACTGGAAGGCAATGCCAAAGGCCAGGATCATATGCATGACCAGCGACAGGTATTCGCCAACCTTCGCTTCCAACTGCACCGGAATACCGCCTGATCCGGGCATGGTTTCGAAGGAGATGAAGAATTGCCAGGCCAGCGGGAAGATGAAGTAATAGGCCAGCGCCGCACCCGCCAAAAACAGAAAGGGCGAGGCGACCAGGAAGGGCATGATGGCGCGTTTTTCGCTGCGATAGAGCCCTGGCGCCACAAACAGCCAAAGCTGTGTCGCCCACATGGGGAAGGAGAAGAACACCGCGCCGAAAAACGCCACCTTCAAATAGGTGAAGAAGGCTTCATAAAGTGCTGTGAAGATCATGCGCCGATCAGCGCCACCCTGCTTGGCCAGCACATCGGCCAAGGGCTGCGCCAGAAAGGCGTAAATCTGCGCCGAAAAATAATAGCACACCGCAAAAGCTGCCGCGAAACCCCCGACGGACCAAAGCAGCCGCGTACGCAGCTCCTTCAAATGGTCCATCAAAGGCATCGCCTTGTCGTCTATCTGATCGTCATCCCGGGTGGTGGACACGGAAATTCCTCAAGCGCTGACGGCGGGTGGGGGGGATGACGCAGCAGGCGGGGCCGGCGCGGGTTCAGGCGCGGGCGGCAAAGGGGCGGCAAAGCGCGCGACTGTGGGCGGCACAAAGGCAGGCGCATCAGGTGCGGGCGGCAATTCTGGCGGCACATAAGGCGCGGGCGGCGGTGGCATGAAAGTATCGCGCAACGGGTCGTCGGCCATGGTTTTTTTCAGCGTGCCATCCGAATCCACGGCTTTTTCGATTTCGCCCTTGATGTCGAAGCTGCGGATATCGTTGATGGTGCTCTTCATTTCCTGGATGGAATTGCGCACATCATCAAGCTTGGCTTCGCGCACCAGCTCATCCGCCTGTTGCTGGAATTCGCCCGCCATACGGCGCAGCTTCTGAACACCCTTCGCGACACCGCGAATGGCCTCCGGCAGATCCTTCGGACCAATGACTACAACGGCCACCACCGCGATCACGGCGATTTCTGACCAGGCGAGGTCGAACATGCTCTCCTTTGTCCGCGCGCTTCAATCCGGCGGGGAAGTCCCGTTAGCAGGAAGCCGGATGCGCGCCAACCGCCCTGATATGGCGCGCCGCCCGCTTGAATGAAAGCCGTGTCATCCCTCGGCGCGTGGGAAGACAAAGGCGCGTTCCGGGTCGAGCGAAACGGCGATTCGCTCCCCACGCCTGAGCCGCCGCCCCGGGGGCAGCCTGGCATGCAGGTGCAAAAGCCCGCCCGTGCCATCCGGCAGGGCAAGATGGGCAAGTGTGGTGGAGCCCAGCAGGCGGAAGGCTTCAACCTCCACCACCGGGCCTTCAGCGCCGAGCTTCAGCCCCTCTGGCCTCACCAGCACATCCACTTCGGCCCCTTCGGCGAAGCCCGAGGCGGGCAGGGCGCCCAGCGCGGTTTCCGCTTGGCCGGCAGCGATCCGGGCGGGCAGGCTATTCACCTCACCCAGGAAGCCCGCGACATAGCGATCTGAGGGCGCCAGATAGAGCGCTTCAGGCACGCCCACCTGCAAAATCCGCCCTTCGCGCATCAGTGCGATGCGATCACCCATGAACATGGCTTCTTCGGAATCATGCGTGACCAGCAGCGTCGCGATGCCGGCTTCCTGCAACACATGCAGCGTATCATCGCGCACTTTTTCACGAAGCCGCGCATCGAGACTCGCAAAAGCCTCATCCAACAGCAGCACGGCAGGGCGGGGTGCCAGCGCGCGGGCCAGTGCCACGCGCTGCTGCTGCCCGCCTGATAGCATATGCGGAAAGGCGTTCTGGAAGGCTTCCAGCCCCACGCGGGCGAGCGCATCCATCACGCGCCAGACCCTCTCGCCACGCGGCGCAAAGCGCAGCCCGAAGGCGACGTTCTCTGCCACGGTCAAATGCGGAAACAACGCATAATCCTGAAAGACAAAGCCGATGTGCCGCGCTTCTGGCGGCACTTCCCGCCCCGCTTCGGCAATCAACCGTCCGCTGATCTCAATCCGCCCATGCTGAAGCGGCTCCAGCCCCGCCGCCAGGCGCAACAGCGTGGTCTTGCCGCAGCCGGAGGCACCCAGCAGGCAGACAATCTCGCCCGCCGCGACACTGAGATCAATGCCTGCCAGAACCTCCCGCGCGCCATAGGCATGGCGGATATCGGCGAAGCTGAGGCTCACCTTTGGCTGGCTTCCTCGGCGGCTTCGGGGGGGGATTCGGCTTCCGGCGCCGGGGCTTCCTCGGCTTCATCCGCGGTGCTGATGGGGGCGTTCAGGCCGGGCAAGGGCGGCGCATCGCCTGTCACCAATTCTTCCTTGCGCGGCAGGTCCGCCAGCGATTTCAGGGAGAATTGTTCCAGAAATTTCGGTGTGGTGCCCCAAAGTGTTGGCCGGCCAGGCACTTCCCGCCGTCCGCGCGGCGCCACCAGGCCAAGCTCCAAAAGCGATTCGAGGGTGGTTTGCGCCAGCGTGGCCCCGCGGATTTCTTCCACATCGCCCCGCGTGCAGGGCTGGTGATAGGCAATGATGGCAAGCGCTTCCATGGCCGCACGCGGCAGGCGGCGCGGACTTTCCACCACCTTGGTCAGGCGGGGCGCTAGGTCTGTGGCGGTGCGGAAGGCATAGCCGCCGCCGATTTCAGTCAGTACTACGCCGCGCCCTTGGTAGGCTTCGGCGAGCGCCGCGCAGACCATGGTGGCGGAAACGCCTTCGGGCAGCACGGTGGCCAGGGTTTGCGGCGATACCGGGCGATCAGCGGCGAAAATCACAGCCTCCGCAATGCGGAGCGCCTGCGCCATGGTCGCCTCATCGGGCGCGGCGGGTGCCTCTGGTACCGAGGCTTCAGTCGGTTCTTCCATCGCTGCCCCCTTCTTCTGTCCGGCGGCGGATCATGATTGGTGAGAAGGCCGCTTCCTGATGCAATTCTATCCCGCCACCGCGCGCCATTTCCAAGCCCGCGATAAGGGTGCTGGCGAGCGCGGCGCGCTGTTCCACCGGGTCGTCAAAGCCTTCTGGCAGGAAGCTCCGCAATTCGGACCAGCTTGGCAGGGCGCCGACCAGCTTGGTCAAGCGGTCCAGCGCTTCCTGCACGGTGAAAAGCTTGCGCGGCTTGGGCCGATAGGGCCGCGCGGCCAAGGCGCGCCGGCGCCCGGCGACATAGGCTTGCAACAACGCCGGCAAATCGGCGGAGATGCCGGAACGATCTTCCACCTTCAGACGTTCCGGGGCGCCGCGGGCAAAGACATCATGGCCAAGCCAGGGCCGACGGTTCAGCCAAAGTGCGGCGGCACGCATGCGTTCAAGCGTGGCGAGCCGATCAGTCAAAGCCTCGGCTAGGGCTTCGGCGTCTTCGCCTTCCACCTGTTCGGGCGGGATCAGCAGGCGGGATTTCAGCCAGGCGAGCCAGGCGGCCATGACCAGCCAATCGGCGGCCAATTCCAGCCGGATGCGGCGCGCGCCTTCAATCACCGCCAGGAATTGCTCCACCAGCGCGACAATGGAGATCTTGGCCAGATCCACCTTCTGCGCCCGGGCGAGTTCCAGCAGCAGATCAAGCGGGCCTTCATAGCCTTCAAGCTGCAATTGCAGGGAGGATTCGCTCATCGGTCCCGTTACCCATGTCCGGTGAGCATGAGAACGAAATCAAAGGCGGGCGCAACCACCCCCCGGAAAAACCAGCCCATGGGGTCATAGCCGGGAACCAAATGGGGCAGGATGAACAGGCCGAGCATGACCACCAGCAGGCCATAGGGTTCGATCCGCGCAAGCGCCAAAGCAGGCGTGCGGGGCAGCAGCCCGACAGCAATCCGCCCGCCATCAAGCGGCGGCATGGGAAACAGGTTGAACAGGCCAAGCACCAGATTGGCCAGAATGAACAGGCCAAAGGCCCTATAGGCAAAGGCGACCCCGTCCGGCCCCAGGCTGGCCTGCCAGGGTTCCACCACATGGGCTGCCAACCCCGCCAGCAAGGCCAGGGCGAAATTCGTGGCCGGCCCAGCCGCTGCCACCGCCACCATGCCATAGCGCGGGTTGCGGAGCTGCCAGATATTGACTGGCACGGGCTTGGCCCAGCCGAACATGGCCTCTACCCGTCCAATCGTAAGCAGTTGGGAGACCAGCAAAAACCCCGGCAGCAGGATGGTGCCGACCATATCCACATGGCGGATCGGGTTCAGGCTAAGCCGCCCGGCCCGCGCTGCCGTGTCATCCCCAAGCGCACGCGCAGCATAGCCATGCGCCGCTTCATGCAGCGTGATGGCGATGATGGTCGCGAAGACCGAAGCCACCAATTCGGGCAGCCAAGCGGGCATGGGGTTTCTCCCTGGGGTGGGCTGCCGGGATAGACGGGAAGCCGGGCGAAGGGAAGCAGAGAGCCCTTATGCCCGCTTGCGCTTCTTCACCGGCGCTGGAGCGGCTTCGCGCAGCAGGGGCGCCAGGAAGCGCCCGGTATGGCTTTCCGCCGCTGCCGCAATGTCCTCAGGCGTGCCTTCCGCCACCAGGCGCCCGCCGCCTTCGCCACCCTCGGGGCCCAGATCCAGCACCCAATCGGCGGTTTTGATCACTTCCAGATTATGTTCGATCACCACCACCGTATTGCCGGTCTCCACCAACGCATGCAGCACTTCCAGCAATTTGCGCACATCTTCGAAATGCAGCCCGGTGGTGGGTTCATCTAAAATATAAAGCGTGCGACCGGTGGCGCGGCGCGACAATTCCTTAGAAAGTTTTATGCGCTGCGCCTCCCCACCCGAAAGCGTGGTGGCCTGCTGGCCCAGATGGATATAGCCAAGCCCCACCTTACGCAGCACCGAAAGCTTTTCACGAATGGCGGGCACGGCGGCGAAGAATTCCTCGGCTTCTTCCACCGTCATGTCCAAAACATCTGAGATGGATTTGCCGCGAAACTTCACATCCAGCGTTTCGCGATTATAGCGCTTGCCCTTGCAGGTATCGCAGGTGACATAGACATC
>CALRPR020000092.1:0-13666 GCA_943370125.1 Allobosea thiooxidans | reverse complement strand
CTACAGGCGTGATGACAGTGCCAAGCGATGCAAGCGATGCCGGCAGCATCTTGAGCGCCGCGAACCAGGAAAGATAGCAAAGCCCAAGCGCGAAAACGCCGCCATAGATCAGCAGCCCAACACCCAGCGCAGAAACATGGCTGAAATCCAGCGGGTCGAAAATCAGCGCTGCGATGAAAAGTGGTGCGACACCAATGCCTACCTGCCAGGCAACGGAACTTGATGGCGGCAGGCCAAGCGGCATGCGTTTCGTGAGCACCGTACCAAGTGCAAACAGCACGGCTGAGCCCAAGCCCAAGGCCACCCCGGGCAGCTTTGCAATCCCAAGATCAAGCCCCTTACCCAACACCAGATAAACCAAGCCCGATAGCGCCAGCACCAGCGCCAGGATGCGCGCCAAGCTTGGCTTTTCCCCCAAGATCAACCAGGCGAAAACCGCTGCCCAGACCGGCATAGTGTAGCAAATGATGGTTGCCTCAGACGCCGAAAGCCAAAGCAGGGAAAAGCTCGCGAGCCCCATCCAGGCCGTGACATTCAGCAAGGAGATCAGCGTGAGCCTGCCCCAGATGGCGCGCGGCACAACAAGGCTTTGCCTTTGCGCCAGCACCACCGCGAGCAATACAATGAACCCAAGCCCGCCGCCAATGGCGCGCGTGGTAAGCGGCGGCAATTCAGCCAGCAGCACCTTCATCGCCGGCCAGTTCATGCCCCAGCCGACGGTCGTGATCACCAGCAGAAGCAAGCCGCGCTGGGTGGCGGCAGAATTCAATGCATGAAATCCGGCTCTTCACGCGACAGGATGCGCTTGATGCTTTCCAGATGCAGCTTGGCACTTTCACGATCGCCTTCGCGCATTTGCGCATAGGTGCGCGCGGCCATCTCGGCCGGCACGGGCTTCAGCTTGCGCCCGGTGGACATGGCCAGGCGCTGCGCTTCGGCAGCGCGTTCCAGGTAGTAAAGATCATCCCAGGCTTCGGCCACGGTTGCCCCAACCACCATGACGCCGTGGTTTTTCATGAAAACGATATCGGCATCACCGATGGAAGCGGCAATGCGGTCACCCTCACTCTCATCCAGGGCAAGGCCGTTGTAATCCTCATCCACCAAGGTGCGGCCATAGAATTTGAGCGAGCTTTGCCCGGCCCAGGCCAAGGGCGGGCCTTCCAGCATGGCAAGGGCGGTCGCGTTCGGCATATGGGTATGAAACGCTGCCTTGGCGCGCGGCTTGTTCAGATGCATGCGCGCATGGATGTAGAACGCGGTCGCTTCAGGCACGCCTTCGCCCGCCACCACATTGCCCTTGAAGTCGCAAACCAGCAGGCGTGATGCGGTCATTTCCGAAAAGGCCCAGCCATAGGGGTTCACCAGGAACAGATCATCACGCCCGGGCACCACGAAGGAGAAATGGTTGCAGATCCCCTCATGCAGGCCAAGCCGAGCCGCCATGCGGAAACAGGCCGCCAGATCAACCCGCGCGGCGCGCACGGCCTCGGCATCCAATTCGGAGTTTCGCAGAATGGCAGGGGCGGAACCGTCAAGCGCATGGGCCATGGTGTTTCTCCTGAGGGCAGGCGTTGGTTAGGATTGGACCGTAAGATGCACATGGGGGCCTGGAAGATGCAACGCCCGCTGGTCCGGCGCCCCTGGGTCCACTTGACCCCTGGACAGGGCGCGCGCCGCGCGCCAAAGGCAGGGCGAAAGCAAGCCAAGGGATTAGCGGAACATGAGCGGCACAAATCAGCGCATTGATGGCAAGCGGCTTTGGGATAGTCTGATGGCGATGGCCGAGATTGGCGCGACGCCCAAGGGCGGCGTGAAGCGCCTGACGCTGACGGATGTGGATAAGGCCGGGCGGGATCGGTTTCGTGGCTGGTGCGAAGCCCTTGGCCTGACGGTGCGCGTTGATTCCATCGGCAATATGTTCGCCCGCCGCGAAGGCCGCGATCCCTCTCGCCTGCCCGTGCTGCTCGGCAGCCATCTCGATAGCCAACCCACCGGCGGCAAATTCGATGGCGCGCTGGGGGTGATTGCCGGGCTTGAGGTGATGCGCAGCATTCATGACCTGAACATCGTCACTGAAGCGCCGATTGAATTGGTGAATTGGACCGATGAGGAAGGCAGCCGCTTCGGCCATTCCTTGATGGGCAGTGGCGTTTGGGCCGGCATCTATACGCAGGAAAAAGCCTATGGCCTGCGCGATGTGGATGGCGTGAGTGTGGGCGATGCGCTGGATGCCATTGGCTATAAGGGCCCGCATAAGGCCGCCCCTTTCCCGGCGGATGCCTATTTCGAATTGCATATCGAACAAGGCCCGATCCTGGAACGTGAAGGCAAGCAGATTGGCGTCGTCACCGGCGCTCAGGCGCAGGTTTGGTATGATGCCGTGATCATTGGGCAAGACAGCCACGCCGGCACCACGCCGCCTTCCGCGCGGCGCGACGCGCTGGTGGCCGCCGCGCGCGTGATTGAACGCGTGGACGCACTGATGCGCGCGCGGGGCGAGGATGGCCGGGGCACAGTGGGCTTCCTGCAAGTGCTGCCCGCCAGCCGCAATGTGGTGCCGGGCGAAGTGCGCTTCAGCGTGGAATTCCGCCACCCGTCAGACGCGCAAATCCAGGGCCTTTCCGAAAGCTTCCCGGAAGAAGCGCGCAAGCTTGTTGAAGCCAATGGCTGCAAGCTGGAATTGACCGAGCTGTTCCGCATCCCCGCGCAGCCCTTCGATCCCGCCTGCGTTGACCTGGTGCGCCAGGCCGCCAAGCGCCTTGGTCTGCCCTCGCGCGAGATCATCTCGGGCGCTGGGCATGATGCGGTTTATGTCGCGCGTTCCGTGCCGACCGCGATGATCTTCACGCCCTGCAAGGATGGGCTTTCGCACAACGAAGCTGAAAGCATCATGCCGGAAGAGGCTGAGGCCGGTTGTCAGGTGTTGTTTGAAGCGGTGGTGGCGCGCGCCAATCGCGCCTTGTGAGGGGCGGGGCTTACCCCCCCACCAGCTTCGCCACCACATAGGCAACAACAGCGGCCAGCCCGCCAATCAACAGCGTCTGCGCCGCGCCGCGGCCTGCCGGCAGGCCGGTCGCTTTCGCTTTCAGCCAACCAAAGCCCGCCAGCGCTGCGCCGGTAATGCAGGCGGAAATCACCAAGGCCTGATGCGTGCTGTCCAGCAGCATATAGGGTGAAAGCGGCAATAGCCCGCCCACCACATAGGCGCCGCCAATCGTGATGGCTGAACGCGCCGCGCGATCGGGCTGCGGTTCCTTCAAATCCAATTCAAAGCGCATCATGAAATCCACCCAGCGGCGCTTATCGGCGCAGATGCTGTCCACCGCCATGCGCAAAGCATCACCACGCACGCCATAGCGATGCAGAATCGCAGCCACTTCCCAGCGTTCGCGATCCGGATAGATTTCGGTTTCTTCTTCTTCGCGCCGACGTTCGGCGGTGAAATGCTCGGCCTCCGTGCGCGCGGCCAGATACCCGCCAAGCCCCATCGCAACACAGCCGGCTGCGATTTCCGCAAGACCCGCGGTGACAATCAGCGGATTGGCCGCAACCGCACCTGACAAGGCCGCCGCCAGCGCAAAAGGCACGGTCAGGCCATCGGCAGTGCCGATCACCAGATCACGCACCACCTCATTCTGCGTGAAATGGCGTTCCTCATGCGGCGGACCTGGCGGCATGGGCCAAAGCCCGTCGCGGCTCGGCGCTTCAGATTCGGGGGGCTGCGTGCTCATCTCAAAAAGCGCTTTAGCCCAGAACGCATAGGTTTAGCGAGGGGAAGCATGCGCTGCCTCTTCTGGTCCCGTCAGGCCCGCCAAGGCTTCCTCCTCCGCCGTCAGATGCAAGGCGAGCAAAGCTTCCAAGGCGAACAAGGTGCGCCGCAGCGCCGGCGCCACTTCGGCAAAGCCCCCCGGCGCTTCGGCAAGGGGCAAAAGGCTCGAAAACCGATCCGCCAGCCCTTCGATTTCGGTATGCATGCGCAGCAAGACACCAAGCGGGTCCTGCCCACCAAGGCGCGCCGCCGCTTCGGGGTAAAGCGCGCTTTCCTCGGCGGCCTGATGCGGCAGCAATTCATCACGAAGCCGCCGTTCAAGCACGCGCAATGCGGCAAGCTGCGCGGGGCCTTCATGCAGCGTCTCACCGGCGTCGCGCAGCGCCTCCGCCAAATCACGCAAGCCCGCATGTTCGGCAACGCGGTCCGAAAGCCCAGCCTCATGCGAAAGCCGCGCCACGGCACCTTCTTTGCCGGGGAGCAAGGCGCGCAGCGCATACAGGATGGCGGCGACATCAATCGCTTCCTGCAACAGCGCCCCGGCGAGCGGGCTCAGCCAGCCCAAAGCCGCCGCCACCATGGCGATCAGCGATAGCCCCATGCCCAGCAGAATGGCTTGCAGCGCTATGCGGCGTGCGCGGCGCGCAATGGCAATCGCTTCTGGCGCACGGTCCAACCGATCCGCGAGCAGCACAACATCACCCGCTTCAGCCGCCGCCGCCGTGCCATGCGCGCCCATGGCAATGCCGACATCAGCGGCGGCCAGCACCGGCGCGTCATTGACGCCATCGCCCACCATCGCGACAGGCCCATTGGCGGCCTCGGCCCGAAGCGCAATCAGCTTTCCTTCCGGGTCGCGGTCCGCAAGCATGGCATCCAGGCGAAGCGCAGCGGCGATGGGCGTGGCAGCGGCGGCGCGGTCCCCCGTCACCATCAAAATGCGCGAAATGCCAAGTTGGCGGAGTGCCCGCACCGCGCGGGGCGCTTCTTCGCGCAGCCCATCCGCCATGATGAAAGCCGCTGCCGCGCGCCCTTCCACGGCCAACCAGCCGACCGAACCGGCGGCACTCACCAAGGCTGCGGCGAAAAGCCCATCTTCCGGGCCCATGCCTTGGCCGATCAAAAAGCCCTCACTGCCCAGCGTCAGCGCCTTGCCATCCACCATGCCGGAAAGCCCGCCGCCTGGGGTCTCCTCAACGCTTTCGGGGACGGGCAGATCAAAGCCGCGCGCGCGGGCAGTGGCGACTAGGGCGACAGAAACCGGATGGGTGGAAGCCTGCGCCAAGGCGGCGGCGAGGCGCAGCGCGGCATCGCGGCCAAGGGTGGCATCGGCTTCGATCCCTGCGAGCCTCGGCCGGCCAGGCGTCAGCGTGCCCGTTTTGTCGAAAATCACGGTACGGATGCGGGCCAGCCGTTCCAGCGCAGCGCCGCCCTTCACCACAATGCCGCGCCGCGCCGCGCGACCAATGCCGGCGATCAGCGCAATGGGGGCGGCCAGGATAAGCGGGCAGGGGGTGGCCACCACCAGCACGGCCAAGGCGCGACGTGGATCGCCGGAGATCAGCCAGGCCGCGCCGGCCAGGCAGCAGGTCAGGATGATGAAGGCAATGGCCCATTGATCAGCTAGCCGCACCAGCGGCGCGCGAGATTGTGACGCGGCTTGGGTCAGCCGGATGATGGCGGCATAGGTGCTGCCGGCCGCCCCCGCACTTGCGCGCATCCGAAAGGCGCCGCCGGCATTGACGGCGCCGCTGCGCAGCCGCGCGCCTTGGGCCAGCGAAACGGGCAGGGGTTCGCCGGTCAGCATGCTTTCATCAAGCGTCGCGCCGGCATCTTCCAAAGTGCCATCGGCGGGCACGGTTTCTCCCGGGCGGACCAGCAGCAGGTCATCCGGCACGATGGCATCCAGTGTGATTTCGCTGATTTCGCCATTGCTGATGCGCGCCGCACCGCGCGGGGCGCGGGCCAGAAGTTCGGTCAGCGCCCCTTTCGCGCGGCCCTCGGCCCAGGCTTCCAAAGCCTCGCCACCTGCCACCATCAGCGCGATCACCGCGGCGGCAGCCGCTTCATCCAGTGCCAGCGCACCGAGGATGGAGAAAAGCGCAATCACATCCACGCCAAGCCGCCCGCCCAAAAGCGAGCGGACCACGCCAATCGCCACATGCAGCGCGACAGGCAGGGAAGCCGCGGCCCAGGCGATGGTGGCATAAGCGGGATGCCCAGAAACTTGCAGCACAATGCCAGCGGCGAGCCCAAACAACACCCAAGCCAGCATCAGCCGCGCGCTATTCACGCATCGGCCCCAATTCGGCGTCTCGATGCACATAGGCTGAAAGCAATAGGCCGAAGCCGATCATCACCGTCAGCATGGCCGAACCGCCATGGCTGATCAGCGGCAGCGGCACGCCGCCCACTGGAATGGCGCCGGTGACCATGGCGACATTCACAAAGACATACAGGAAGAAATTGGTGCCAAGGCCGATGGCCAGCAGCCGGCCGAATTGATGGCGCGACCTGAAGGCGACGATGTAGCAGAACACAATCACCGCCAGCAGCATGAACAAGGTGGCGATGGCGCCGGTGAAGCCGAATTCCTCGGCTATCAGGGTGAAGATGAAATCTGTTTGCTTTTCCGGCAGGAAGTTCAAATGCCCCTGCGTGCCTTGCAGGAAGCCCTTGCCCCACATGCCCCCCGACCCAAGCGCGATCTTGGATTGGATGATGTTGTAGCCGGCACCGAGCGGATCACTTTCTGGATCAAGAAAGGTTGTGATGCGCGCGCGCTGATAATCGCGCAAATGATCATAGGCGATGGGGGCGGCAATGGCGGTGGCACCCGCCATCAGCGCGAATTTCCACCAACGCATGCCCGCCGCCCAAAACACGGCAGCGCCGATCATGGCGGTGATCAGCGCAGTGCCCAGATTGGGTTGCTTCAGGATCAAACCGACCGGCACCAATACCATTAACGCCGGCGGGATCAGGAAAAGCGGATTGCCCATGCGTTCCCAGGATGCGCGATGAAACCAGGCCGCCAAGCCAAGCGCCAGCATGATTTTCATGAGTTCCGATGGCTGCAATTGCACGGGCCCGATATCAATCCAGCGCTGCGCGCCCTTGCCGACATTGCCGTGAAACAGCACCAGCACCAGCAAGCCGAGCGCTACCGCGTAGCCAACCCAAGCGAAGCGCAGGATCACCCTGATATCAATGAAGGCGATGCTCAGCATGATCACCAAACAGAAGCCAAAGCGCAGCGCGTGTTTCTGCGCATAGGCATCCGCATTGCCGCTGCCTGCTGTCCAAAGTGCGACATAACCAATGGCGGCAATGCCGCCCAGCAGCAGCACAAAAAGCCAAGGCACGCGCCAGAGCTTGGAAACCAGGCCAGCGCCGCGACTTTCCGTGAGCAGCCGACGTTCGAAAATCATCGGCCAAGCTCCGCCACGCGCGGGTCACGCGGCGTGGGCGTGATGGGCAGGCGCTGGAAGGCTTCCACCATTATGTCGCGCGCGAGCGGTGCCGCAGCGCCCGACCCGCTGGTGCCGTGTTCCACAATCACCGAAAGGGCAAAGACTGGATTGTCATAAGGCGCGTAAGCAACAAATAGCGCATGCGGGCGCCATTCGCGCGGTAGGGTCGCGACATTAAAACCCCTTTCGCGCTGTTCGCGGGAAACTCGCCTGACCTGCGTGGTGCCGGTCTTGCCTGCCATGACACCGTATTGGCCTGGCAGCCGCGCCGCCCCCGCCGTGCCGCCGCCATTCACTACCGCCCACATGGATTCACGCACCACACGCAAATCGGCATCGGGAATGCCGAGCGATGGCCAATCCTCTGGCTTGCTACCGCGCACCGGCTGGCCGGCAATCGCGCGCGTCAGATGCGGTTGCACGGCGCGGCCAGTCGCAAGCCGCGCGGTCATGACCGCAAGGGATAGCGGCGTGAGCTGATAGAAACCCTGGCCGATGCCATGGACAATGGTATCGCCGATGTTCCACGCATGACCCTGCGCCTGCCGCCAGCCACGGGTTGGCACCAGCCCGCGGCGTGTGCCGGGCAATTCAATGTCCAAATCCACACCAAGGCCGAAGCGGTTGGACATGGCGGCGATTTTATCCATGCCGGTGCGGCGCGCCATTTCGTAGAAATAGACATCGCAGCTTTGCGCAATGGCGGTGCGCATATTCATCCCGCCATGGCCGCTTTGCTTATGGCAATGGAAGCGCGTATCGCCGAAATCGAAATGCCCCGGACAATGAACTGCATCGCCGGGCCGGCAGACCTTGGCTTCCAGCGCAGCCAAGGCGACCACCATCTTGAAGGTGGACCCGGGCGCATAGAGCCCATTCGTCGCCTTGTTGATCAGCGGCGTGGAGCGCGATGCGGTCCATTGCCGCCATTGCGCTGCGCTGACACCGGAGTTGAAGATATTGGGGTCGAAGGAAGGCTTGGTCGCCATGGCCAGCACTTCGCCATTGCGCGCATCCAGCAGCACTGCCGTGGTGCCTTCATCTATCTTGTTGCGAATGGCTTTTTGCAGCCCAGTATCAACAGAGATTTGCACATCCTGGCCGGGAATACCTTCGCGCCGATCCAATTCGCGGATCACGCGACCAACGGCATTCACTTCGACCTGAACGGCACCGGCGCGCCCGCGCAGCACGCGGTCATGGAAGCGTTCAAGCCCGGCGCGGCCAACGCGCATGCCGGGCAGATTGACAATGCCCTCATCGCCCGCTTCCTGTTCGGTTGGCGTGCCGACATAGCCAAGCGCATGCGCCAGATGTTCGGTTTCGGGATAGATGCGCGTTGTGCCCATATCCACCGAAACACCTGGCAGGTCTGGCGCATTCACCTCAATCGCCGCCATTTCCTCCCAGCTCAGGAATTCGCGCAGGATCACGGGCACGAAGCGGCGATTGCGGCGAATATCGCGTTCAATCCGCGCCTTTTCGTGATCCTGCAAGGGCACGATGCGGGAGAAGGTTTCGATGGTGGCGGTAACATCAGCCGTCTGTTCCGCGACCAGAAGTGCCCGCCAATTCAGCCGATTGCCGGCAACCACATCGCCGCGCCGATCCAAAATACGCCCACGCGGCGGCGCGAAAAGCCTGGCACTGACACGGTTTTCTTCTGCCAAGGTCGCGTAGCGTCGGCCTTCTTCAATCTGCAACCGATACAGCCGATGCCCAAGAAAGCCGAGCGCGCCCAACTGCACCACGCCCAGCAACGCGGCGCGGCGCGTGAAAATTGTGCGTCGGCGTTCTTCTTCCCGCTTGATGTTCGTATTGGCGCCAAAGCCGGAAGCGCGGCGCCCAGGCAAGAGCTTCATGGCAGATTCTCCGCCCGGCGCATCACTTCATGCGCGCGCGACAGCATAATGGCGATGGGCGGATAAAGCCCTGCGGTCAGGAGCAGCGTGTGCAATATCGGCTGCCAGGGCGGCAAGGTCAGCAGCAAAAGCGCGGTGAACCCCCAGGCAAGTAGGATCGCGCCCAAGGCGCCCAGGCAAAAGCAAAGCCACACCACGAAGAAGCCTTGCCGCGCCAGCCAGAAGCGCAGCCGCATCGCAGCCCCATGCAGCGCCAGCAGCGCAATGATATGCACGCCAAGCGGCGCGATGCTCAGCAAATCCAGCAATAGCCCCAGGATGAACACCATGGGCGGCGCCATGCCGGCGGGGCGAAACACGGTCCAGAAGGCGACAGATGGCATGGCCAGTGCAAAGGCCAGCGCTGGCAAGCCAGTGGGCGTCACCGAGAGGATCAGCACCACCGCGGTAGACAGCAACGGAAAGGCCAGGCGCAGCAGCGCTTCAATCCGCCGCGCCAAATCCTGCGGCGGTTCCGGGCGCCCGGGCGGCGGCGCGCGGAGTTTGGGCGAGAGACTCATGGCGCTGCTTTAGCGCCGCGCCGGGCGGGGTTCCGGGCGCGCCACCGCTTCCGGCGGCAGAATGCCCGAAAGACCGAAATCGAACAGCCGCACCATTTCCAGATTATCGAGCCGGGCGAAAAGCTCCACTTCCAAGGACCCTTGCGCGTTGCGCCGCACCACGCCCACCGGCAGGCCGGCTGGGAAGGCATTGGCCTGGGCGCTGGTCACCACGCGTTCGCCTTCCTGCGGAATGACGCCTTCCGGCCAATGCGCCAAGCGTGGCCGCGCGCCATTGGTGCCGGCCATCACCGCGCGCGCGCGGCTGCCTTCAAGCGTCACCGGCACGCGGCTGTTCATATCAGTCGCCAGCAGCACGCGGGCAGAGCGTGAGCCCACTTCCGTCACGCGGCCCACAAAGCCCCGCTCATCCAAAGCAACTTGACCCTTGCGGATGGCATGTTGCGGCGGGACCGCCAGCAGCACCGCACGGGCATAGGTACCGCCTCCATCCGCCACCACGCGCGCGGCGTGGAAATTGGGCGCGGATTCCGGCATGAAGCCAAGCTGGCGGCGCAGCAGCGTATTCTCCGCCTCAAGCCCCAGCGCTGCCGCATGCCAGCGGCGCAGACGCTCATTTTCCTCACGCAGCCTGGCATTGTCGCTGCGGAGTGTCGCGAGGCTCTGGATTTCCTCAATCGCTTCCTCAACCGCATTCACCGGCTGGGAAATCGCGCCATAAATCGGGGTCAGCGCGTCAGAAAGCGTATTGCGCAGCCGCTCCACCAGCAGCGTATCCGCCTTGCCCAGCAGCATCACCCCGAAGGCGACGGCAATCATGATCGGCAGCGAAAGCCGTGCCAATGCCTGCCGTAACGGGATGCTGAGCCTGATCACGCGGGGCTACCCTTTCTCCCCTTATCAATACATGGATGTCAGCACATGGCGAAGGCGCTTGATATCCTCAAGCGCGCGCCCGGTGCCAAGCGCCACACAGGAAAGCGCATCTTCCGCCGCAACAACAGGCAGGCCAGTGGCATCGCGCAGCACCTGGTCCAGCCGGCCGAGCAAAGCCCCGCCGCCGGTCAGCACAATGCCCTTATCCACGATATCGGCGGCAAGCTCCGGCGGCGTGTTTTCCAGCGCGGTCTTCACCGCATCCACAATCTGGCCCACGGGTTCCGCAAGCGCTTCCGCCACCTGGCGCTGGCTGACAATCACTTCGCGCGGGACGCCATTCATTAAATCGCGGCCCTTCACTTCGGCGGTTGGGCCTTCTTCGCCATCCTCGGGCGGGGCGGCGGCGCCGATTTCAAGCTTGATGCGTTCCGCGGTGCTTTCACCAATCAGCAAATTGAATTGCCGGCGGATATAGGAAATGATCGCCTCATCCAGCTTGTCGCCACCCACGCGGACACTGCGCGCATAGACAATGCCGCCCAGGCTGATCACCGCCACTTCCGTGGTGCCGCCGCCAATATCCACCACCATGGAGCCCGAAGGCTCCGTCACCGGCAGGCCGGCACCAATCGCCGCCGCCATGGGTTCTTCAATCAGCAGCACCTTGCGCGCCCCGGCACTTTCCGCGCTTTCCTGAATGGCGCGCCGTTCCACCGCGGTGGACCCCGACGGCACACACACAATAATCATGGGGGAGGCAAAGCCGCGCCGATTATGCACCTTGCGGATGAAGTGCTTGATCATTTCTTCCGCCACTTCGAAATCCGCGATCACGCCATCGCGTAGCGGACGAATGGCCGAGATATTCCCCGGCGTCCGCCCCAGCATGAGCTTCGCTTCCTCACCCACCGCCAGCACCTGCTTACGGCCACGCACATCGGAAATGGCGACCACACTCGGCTCATTCAAAACGATGCCCCGGCCCTTCACATAGACCAGCGTATTCGCGGTGCCGAGGTCAATGGCCATATCGGCGGACAGGAAGCCGAATAGGCGTCCGAACATGCTAAAACCCCTTGCAAACAGAGTATGCCCCGGCGCTTGAGCGCCGAGGTGGCGGGAATGGCTTTCCGGCAAGCCAGAAGGCCCAGGGATTTACCCCCCCTGGCCGGGAGTCTCAAGCCGTAATCCGGGGGCATGACCCCCGGCGTTTCAGGCCCGCAGCACCGCTGGCGGTTCGGTGCGTTCGCGCTTCACCAAAAGCTTGTTCAGCGCATGCACATAGGCCCGGGCGGAGGCGACAATCGTATCCGTATCCGCCCCCTGGCCATCCACCAGCTTGCCAGCTTCTTCCAGCCGCACGGTCACCCGCGCCTGGGCATCCGTGCCCCCCGTGACCGATTGCACGGCATAGAGCTTCAAATTCACTTCATGCGGGAAAGCCTGGCGCAGCGCATTGAAGGTGGCATCCACCGCGCCATCGCCCGCCGCGACACCTTCGCGCCTTTCGCCATCCACTTCCAAGGCGATGGACGCAGTCGGGCGGGTATTCATCCCCGTCGCAACCGTCAGCGCCACCAGCTTCAGACGGTCATTCTGGCGGACCACTTCATCATCCACCAGCGCCACAATATCCTCATCATAGACCACTTTCTTGCGGTCCGCGAGGTCCTTGAAGCGGCGGAAGGCGTCGTTCAACTGATTATCGCCGATCTCATACCCCATGGCCTTCAGCTTGTCGCGGAAGGCGGCGCGGCCGGAATGCTTGCCCATCACCAGCGAAGATGTGGACCAGCCCACCGACTCCGGCGTCATGATTTCATAGGTGGATTTGTCCTTCAGCACGCCATCCTGATGGATCCCCGATTCATGGGCGAAGGCATTGCGGCCCACAATTGCCTTATTGGGCTGCACATCAAAACCCGTGATCGTCGCCAGCAGCCGGCTGGTCTTCAGGATATTCTGCGTCACAATCCCATTCGAAACCGGGATCGCATCCGCCCGCGTGCGCAGCGCCATCACCACTTCTTCGATTGAAGCATTGCCCGCGCGTTCGCCAATACCATTGATGGTGGCTTCAATCTGGCGCACGCCGGCACGAATGGCCGCCAGCGTATTCGCTACCGCCAGGCCCAAATCATTATGATTATGCGCGGACAAGATCACCTGATCCGCACCTGGCACCCGTTCACGCACCATGGTGAAAATGCGCGTCATATCCTCAGGCAGCGCATAACCCACCGTATCCGGGATATTGATGGTGGTCGCACCCGCCTTGATGGCCGCTTCCACACAACGGCAAAGAAAATCCGGGTCCGTCCGCGTGCCATCTTCCGCCGACCATTCCACATCATCCGTATGCTGGCGCGCGAGGCCGACACTACTGGTCACCAATTCCAGCACCTGTTCCGGTTCAAGCCGCAGCTTGACGCGCATATGCAAAGGGCTGGTCGAGACAAAAGTATGTATCCGCTTGCGCGCCGCCGGCTTCACCGCCTCAGCCGCCCGCAGAATATCAGCCGGCGCCGTGCGCGACAGGCCGCAAACCACCGGCCCATCCTTCGCAAAACGCTGCGCAACAGACAGCACACTTTCAAAATCCCCGGGCGAGGCAATGGGGAAGCCCGCTTCCATCACATCAATCCCCAATTCCGCCAGCGCTTCCGCCATGCGGAGCTTTTCCTGGAGATTCATGGAAAAACCAGGCGACTGCTCACCATCGCGGAGCGTGGTGTCGAACATGATGATGCGGTTATCGGCGAGCTTGCCGAAAGAAGGATGCGTTATGGCCATGATAGGGTTTTCCCTGGGCAATCAATGGGTTGCGTGGTCAAATAAGGCTTCCCCTGAACGATGCCCGCCGCGCACGGCAGGCCTTTACGCCCAGGGGCGGATAAGTCGAAGCCCAAGTAGCGCGCAGGCGGGAACGGAGGCGGAAACCCCATGATCCAGGCCGAAGCGACGCGAAACCTCACACATGAAGGGAGAATAGGGGGGGAGGGGGAGGGAAGGCAAGGGGTTTGTGGGGGTGGTTTGGGTTAGTTCAAGGTCAGAGAGGGCTTTGCCCTGCCTGAAACCCACCCACCAAAGGCCCGAGGCCTTTGGAAACCGGGGGTGGGG
>CALRPR020000091.1:0-13760 GCA_943370125.1 Allobosea thiooxidans | reverse complement strand
AAAATCATACGATATTTCAAAAGGATATACCACATCCGCCAACTCTTGGTGAATAATGCGGGCTAGGTTACTGCCGACCTTCGGGTAGATTTGCGCCAATGCCACAGAATGACCGGTAGCACCGATGCGGCGATGGCGGCCAGCACAATGGAAAGCGCGGTTGTCGGAATGCCCGTTCCTACCACGCTCTCTGGCAGAATGGTCAGGATCGCCGATGACGAGGCAGCCAATGAGGCCGCGGCTTGCGTGACCATGAAGCTCACGCGAAAGCCGGCACCAGTCAAAGTGATCACACACAGCAGCAGCACCAGCGGAATCATGATGGGCCAAGCCCGGCACAGCAACGTGGCGCCGGCGCTACCCGTGCCGATGCTGAAGCACTCTCAAGCCAAGTGGAGTCACCCGGTGGCTCGAAAAATGTGAGCGGGACGCGCACGAAGCGCAATCAGGCTGCAGCCAAGCCCCGGCGCCAGCGTTGCAGCAGAAAGACAATCAGGGCGAATTGCAGCAGGTTGAAGGCAATGCCGGCCCACCAGGCAGCGGCGTAGAAGCCGAGCCAGTCATAGATATAGCCCGCAAGCCAGGCGCCTGCTGCCATGCCTGATAGGCTCAGGAACAACAACGTCGGCACGCGCCAATGCGCCTCAGACGCCGGAAATAGCGCGCGGAGCGTCAGCACATAAGCGGGGATGATGCCGCTGAAGCCAAGCCCATAAGCGGCAGCAACGAAAAACAACCCAGCCTCATTCTGTGTTGCCAGAAAGCCGAGCATTCCCAGGATTTGCGCAAGCGATCCAAAGACAATCGTCCACAACCCGCCGATCTTATCCGAAAGCCAGCCCCAGAATTGCCGCGCCATGAAGGCGGCGAAGGTCAGTACCGAAAGCATGAGCGCACCGCGCGATGCGGTAATGCCAAGATCACCACAAAACGCGACAAGATGCGACGCCGGCATGGCCATTGGGATGCAGCACAAAAAGGAACACAAGGCGAGTAAGAAAAAGGCCAGATTGCCATTCATACCAAGCACGCGCGCGCCCGGTTGCATTTTCTCCGCAAAATTGCCGGTGGTGGGTTGCGCCGGTGGCGGGCGCAGCACCATCGCGGCCAACGGCACCGCAATTGCTGCCACCAAAATCCCATAGCCGAACATGGTGCGTTGCCAGCCATAAATGGCGATGGCGCGCTCAAATATCGGCGGCCACAAAAAACCCGCCACATATTGGCCGGAAGCGACCAGTGCGAGTGCCGTGCCTCGGCGCCGGTCAAACCAGAGCGAGACATAAGCGAGCATTGGCGGGAACAAGGCGCCATTGCCAAACAACCCAACGCCAATCCCAAGCCCGACAAGCAGCGACCAGCTTTCCCCGAAGGAGGCGAGCATCAACCCAAGCGCCACGGAGATGCCGCCAATCATCGCGACCAGCCTTTGGCCGAAGCGCGCCACCATCACGCCGCAGACCATGCCGCCAATGGCGGTGCCGAAATAAGCAAGCGAATTGGCAAGCGATGGCAGGGAACGGCCGGAACCGAAATCCTCAGCGATTTGCACCAGGCCGACGACCACGGTGATGGGGCCGCCGGCGGCGAGCGAGAGCATGGTCACCGCTGTCATGGCGACAATCCAGGAATAGCGCGTCTCAATACTGCCCTGATGCGTTTCGGCCACGCGCTGTTTCCCCGCCGCTTCTGGCGCTACACTCCCTGAGGTAACGCCGCGCCGCAAGCCCCGGCATTGCGGTGGCCCCCTGGTTTATGCTGATCTTGTTGCAGGAGGCCGCCATGCTGATGATGCTCGCCCTGCTCGCCCTGCTCGCTCTTGGTCCCTGCCTTGATGCGCCTGCCATTCC
Source organism: Allobosea thiooxidans (assembly GCA_943370125.1). Taxonomy (GTDB): domain Bacteria; phylum Pseudomonadota; class Alphaproteobacteria; order Acetobacterales; family Acetobacteraceae; genus Neoroseomonas. Next base: position 11,910 of record CALRPR020000091.1, on the reverse strand, counting down.
GGCGCCGCAGCAAAGCGAAAACCCCGCGCCGCCGCGCCCTGACCAGCCTTTTCCGCGCCCACCGCGTAGCTGCACCCCGCCAGCGCCGCCCACAAGCTGATGGCGCGATCCATTGTGATCCTGACCGGCGCGGGAATTTCCCGCGAATCCGGCCTTGCCACTTTTCGCGATGCCGATGGCATTTGGGCGCGCCACAGGATTGAGGATGTGGCAACGCCCCAGGCCTTCTCGCGCAATCCGGATTTGGTGCAGGGCTTTTACAATGCGCGCCGCGCGCAGTTGCGTGATCCCACCATTCAGCCAAACGCAGCACATCTTGCCCTGGCGCGGCTGGAAGCCGCCTGGCCCGCGCCTGTCACGCTGGTGACGCAGAACATAGATGGCCTGCATCGGCGCGCGGGATCGCGCAATGTCATTGCCATGCACGGCGAATTGCTGAAGGCGCGCTGCCTTGCTTGTGGCGGCGTCAGCGAATGGGCGCAGGATATCACGTCGCACGCCGCATGCCCCGCTTGTGGTGCAACGGGGCGGCTGCGTCCGCATGTTGTCTGGTTCGGCGAAATCCCGCTGGAGATGGACCGCATCGAAGCCGCGTTGGATGAATGCGGCATGTTTGTTTCCATCGGCACCTCCGGCCAGGTCTATCCCGCTGCGGGCTTTGTGCGGGCGGTGCGCGCACGGGCGCGCTGCGTTGAATTGAACCTGGAAGAAACCGAATGCACGGCGTTGTTCCATGAGGCGTATCACGGCCCGGCGACCGAGATTGTGCCGGCATTTGTGGAGCGCATGCTCGCTTCATGAGGCTGATCCTGGCGGTCTTGCTGTGTTTGGCCTCGCCAGCTTTGGCGCAGGTGGCGGGGCTGAACCCTGGGCCTGATCCGCGCCTGCCTGTGCCGGCAGCGCATCCGCCCTGGAATGCAGTGGCCTCGATTGAAGCAGAGGGCGCTGGGCTTTGCACGGGTGCCATGGTGGCGCCGGCCTTGGTGCTGACCGCGGCGCATTGCCTGAAGGATGCAGCAGGAACGGCGCTGCTGCCGCCCGCGCGGCTTCGTGTTTCAGTTGGTGGCGCAGAGGCGCGCGGCGTGGCGCTGCGCGTGGGCGCGGGCTTTGATCCGGCGCGGGAAGCGCCCTGGGCTTCGGATTGGGCGCTGGTTTCGCTGAGCGCGCCGATTGGCACTGGCCGCGTTTTGCCTCTGCTGCGCGAAACACCGCCCGCGGGCAGCATCCTTGCCCTACCCGGCTTTCAGCGTGATGACCCCGGCGCGCTGCTGGTGGACCCGGCCTGCCGCTATTTGGGCCTGCGCCGGATTGACGGGGAAGGCGTGATGCTTGCCCATGATTGCGCCGGCACAACGGGGTCTTCCGGTGGGCCATTATTGCTGCGCGGTGCCGATGGCAACTTCGCGATCATTGGCGTGCAGAGCAAGGGTATTCTGGGCCGTGCTGGTGGGCTTGCGGTGCCGGCCTTGGTTATTCCATCCCCCTAACGCAGCGCCCCCGCCGGCTTTGGCGATGCGCCAGCGGCATTGCCCGCCGAACGCCCGGCATCCACCGGTAGGGTCTGGCCCGTGATCCAGCGCGCGGCGGGTGAGGCCAAAAAGCACGCGGCTTCCGCCACATCCCAGGCGCTGCCTTCGATTTTCAACATGCCCGATTGCGCGCGCTGCTGGCGCAATTCCTCTGTCATGCCGCGTGATGCCACCATGGGCGTATAGACATAACCAGGGGCCACCGCATTGACGCGGATGTTATCCGCCCCGTGATGCCCAGCCATGGCGCGCGTCATTTGCACAATGGCGCCCTTGGTGGTGGCGTAGAGCAAACCTGGATGCCCCGCGCGCAGCCCGGCGACGGATGAAAGGTTCACAATCGCACCGCCACCCGATTTGCGCATTTCCGGCACGGCATATTTCGCCATGAGCATGACGGATTTCACATTGACCTGCATGGCGTAATCCCAGGCTTCCGGGTCCACGCCTTCAGCATTGCCGGCCGGGCCGCTGATGCCGACATTATTCACCAGGATATCGACGCGCCCCCAAAGCCTGACTGCTTCCGCCACCGCCGCCGCGCAATCATCGGCCTTCGAGACATCGGCTTCCGCCAGCGCACAAACGCCGCCTTCTGCCGCGATCATTTGCGCGGTTTCTTCCAGCGCAGCCCGGTCCACATCCAACAGCAGCACCTTGGCGCCGCGTGCGGCCATCAGCACGGCAATGGCGCGCCCATTGCCGATGGTGGTGCCGCCCGCGCCGGGGTTACGAGAACCAGCGCCGGTGACGATAGCAACCTTGCCACTAAGGCGAGTATTATCTTGCATTGTGGGACTCCTGAGCGGGTACGATGATCCGGAACCATGGGCCTGTAAATCAGAGCCATAGTCGCTGCCAGCATCGGCCCATCAGACGAAAGCCCAGGATTTCGCCCACATTATTCGCGACGCGCTGGCGGGTGCGGTAAATTCCGCTGAAACATTGCCAAGCACGAGGCGGGTTCTTAGCCCAGCACCCTTGTGGCACTGCTGGTGCGTGAGGGGAGGGATAGGTCGAAACAATAACCCAGACAGGGGGACGCTACGGGGACAATTGCTCTAAAAGGCGACAAAGGCATTCCCGTGTCCGCGCCAAAAAGCGTCACACAAAGGGGATCCCAAAAAAAACCCAACAATCATTGATTTCATTGGTGGGCGCACAAGGATTCGAACCTTGGACCCGCTGATTAAGAGTCAGCTGCTCTACCAACTGAGCTATGCGCCCGCCGACCAGGGTGATCCCCGGCGCGACCAAGGCGCGCTACATAGCGCCCGGGGCGGTTTTGTCCAGCCCCTCACGCGGTGACAGCTTCATCGGGCCGAGGCCATAAGCGTTCGGCCATGGATGAAGCCATAGGTCGGGAATTGGGTACCGCCGAAATCCTCGGCCGGCGGGTACCAAACCCGCACCAGGGACCAATCCCCGCGCGGCGAGACATCCAGCACCGGCTGGTCTCGTGCAATCTGCCCCCTCGCCCGGCCGCTTGCCCAATTGGCGTGATCCACGCGAACTTCCCGCGCCGAGATCACGCGGGACACCACGGCTACATGGCCCTGGGGGTTACGACTGGTGCGTTGAAAAACCAATACACTGCCGGGGCGGGGTGCCTCGGAACGCTCATATCGCCCTGCTGCCGCCTGCCACCATTGCCATGCATCGCCGGCGATACGCAGCCCTGAACGCTCCCGCGCATAAGGCACGCAGGACATGTCCCCACCCGAATAACCAGGCACGCCGGGACGCGACGCCATGCGCCCGGAAGCGCAGCCGGCAAGTGCCAATAACAGCCCAATCGTGACCATGCGGCGCATGATCGCGAACCCCCTAAATTTCGCCTGAACGCGACTCTACCAAAACCGACGCGATTCGCACTGAAAATCGCGCAAAAAAAGGCGCCCCGTGAAACGAGGCGCCCATTTCCAAAAAAAACCGGCAATCACACCGGGGTGAACATGAAGGCCGGCGGCCCATCACCCTGGGTTGGCTTAAAGACCAGCTTCACCTTCTGGCCGATCTTCAGGCTATCCAGATCGCAATCCACGATATTGGTGAAAACACGGATGCCTTCATCCAATTCCACGTATGCGACGCAATAGGGTTCCTTGGTGCGCATCACCGTGAAGGTATAGATGCTGCCCGTGCCCTTGGCTTCCACCAATTCAATATTGTTGGACAGCGTGAAGGGCGAACAGCCGCGCGGATACCAGAAGAACTTGCCGGTATCATTGCATTTGCCGATCAGCAGCTTGCCGGCGCGCGCGCCATCAAAAAACGGCTGATTGGTCGGGTCCGTCTTGATTTCCGGCAGGGCCCGGTTGAATGCCATGGTGGCCATATCGCTTACTCCCTTTCCAGAATGACAGTGGCGCTGCCATGGCGCGTGCCAAGCAAGCCGCCCGTGCCATGCGCCAATGCTAGCGTGCAGCCAGGCACCTGCACCTTGGGATGCGCTTCATGGCGCAATTGCCGCACGGCTTCGATAACCTTGGTCATGCCGCCGCGATTGGCCGGGTGGTTGTTGCAAAGCCCGCCGCCATCCGTGTTGAAGGGCAGCTTGCCCACGCCGGAAATCAGATTGCCATCGGCAACAAACTTCCCGCCTTCGCCCTTTTTGCAGAAGCCAAGGTCTTCCAACTGGATCAGCACCGTGATGGTGAAGCTGTCATAGATGGAGGCGTATTGAATGTCCTTCGGCGTCACGCCGGCTTCTTCAAAAGCGCGCGGCCCGGACCAGACAGCGCCGGAATAGGTCAAATCCGTATAGCCGGCATTCTGGTTCTTGGTTGCCTCGCCATGGCCCTTCACCTTCACCAAAGGCCGCTTCAGCGATTTGGCGATTTCCGGGCGCGTGACAATCAGCGCGCCGCCGCCATCGGAAATGACGCAGCAATCCAGCCGGTGCAGCGGGTCTGACACCAGGGGAGAATTCACCACATCTTCCACCGTCACCACCTTGGGCAACATGGCATGCGGGTTGTGCTGCGCGTGATGCGAAGCCGCCACCTTGATCCAGGCAAGCTGTTCGGAAGTGGTGCCATATTCATGCATGTGGCGCATGGCGCACAGGGCATAGGCATTCGCAACGGTGCGGCCATAGACGATTTCAAACGGATCATCCGGCACATTCACACCCCAGGAACGCGGTGCTGTGCCGGTGGCCATCGCTTCAGCGCGCGGGCGCCCGGCCAGCGTGATCAGCGCGATATTGCATTTGCCGAGCGCAATCGCTTCCACCGCATGGCCGACATGCATCACATAAGAACAGCCGCCCATATCGGTGGAATCGAGGTGCTTGAGTTTCGTCAGCCCCAGATAATCCGCCATATTGAGCGGGCCGAGCCCCGGCGCGGCGCCGGTGCAGAAAAACCCGTCAACATCATCCTTGGAAAGCCCGGCATCCTGCAGCGCGCCATAGGCGACTTCGGCATGCAGCTGCGCCACGGATGTATTATCGGCCTTTCGGGTCGGGTGCTCAAAGGCGCCCACGATATAGCCCTTGCCATTGGTACTCATAAGCGGCGTTTATCCTCCTCGATCTTGGTAGCGGGATGGAAGCAGCGCCGGGGCGGCTTGTCACCCCCCTGGCGCGCAGAAAAGCAGGTTCAGCGCGGCGCGCCCATCACCGGCACGGCAATGCCAAGCCCATCACGCGGCAGACGCGCGCCGGCGCGGCGAAGCTCGGCCTCGGCAGCGCGGATCTGGCGCGCGGTTTCTTCCTGCGTCAGGTGGGAAACCCGTTCCTTCAATAGCGCATGGCCGCGGGCGATATCGGCCAGTACTGTCTTGTAATTCTTGATGGCGGCGGCGCGATTAGCAAAGGCAGCCTCATAAAGCGCCGCCAGGTCGCGCAGGATGTGCCGGCTTGGTTCATCGCGCGCCTCGCGCAGCAGGCGCTGATAGCGTGCGCGCGCCTGATCTGCTGCGGCTGTCTCAGCCGGTTCAAGTGTGGTGATGGCTTCCTGCATTGCGGCAATCAGCGCTTGCACGGGCGCATCCGCTTCGCGAATGGTGGCGCGCAATTGCGGCGCGCGCGCCAAGGAACGCCCGCGGTCACGCAGTAGCGCACCAAGCGTCTCAATAGCCTCAGCGCCTTTCGGGCTGGTGGGCGCAACGCGCGGCGCATAAGCGGCCAAGGGGTCTTCGCGGATCATCAAAAGCCCATCCGCGGCGAGTGTATCAAGCGCTTTCAGATAGGTGGCCAGCGCCTGCTGCATGGCGTTGATCGCGTCAGCGGCTGGCGAGACAGCAGGCGCCACGCCCGGGCGCGTCACCAATTCCGGATAGATGGCCGCATTGCCGGCAACATTCGCCCAATCGCGCACCGGCGTATAATCCGGCGGCCCGCATCCCATCAGCGCCGCCAAGGGCAGGAATAAAACGCCACGTCCCAGTTTCATGACACCATCCATTCCCCTGCTTCCTGGCGTGCCGAACCTTCGGCCGCAAGCTTGATCAAATGCGCGGTCAGGCTGCGCGCTGCCGCCGGGATCAGCCTTGGATCGAGCGCCGCACCATAAACCGGCGGCACCAAAGCCTCAGCACTCGCGCGCCCGGCGCGGTGGAGTTCTTCCAGAACCCGCGCCTCTCTCTCCCGCCGATGCGCCGCCAGCGCGGCAACAAAGGGCTGCGGATTTGGCAAAGGTGGCCCATGGCCGGGCAGATAAAGCTCATCATCCCGCGCCTGGAGCATGGCGAGGGAATTCATATAAGCCGCCATATCGCCGTCCGGCGGGCTGACCACGCTGGTGGACCAGGACATGACAAGATCGGCGCTGAACAGCGTGCGTGATGTGCTGGCGTTTTCCAGCACAAAACAAAGATGATTGGCGCAATGGCCAGGCGTATGCAAAGCCGTGACGCGCCAATCGGCGCCCGCCACTATGGCGCCATCGGCCAAGGTCACATCCGGGTGAAAGGAATGATCGCCCCCTTCGCCGCCCTGTTCCGGCGGCGTCATATGCGGGCCGAAACCATAGCTTGGCGCGCCCGTTGCGGCCTTCAGCGCGGCCACGCCGGGCGAATGGTCCCGATGCGTGTGGGAAACCAGGATATGCGTGATGCGCTCACCCTTCGTGGCCGCCAGCAAAGCGTCCAGATGCGCCACATCCACCGGGCCGGGGTCCAGGATGGCGACTGAATTCCCCTGCCCAATGATCCAGCTATTCGTGCCGCGAAAGGTGAAAGCGCCGGGGTTGTTGCAAAGCACACGCCGCACGCCCGGCGCGGTCTGTTCCACCGCGCCCGGGGCCAGGCTGTCATTTTTCAGGAAGGGAATGCTCATCGCCTCAACCTCATGTCGTGCCGCAGGGTGCGGCGAGGCCCGCCGCTTCGCAAGCCCCGCCTATTGCCCTTGGCGCTTCATCCGCCCGCGCACCAATTCCCGGTGCAGAATGTATAGCCCAGACAGCACAATCAGCACCGCACCGAGGATGGTCGCGATGGTTGGCATATCCCCCCAGATCAGCCAGCCAAGCCCAACCGACCAAAGGATGGAGGTATAGGAATAAGGCCCGAGCGACGACACCTGGGCGGAGGCATAGGCTTCCGTCAGCATCACCTGCGCCACACCTCCCACCAGGCCAACCAGGATCAGGATCAGCAATTCCCAGGCATTGGGCGTGGTCCAGAAAAACGGCAGCGCCACGGCGGTAAAGGCCGTCATCAACAGCGATTGCCAAAGCACAATGGTGGTGGAGCTTTCCGTGGCCGATAGGTTCCGCACCAGAAGTGTTGTCAGTGCGGACCACACACCTTGGGAAACCGCGACTGCCATGCCGATCATCACGGCCCTCTCGGGCCAAGTACCGCCCTGAAAGGCACCCTGACCAAGCGCAATCACCATAATGCCGACAAAGCCCAGGATCACCGCGGACCAGCGATGAATGCCAACCTTCTCCCCCAGCAACGGGATGGACAGCAGCGTCACGAAAAGCGGCGTGGTGTAGGTCAGCGCCGTTTGCTCCGCCAAGGGCAGCACGGTCAGCGCAAAGAAGGAACAGCCCTGCGCCATGGTGCCGGTAAAGGCGCGCAGCAAATGGGAAGGGAAACGCCGCGTGCGCAAAATGCCCCATTGCCGGCCCCGCGCCACGATCACGAAAATCACCGGCAGCGCGAAGGCGGATCGGAAGAACATGATCTCGATAAAGGAAATGCTTTCCGCAATATCCTTGATCATGGCTGACATGATGGTGAAAAGCGCGGTCGCCCCCAGCATCAATAGCGCACCGCGGCGGATATCGTGGCGGAGCGCCATCAGGCGTTTTCCTTCATGCGTGATCGTTCCGCCGCCCGCCTCACCTGTTCGCGATACACATTGTAAAGCCCCGCTGCCACCACCAGGGACGCGCCGGCAAGCGTGGTCCAGCCCGGCACCTCGGCCCAGATCAGAAAGCCGATCACGCCGCCAATCAGCAAAGGCGAATATTCAAAGGGTGCCAGGACGGAAACCGGCGCCAGCGCAAAGGCGCGGGCAAACAGCAAATGCGCCATGCCGTTGAAGACGCCAAACAACACCAGCAGCAGCATGGTATTGGTGGAAGGCAGCAAGGATGGCGGCGGGAAGGCCGGCAAGAACAACAACCCCATCGGGATATGCGCCATCATCAGCCAGAAGGCGATGGCAGCGGGGCCATCGCTGACCGAGAGCATCCGTGTCCAGATGCGCGTCACCGCCATCAACACCACCGCGCCAAGCAGCGCCGCCGTTTCAATGCGCCAGAGATCACCCGAGGGCTGCAACATGATCAGCACGCCGCCAAAGCCGATCATGGTGGAAGTCCAGCGCCGCCACCCCACCTTTTCGCCGAGCAGCGGAATGGCGAATAGCGTCATCAGCAGCGGCGTGGCGCAGGCAACCGCGTAGGAATCCACCAAAGGCATGCCCTGCGCCCAGGCCCAATACCAAGTGGCGGAAACACAGCAATGCAGCAGCCCGCGCCAGGCGAGCAGCCGGCGGTTATTCGGGAATAGCCCCCGCCCGCGCGTGAGGATCACCACCGTGACGCCACCCACCACGCCGCGCCAGATCATGGCCATGGCCGCGCCCACTTCCGGCAGCGCCCATTTCACCGCGGCATCGGCGCCGGTGATGACGATATAGGCCACCAGAATAATGCCAATGCCGCGCAAGGTCTCGGCCCCGGTCGGCACGCTGAGCGCGGTTTTGGGCGCCTCAGCCATGTGAAGGGCGGCTTTTAGCGGCTTGGTCTGGCGAGGCCCCGGCAAGGGCACCCACGCGGTGCGGCGCAGGCAAGGGTGATGGCGATTGCATGTTTATTGGGCGCAGTCTCGGCTCGGATGGGGGGCTTTGCAAGCCAAATAAGGCAGGCTTAAGCGCGCCGCGCCTTGTTCCCGCCGTGGCGCAATGCGAAACAACCGTCCGTGGAAGCCGCCGAATATGATCTGATGGATGCGGTGGAGGAGCGCATGTGGTGGTACCGCGCGCTCCACCTTCGCGTCCTTGATGCCTTGCACCGCCGCCCCGGCACCCCTGGGGCGTTGCTTGATGCTGGCTGCGGCACGGGTGGGCTGCTCCGGCGGTTGGCCGGGAAGTCCACGCGCGCCTTGGTCGGGCTTGATTTCAACCCGGAAGCCGCGCGGCGCGCGGGTGCCAAATCCGGCGCGCTCACCACCGGGGGGGATGCCAATCGCCTGCCCTTCGCCGATGCAAGCTTTGGCGCGCTGGTGAGCCTGGATGTGCTCTGCCACCGCGCCGTGGAACCGGGCCTGGCTTTAGCCGAATTTCACCGCGTGCTGAAGTCAGGCGGCGCCTTGGTCCTGAACCTGCCGGCTTTTGATTGGCTGCATTCAGCGCATGATATCCGCGTGCATAATGCCAGGCGCTTCACGGCCGGCCAGGCCCGCGCCCTGCTGACGGATGCCGGCTTCACCGCCATTGAAACCCGCTATTGGAATGCGCTGCTGCTGCCGCTCATGATTCTGCAACGCAAAGTGCTGAAATCGGATGATCAGGCCAAAAGCGATGTCGCCCCCTTCCCGCCATGGTTGGATGCCATGCTCTACGCGGTAACGGGGCTTGAACGGTTCATGGCCCGGATCGGTCTGCGCTACCCCGCGGGCGGTTCGGTCCTGATCACCGCAACGCGGCCCTGAGAACGGAGAAGATCAATGCCCCTGATATCGGCCGGCAAGGAATATCCCGTCGGTCTTTCCATTGTGGTTCCGGTCTATCGCGGTGCGGCCACGGTGGGCGCGCTGGTGGAAGCGCTATCGGCCCTCACGCCCGAAGGCGGGATCGAAATTGTGCTGGTGAATGATGGCAGCCCGGATAACTCCGGCGATGTCTGCCGCGCCTTGCAGCAAAGCGCGACGCTGCCGCTGACCTACATAGAACATGCGCGCAATTTTGGTGAGCATAACGCGGTGATGTCCGGGCTGCGCTATGCGCGCGGCGCTTACATCATCACCATGGATGATGATTTACAGAACCCGCCAGAAGAGGTGATCCGGCTTTATGATCACGCGCGGCTCGGCAATTTTGATGTGGTGTACACGCGCTATGCGGTGAAGGAACATGAAGGCTGGCGCAATCTGGGCAGCGCCTTCGCCAATTGGGTCGCGGATCAATTGATGGACAAGCCGAAGGGACTTTATCTGTCTTCCTTCCGCTGCATGTCGGCCTTGGCGGTTTCCGAGGTTGTGAAGTATCGCGGGCCATACCCTTACGTGGATGGCCTGCTGATGCAGGTGACGCAAAGGCTCGATTCGATCGAGGTAAAGCACTTCGCCCGCGCTGAGGGTCGTTCCAACTACACCATGCGCCGCCTGATCCGGCTTTGGATGAATTTGGCGACGAATTTCTCCGTGCTGCCCTTGCGGCTGGCGATCATCGCCGGGGCGGGTATGGGCGTGCTGGGGCTGCTGGCCGCGCTTTATGTGGTGATTGAAGGGCTGATGGGGCACACGCCTTCGGGTTGGGCGTCACTCATGACCGTCACGCTGCTGATTGCCGGCGTGCAATTCCTGATCCTTGGCGTGCTTGGCGAATATGTTGGGCGATCCTTCATGTCCGCCAATGGCAAACAGCAAGGCGTGGTGCGCGAGGTTCTGCCGGCGCGGGATGAGGGGCGCGCGCCATGACAATCTATTGGCTGGTGCTTGCAGCGGCGATTTCTACCTCCCTCATTGGGCAGGTGTTGCTCAAATCCGGCGCGGCCAGTTCAGTAGCCTCTGAGGGCGGTTTCTTCGATCAGCTTTTTCGCCTGCCGACCATGATCGGGCTAGTCTGCTACGGCGGCGCGGCGCTGCTCTATATCATTGCTTTGCGTCGTATCCCGATGAGTGTCGCACTGCCCTGCACCGCGGCCTCCTATATTGTCATTGCGATTATCGGCTGGGCGGTTTTTGGTGAGGCGCTTGGTTTACAGAAAATCGCCGCCATTGCGCTGATTGCCGCTGGTGTGGCGCTGCTGGCGACCACCGCGTGAAGGCCGCACTTGGCGCTTTGCTATTGCTGGCAGGCTGCGCTACCGCGCCGCCATCCTGCCCCGCGGGCGCAAGTCCGGCCACCATTGCGGAAGCCTATTTCGGACGGAATGTGAAAACCCGCGCACCCGTGACCGATGGGGAATGGGCGCGCTTCATGGCAGACACCGTGACGCCCGCCTTCCCCGATGGCCTGACCGTGCTGGATGGCGCTGGGCAATGGCGCAATGCGGCGGGCCAGATCAGCCGGGAAGACAGCAAGGTTTTGCTGCTGGTACTGCCAGAGCAGGATAAGGCAGCGGCTTCCGCGCGGCTTGCCCCGGTGACAGCGGCCTGGAAGGCGCGCTTTGCGCAGGAATCCGTGCTGACGGTGTTTCGCGCGGGCTGTGCGGGGTTTTGATTTTGGTCGCCGCCGCATAATCACGCCGCAATTTGAAGGCTAGGTCAGGATGGCGCATGTTACCATCATCCTATTGTCAGCCCTCTCGAGGTGTCATTGGCCCCGGCTTAGCAAATGCGGTTGCTCATCCTTTATGCGCGCGCTACAAATAAGATCCAGTTTTGCGTACTTTGAAATTTAGAAATCCTCCCCAAGGAAGAACTTAGATGGCTATTATTGGTGCACAATCTGCTTTTCTGATGAATAGACTCAATTTTTATGACGTAACCTTTGGCGCTTACGATAGCGAATTCTCGGACAGCGTTTATCTTTCCTCTGGCGGCTATACGTACGAGGATATGTATAATGTTTATTGGTACGATAGAGGCATGCGGGTAAGTAGCTATCTAGCCCGCATTATTCACGATCCCCTGCGCCTGGTTGATTGTCTGCCTCCATTTTCTGCTGAGGCGAATTGCTGACGCGGCTTCACTCCCGGACTGCCTTTCCGGTTTTGTGTTGCGTATCGCGGGGTTTGTCGGTTGAGGTTTCTGT
>CALRPR020000090.1:0-13792 GCA_943370125.1 Allobosea thiooxidans | reverse complement strand
TTCCGTGATCTCGCTCCATGGTGGCGGCAGCCCTGAGGCGATGAAGCGCGAAATTTGGCGCAATTACCCGGTGCAAGAACGCTCGGCGCTTGTGGAACGCCTGCTTGATCGCGGTATTCTGGATGAGGGCAAGCGCATTTCCAAGCAACCGGGCCGCTGCTGCGATACGGGGTGTGAGGTACCGCGCGCGGCGGAATAAGCGCATCGCGCTTGACCCGCCCAATTCCATCGCCCCAGACTTCCGGTAACGTCAAGGAAACGCCCAATGTCTGAGACCACTTCTGACGCCCGTGTATTGCCGCTGGAAGGGGTGCGCGTCATTGACGTTTCCACCTTTATCTCCGGCCCCTTCGCCACCACGCAATTGGCGGAATTCGGCGCCGAAGTGATCAAGCTGGAATTGCCGGTGGTGGGCGATCCCTTGCGTAAATTCGGCACCGTCACGCCCAATGGCGATACGCTGCCCTGGCTTTCAGAATGCCGGAACAAGAAATCCGCGACGCTTGATTTGCGCAAGCCCGAAGGAGCGGAATTGCTCAAGCGCATGTGCGCGGATGCTGATATTCTGGTGGAGAATTTCCAGCCAGGCACAATGGAAAAATGGGGCATTGGCTGGGATGTACTGCATGCGATCAATCCGCGCCTGATCATGGTGCGGATTTCAGGCTATGGGCAAACGGGGCCCTATAGCGGCCGCCCTGGCTTTGGGCGCATTGGCAATGCCTTTGGTGGGCTTTCCTATCTGGCAGGTTATCCGGATCGTCCGCCGGTCACACCTGGTTCTGCGACCATCCCGGATTATCTTTCCGGCATTTACGGCGCCATGGGCGCCATGTTGGCCATGGAAGCGCGCCGCAAAACCGGGCGCGGCCAGGTGGTGGATATCGGGCTTTATGAACCGGTCTTTCGTATTCTGGATGAATTGGCGCCGGCCTTTCAGCACAAGGGTTATGTGCGCGAACGCATGGGGCCTGGCACCGTCAATGTTGTGCCGCATAGCCATTACCCTACGAAGGATAATCGCTGGATTGCGATTGCCTGCACATCAGACAAAATTTTCGCGCGGCTTGCGGCGGCGATGGGCGCGCCGGAGCTTGGCGATGACGGCAAATGGGGCACCATTCGTCAGCGGGAAGCCGCGCGCGCTGAAGTGGATGCCTATGTCGGCGCCTGGACCAGCAGCTTCACCCGTGATGAATTACTGCAAACCTGTGAAGAAGCGCAGGTTCCCTGCGGCCCGGTCTATGCCATTGATGAGATTTTCGAAGACCCACACTACAAGGCCCGCGGCAACATCTTGACGATGCAGGACCCGCGTGTTGGTGAATTGGCCATTCCCAATCTTGTGCCGCGGCTTTCGGAAACACCTGGTGAAGTGAAATGGCTTGGCCCCGCCATGGGCGAGCATAATGGCGAAATCTATCGCGATTGGCTGAAATTATCGGATGCCGAAATAGAAGCGCTCACCGCCGCGCGGGTTATCTAAAGCCAACCCGCGCAGCGAAGCTTTAAGATCAGGAAGCGAGATACCCGCCATCCACATGCATCTCGGACCCTGTCATATAGGATGATTCGTCTGACGCCAGGAATAGGATGGCGTAGGCGACTTCATCCACCTCACCGGTGCGGCCCATTGGTATATGGCCAAGCATCTTGGCGCGGAACACGGGGTCAGCCGTGGCACCGCTGGTGCGCATGGGCGGCATGAGGCCGGGATGCACCGTATTGAGACGAATACCGGAAGGCCCTTCCTGCACGGCGATGGATTTCGTCAGCAAGCGCACCGCTGCCTTTGAGGCATTATAGGCGCAGTGAATGCGATCCTGCCCAACCACGCCCGAGATTGAAGACAGGTTGATGATGGACCCGCCACCGGCTTTCCGCATGGCGGCAACGCCGTGCTTCACGCCAAGGAAAACGCCGCGCGCATTCACGGCCATGATGCGATCCCACAGCGCGGTATCATAAAGGTTGTTAGTATTGCTGCCCGAAATGCCGGCATTGTTCACCAGCACATCCAGGCGGCCATGCGCGGCCATCACGGCGGCGATGGCTGCTTCCCATTGCGCCTCATCCGCGACATCCAGGTTGATGTAGCTCGCGCTGCCGCCGGCCTTGGTGATTTCCGCGACCACGGCGCGGCCTTCGGCTTCCATCATATCGGCCACTACAACCTTCGCACCTTCACGCGCCAAAAGCCGCGCGGTGGCAGCCCCCATGCCGGAAGCAGCCCCTGTAATCAGTGCCACCTTGTTCGCAACGCGCATGATGTTTCCTCCTGTTCATACTTGATCAGGAAGCCTTGCAAGGCTTGCGCGTTACCGCAAGCCTCAACCGTATGTCATGCTGGATTCCGCACCCCGGCTCATGTCGCGCGGAATGGGCTGGCCAGTGAGCGTCAGCGCCAAAGCCTCAGCCACACGAATGCCATCCACGCCGGCGCTCAAGATACCGCCGGCATAACCAGCACCCTCACCGGCCGGGAAAAGCCCCGCCGTATTCACGCTTTGAAAATCAAAGCCGCGCGGGATGCGAATGGGGCTGCTGGTGCGGGTTTCAACGCCGGTCATCAGCGCATCAGGGCGGGCAAAGCCTGGCACTTGCTTATCGAAGGCAAGCAAAGCTTCGCGCATTGCTTCCACTGCAAAATCAGGCAGGCAGTGCGCCAAATCGGTGGGCGTCACGCCTGGCTTATAGCTGGGCAGTACATCGCCCAGCCCCGTGCTGGGGCGCCCGGCCAGAAAATCGCCAACAAGCTGCGCGGGCGCGCGATAATCGCCGCCGCCGGCGATGAAGGCAGCGCTTTCCCAATGGCGTTGATAGGTTAATCCGGCCAAGACATCGCCCGGATAATCCTCGGGCGAAATGCCGACCACAATGCCGGCATTGGCATTGCGTTCGGCGCGCGAGTATTGGCTCATGCCATTGGTGACCACGCGCCCGGCCTCACTGGTGGCGGCCACTACCGTACCGCCCGGGCACATGCAGAAACTATAGACGGTGCGGCCATTTTCCGCGTGATGCACCAGCTTGTAATCCGCCGCGCCCAGTAGCGGATTACCGGCATTGGGGCCGAAACGCGCTTGGTCAATCATGCCTTGCGGGTGTTCAATGCGCACGCCGATGGAAAAGGGCTTGGCCTGCATGGTGACGCCGCGCGCGTGCAGCATGGCAAAGCTATCGCGCGCGCTATGGCCGAGGGCGAGGATGGCGTGATCGGCCTCAATCACTTCGCCATCCGCCAAAACCAAACCACGCAGGTGGCGTGTACCATCGGCGTCGGTTTCAATGATCAAATCATCCACCCGCGCGCCGAAGCGGTATTCGCCGCCCAAGGCTTCGATCTCCGCGCGAATATGTTCCACCATGGAAACCAGACGAAATGTGCCGATATGCGGTTTGGAGACGTACAGAATCTCCTCAGGCGCGCCGGCCTTGACGAATTCGGCCAGCACCTTGCGCCCGTAATGGCGTGGGTCGCGGATTTGGCTATAGAGCTTGCCATCGGAAAACGTACCCGCGCCGCCTTCGCCATATTGCACATTGCTTTCGGGGTTCAGCACGCCACGCCGCCAAAGCCCCCAAGTATCCTTGGTGCGTTCGCGCACCACCTTGCCGCGTTCAAGGACTAACGGGCGGAAGCCCATTTGTGCGAGCAGCAGCGCCGCCATGAAGCCGCAAGGCCCAGTGCCCACCACAACAGGCCGGCGAATGCCTTCCGGCGCGCGGGCGACGAAGCGATATTCCGTATCCGGCGCCGGGCTGATCCGCTGATCCCCCGCATGGCGCGCGAGCACCTCAGCTTCATCGGCAACTTCGCAATCCAGCGTATAGACCAGCATGATCGCCTGGGGCTTGCGCGCATCATAACCGCGGCGAAACACCTGCATCGCCTTCAGCGCCGCATCGGCAATGCCAAGCCGCGCCAGCACGGCGGCGCGCAAGGCGTCTTCCGGATGGTGCAAAGGCAGGCGCAATTCAGTCAGGCGGATCATGGGGGTTCTATAGTCCGTCTTGCGCTCTGCTTGAAATCCTGCCCGCCATCGGCCAAGCATGGGGCATGGCTGATATTCTTTGCCTTGGCGAACCCATGCTGGAATTCAACGCCCAGAAGCCGGGCGCGGATGGCAGGCGCTATTATTTGGAAGGGCATGGCGGAGATACCTCCAACGCTGCCATCGCTGCCGCACGAGCCGGGGCATCGGTTGGAATACTGACCGCGCTCGGCGAGGATGGGCCAGGCGAAAGCTTCATGGCGCTTTGGGCGCAGGAAGGCGTGGATACGGTGAACGTCATCCGCAATCCTTCAGCTCCCACGGGGATTTATTTCGTGACGCATGATGCGCGCGGGCATCATTTCAGTTTTTACCGGAGCGGCAGCGCGGCTTCGCTTTATGGTCCGCCGGATGTGCCGGAAGCGGCCATTCGTCGCGCGAAATACCTGCATCTGTCCGGCATCAGCCAGGCGATTTCGACCAGCGCCTGCGATGCTGGCTTTCGCGCCATGGAAATTGCCCGCGCGGCTGGGGTGCGCGTTTCCTATGACACCAATCTGCGCCTCAGGCTTTGGCCCGCATCGCGCGCCGCTGCCGTTATCCATGCCGCGATTGCCATGGCCGATATCGCGCTGCCATCGCTGGAAGATGCGGTGGCGCTGACGGGACTGCAAAAGCCTGATGAAATCTGCGATTTCTATTTACGCCTGGTACCCCTGGTAGTGCTGAAATGCGGCGCGGAAGGCGCCATTCTTGCCACGCGCGAAAGCCGCAACCGCATCCCCGCTTGCAAGGTGGCGGCGCTGGATGCCACCGGCGCGGGGGATTGCTTTGCTGGCAATTTCCTCGCGCGGTTGCTGGCGGGTGATGCACCGCTGGAGGCCGCGCGCTACGCCAATGCCGCCGCCGCGCTTTCCACCACCGGCTATGGTGCGGTGGCCCCCCTGCCCTTTTCGGATGCGGTGCGCGGCTTGCTCGAAGCCCGCTGATTACCCCCAGGCGCGATTATCGCCGGGGCGCAGCCGCAACCCGGGGCGCAGATTGGTGAAGGGCAATATCGCCGGGTCCGCCACCACCGGGCCGGGCGCGGTTACCACAATAACCTCGGATGCAATTGGCTGGAAATGCGCGCGGAAATGCACGCTGGATTTCACCGCGACAATCGCCTGTTCCGCAGGCTCCACGCCCACCTGGCGGAATAACTCCTGATCATGGCCCTGCATCTTGCGGCTCACCACAACAACGCGCACGCCAGGGGCCACACGGATCAGCGCTGAAGGCCCAAGATCAGCAGGATTGCCCTTGCCCATCGGGCCGCTCAGCGTAAAGCACCCGTCAGAGAGTTTTTCGACCACCGCTTCCACCCGCAACGGCACGCCATCGCTCTTGCCACCAAGATCGAGCGTAATGCGCGCACCTTCCCCCGCCGCATGGCAGGCAGCCGCGGCTTCGGCATCATTCATCGGTGCCAATACGGCGCCTTGTGCGTTCTGGCGGATCAATTCCGCGAGCAAACCCGTGGTATCGCCATGACCTCCGCCGCCAGGATTATCCTGCGTATCGGCCAACACCACAGGGCCCTTGGCGCCACGCGCGCTGATGGCACGCGCCACACCTTCGGCAGCAGTTGCGACACCAAGGGCAAATTCCGGTTCCTTGCTCGCGATGAAAGCGGCCAGCGCTTCCGCCGCCGCGCCTGCTTGATCAAGCGTATCGGCATAGGCCGCGATTGCCATGCCGCAGCCGGGGAAATCGGCATAGGGAAAACCGAAGCAGAAACCTAATTCCCAAACGCCTGATGCGGCGCCCAGACGCGCGCGCTCCGCCATGACATCGGCCATGGGTGCGACCATGGTGCATTGGCCGGGCAAAGGCGTCCAGAAATCCAAATCACGAAACAGTTTCGCCGGTTTGCGATTTTCCTTGATCATGCGGAGCAATAGCCGCGTTGCCTGCGCGCCGGCCGGCTTCATATCCACATGCGGATAGGTGCGGAAAGGCACCAGCACATCGGAAAGCGCCACCATCTCCGCAGTTTTGTTCGCATGCGGATCAAGGCTGACGGCGATGGGCAAATGCGGTCCCACCACGGCGCGCACGCGGCGCAGAACTTCGGCTTCGGCATCGTCATAACCCACCGCCACCATGGCGCCGTGCAAATCAAGATAAACGCCATCAATCGGCCCGGCTTCCATCGCATCGGAAAGGCTACCGATCAGTAGGCCAGCGATGCGTTCAAATGCCTCCGCCGTGACAGGCCCTGCCGGATTGGCGAAGCACCACACCAAGGGGGCGAGTGCAACGCCCGCTTCTTCGGCCACCATGATCGCACCCGCGATTGGCGCGCTGGTGGGGCGCATGGCCTCGATCAGCCCAGCCGGGCGTTGCAGTGGCGGAAAGCCGCCGGGTTTCACGAATTCCTGCCAGCCGGTCGGCAATGGCGCGAAGGAGTGGCTTTCATGCAAAAAGCCGCCAATGGCGATGCGGGTCATCTTACTTTTCCTTTGCAATACAAGCGGTGGCCAAAACCGCATCAGCCAAAACGCGCAAGCCGGCTTCCGCCCAGGCAGGCGTGATGCTTTCCGCTTCATTATGGCTGATGCCGCCATGGCAGGGGCAGAAGATCATCGCCGCCGGCACGCGCCGTGCGACATAAACCGCGTCATGCCCAATGCCGGTTGGCATATCCATATGCGGCAGGCCAAGCCGAGACGCCGCGTCGCGCACCCGCCCAACCAGCGCATCATCAAAAGGTGTCAAAGGCGATTGCCAGAAATCAGCGATGGTGATGGTCACACCCCGCGCGGCAGATAGTTCCGCTGCCTTGGCGCGAATCTCCGCCCCCATGCGCGCGAGCAGCGTGGGGTCGCCATGGCGCGTATCAATGCTGAACCAGATGCGCGATGGCGCGATATTGCGGCTATCGGGATAAACCGTGAGGCGCCCAACTGTCGCGCGGCCTGGTTCCCCAGCAGGGCTGATGGCTTTCAGCGCGATATCCTCAATCGCGGCAATCAGCGGTGCCGCAGCCATCATGGCATCGCGCCGCCCGGCCATGGGCGAACCGCCATGGGATTCAGCGCCTTCGATGGTGACCTCATACCAGGCTTGCGCCAGGGCATGGGTGACAACGCCAATATCCTTGCCGGCATTCTCCAACAGCGCACCCTGTTCGATATGCAATTCGAAATAGGCGGCAAGATCAGCCAAGCCAGCGGGATCAGCGTCCCCACGCCAGCCGATGCGTGTCAGTTCATCGCCAAACGCCTTGCCGTCACTATCGCGCAGCGCCAGCACATCGGCCTCAGGGAAAATCCCCATCGCGCCGCCGCTGCCCATCATGGGGGGCGAAAAGCGGGCACCTTCTTCATTGGTCCAATTGATCAGCACCAAAGGCGCTTCGGTCTCGATGCGCGCTTCATGCAAAGCGCGCAGCACTTCAAGCCCGGCCAGCACGCCAAGCGGGCCGTCAAACTTTCCGCCGGTTGGTTGCGTATCCAAATGGCTGCCCATGGCGACCGGCTTCCGCTTCGGGTCGCGCCCTTCGCGGCGCAGCACCATATTGCCGAGGCGATCAACGCTAAGCGTACACCCAATCGCCTCCCCCCACCGGCGCAGCAAATGGCGGCCTTCGGAATCAAGATCCGTCAGAGTCTGCCGATTGCAGCCGCCTTTCGGCGTGCCGCCAATCTTGGCGAGTTCCATCAGGCTATCCCATAGCCGGGCGCCGGAAAGGGGCAGGTTTGTTGTGCTCATGGTGCTTTCTCCACGCCGCACCATTCCGCCATGGTCAGCGCAATAGTGCGGGTAATGTCATGCATGGAATCAAGGCCGACACTTTCATCAATGCCGTGAATATCCTGAGCATCTGGGCCGAAGCAGGCGACGGGCGTTGACTGATGCAGCACGAAATGCCGCCCATCCGTGAGCCCTGCCGAGGGGTAGTCTCGCAAAGCCCCGCCAGAGACATCGGTGAAATGCCGCTTGGCCAGTTTCACAATCGGTGCCTGCATATCAAAGACGCAGGGTTCGGCCATAAAACCCTTGAATTCAAGCTTCACCTTGGCGCCGCGCAGCTTTTCATCCTGCGCTGCCTTCGCCACCAGCCGTTCAATATCGGCTTTCACTGCCGCCGCGCTATTGCCCATCATGACACCAACACGCAGGCCGATCCGCGCGCGGGTTGGCACGGATGAATTCCATTCGCCCCCTTCAATCGTGCCGAGGTTCACATTCACCGGATGGTTCACGCCATGGAAGGACGCGTGGATATTCTCGGCCCGGTTCATCTGGGCTTCGTATTCCTTGAAATGCGCGGCGATAGTACTGGCCGCTTCAATGGCATTCACCCCGGCCTGCATATCGCGCACATGGGCGGGGCGGCCGGAAACCGTGACCCAGGCCCAGATCACGCCGACTTCCGCGCTATACATCGCGGGCAGACCAGGCCCTGGTTCGGGGATGATCACCGCATCCGTGCGCGGCAAGGCGAGCATCGCGGCCAGGGCACCATTGCCGGTGCATTCTTCCTCAATCACGGAATGCATCTGCACTTCGGCGGCGGGTTGCAGGCCGGCGCGCTTCAAGGCGCGAAAAGCCGTGACGTAAGAGATAATGCCGGCCTTCATATCGCCGGCGCCGCGGCCATACATGCGGCCATCACGAATGCTGGGTTCATAGGGCGGGGTTTCCCACATATCGGCCGCCCCTTCCGGCACCACATCCACATGGCCTTGCAGGGTCAGGCTGCGGCCCTTCGCTTCGCGCGGCGTGAAGACTGCAACTACATTGTCGCGGCCTTCATATGAAATAAGGGGTGGCGAGAAACCAGGATGGCCTTCAAGCGCGCTCGGCACCGTTGGAATGCGCTGGGGTGTCAGGCCAAGCCCCTCATAAATCCGCGCCATTTCATTCAAGGCCGATGCCTCATTGCCCAGCGTTGAGGGGCAACGCACCAGGCGGGAAAGCATGGAGATGCTTTCCGCGCGCAGCTCATCCACCGCTTCCAGAATGGCGCGTCGCGCGCCGGGGTCGAGAGGTTGCATATTGCCAGGGTCCTTGCCGTGAAGCTTGGCGACGCTAGCCAGCCAGGCGCAGCGCAGCAAGCGCGGTGACTTCGCAGCGGGGGCAAAACTGGTTAGCCTTCCCCCATGAAAACCTTCGCCCATCCGGATCATGCCGGGCATCAACCGGCTTTCTTCCTGATTCGCGGCCGTCCGCGCGCGAATTTCGAAATCCCCGCCCGCGCGGCTGCGCTGGAAGCGGCGCTGCATCGGCTTGGGCTTGCGCCCAGCGTGCCAGAAGCCGTGCCGCTTGCCGCGCTGCATTCCATCCATAGCGCGGATTACTTGGCCTTTCTGGCAAAAGCCGCGCGGGATTGGGCAGCGCTTGCCGATGCAGGGCCAGAGGTTGTCGCAAATATGCACCCCTCGCCGGAGATGCTGGCCCAAGGTGCGGCTTGTGCGGATGGCATTGTCGCGCGCGCCGGCTGGTACATGGCGGATGCGGCCTGCCCGATTGGGCCTGGTACTTGGCAGGCCGTTCAAGGTGCGGCTGCTTGTGCGTTGGCCGCTGCGCGTGAAGCCGCTGGGGGGCGCAGCGCCTATGCGCTCTGTCGCCCGCCTGGCCATCACGCCTATGCCGCGCGTGCTGGCGGGCATTGCTATGTGAACAACGCGGCGCTTGCCGCGCAGGCTTTGGTGGATGCGGGGGCGAAGCGCGTCGCAGTGCTGGATATTGATAGCCATCACGGCAATGGCACGCAGGGTGTTTTCTGGGAACGCGGAGATGTGTTGACCATTTCCATCCATGGCGATCCTGATCGCTATTACCCCTGGTTCGTTGGCCGCACGCGCGAACGCGGCGCCGGCGCGGGTGATGGGCGCAATATGAATATGCCACTCGCCATCGGCACGGGGGATGAGGGCTGGTTGGATGCCATTCGCTACGCCATGGCTGCGATCCGCGACCATAAAACCGATGCGCTTGTCCTGCCGCTTGGTTTTGATGCCTCCGAACATGAACCGCTTGCCGCGCTGAAAGTGACGGCGGATGGTTTCGCTCGCGCGGGTGGGATGATTGGCGGCCTGAAGCTGCCCACCGCCATCACCCAAGAAGGCGGCTACAACGTAGATGTCATCGGCAATTTATTGGAGGGCTTCCTGAAGGCCTGGGGGGATGCAGCATGAGCGACGCAATCCATGCAGCGACACTGACACTCGACACCCATGTTGATATCAGATGGCCGGACCCGCCCGACGCGACGACCGAGACCGATCGCTGCGTTGATTTTCCAAAGATGCAGCGCGGCGGGCTGAAAGCGGTTGTTTTCATTGCCTATACGCCGCAAGGCCCGCGCGATGCGGCGGGGCACCAGGCGGCAGCAGACCGGGCAGAGGCGATGCTCCGCCACATCCGCACACGTGCTGATGGTGTGGCGCGGCGTTTTTGCGCCACCGCTGATGAATTGGAAGCAGCCCATGCCGCCGGCGCGCTGGCTGTGTTGAGCGCGGTTGAAAACGGCAATGCCATGGGGCGGGATTTGGCGCGGCTGAAACTTTGGCGTGACCTTGGCGCGATTTATCTGACGCTGACGCATGATGGGCATAATGATCTGGCCGATGCCGCGCGGCCCAAACCCGCGCTTGGCGATGGCACGGCGCAACATGGCGGGCTTTCCGATTTGGGACGGCAGGCGATTGCGGAAATGAACCGCATCGGGCTGATCATTGACGTCTCGCACGCCGCGAAATCTTCCATGATGCAGGCGGCCGAGCTTTCCCGCGCGCCGATTGTGGCGACGCATTCCTGCTGCCGCGCGCTATGCGATCATCCGCGCAATCTGGATGATGAGCAGTTGGATATGCTGCGTGCGCGCGGCGGGTTGGTGCAGATCACGGCGTTGGATGCGTTTCTTCGCCCGCCTGGGGCGGATGGGAAATCTCCCGCGACGGTTGCAGATATGGTGGATCATGTGGATTACGCGGTGCGGCGGATTGGCATAGATCATGTCGGGCTATCTTCGGATTTCGATGGTGGCGGCGGCATTCCCGGCTGGGCCAATGCTGGGGAGACGGCGAACCTGACCGCGGAACTGCACCGCCGCGGCTATGGCGCGCGGGAGATTGATTTGCTCTGGTCCGGCAATTTCCGTCGCTTGATGCGGCGGGTGCAGGGGATGGCTGAAATATAACTTATGGTTGTATGCCGGCACAGAATGCGCCAATCATGCGCGCATGACCATCGCCCGCATCGCCACCTTCGCCTTCGCTGGGATCGACGCCCAGGCGGTCGAGGTGCAGGTACAAATCGCCCCGGGCCTGCCGGCCTTCCTCGTGGTTGGCCTGCCCGATAAGGCAGTCGCGGAAAGCCGGGAAAGGGTGCGCGCGGCCTTGCTTGGCATGGGGCTTTCTCTGCCGCCCAAGCGCGTGCTGGTGAACCTCGCCCCCGCTGATATCGCCAAGGAAGGCAGCCATTTCGATCTGCCCATTGCACTCGCCGTACTGGCCGCGATGGATGTGCTGCCGCGCGATGAATTGGCAGGTTTCGCAGCACTTGGGGAGCTTTCGCTGGATGGCGCCATCATGCCTGTCGCGGGCGTGCTGCCAGCAGCCCTTGGTGCCTCGGCACGCGAATTGGGGCTGATCTGCCCTGCCGCGCAGGGCGGTGAGGCCGCCTGGGCCGGACAGATTGAAGTGCTCGCCGCGCCTGATCTTCCAGCGCTGCTCAATCACTTCAAGGGCGTGCAGGTGTTGCGCGCGCCTGAGGCGCCAAAGCTGGATGCAGCACCTCCGACAGGTCCCTGCCTTTCCGATGTGAAGGGGCAGGAAACGGCAAAACGGGCCTTGGAAATCGCTGCGGCGGGCGGGCATAACTTGTTGATGATTGGCCCGCCTGGTGGCGGGAAATCCATGCTGGCGGCGCGGCTATCTGCGCTGCTGCCAGATCTTTCGCCGGCCGAGGCTTTGGAAGTGAGCCTGGTGCATTCCATCGCGGGCTTGCTGCAAGGCGGGCGCCTGGTGACGCGCCCTCCATTCCGGGAGCCGCATCATTCCGCTTCCATGCCAGCACTTGTCGGTGGCGGTTCGCGCGCCAAGCCGGGCGAAATCAGCCTGGCGCATCGCGGCGTTTTGTTCCTGGATGAATGGCCGGAATTTCCGCGCCAGGCGTTGGAAGCGCTGCGTCAGCCGATGGAAACCGGGCGCACCACCATCAGCCGCGTGCATTCGCATGTGACTTACCCCGCGCGGTTTCAGTGCATTGCGGCGATGAACCCTTGCCGCTGCGGCTATTTGGGGCAGCCGGGGCGCGAATGCGGTCGCGCGCCGCGCTGTGGAGAGGATTATCAGATGCGGCTTTCCGGTCCGCTGCTGGATCGCATGGATATCACCATCGAAGTCATGCCGATCGCGCCCGCTGAATTGGCCCGCGCCCCAGCCGGTGAGGCTAGCGCGGCGGTGGCTGCGCGTGTGAAGGCAGCGCGTGCGGCGCAACGCGCGCGTTACGGCGCCGATGGTCCGCCGAATAATGCGGAAGCAAGCCTTGCCCAATTGCAGCTTGGGCTGGAAGCGGAAGCCGCAACGCTGCTTGAAGTGGCAGCAACCAGGCTTGGGCTTTCCTCTCGTGGGCAGGTACGCAGCCTAAGGGTTGCGCGCACCATCGCTGATCTGGCCGGCAGCAACATGATCCGGCGCGTGCATATCGCCGAGGCGCTTGCTTTCCGCCACCGCATGCCGGGGCGGGTTGCTGCTTGAGCATTTTCAAGCCAAGTGGTTTCACTTGGCGGCTCGGAAAATGCGATCAAACAAATATTTAGTGCTTCTCCCGTGAACGAATGTGAACGGGAAATGCATTAAAGCGACACTGCCGGATCAAGCCGCAGCACATAGGAACGCCAGGGCGCGCGCGTCGCGATGCGCTCATAAAGCGCTATGGCGGCCTGGTCTGTCTCCGGCACCATCCAGCGCAGATGGGACCAGCCGCGTGTCTGGCCAAGCGCCGCAAGCCCTTCAATCAAGGCTTGCGCCGCGCCCTGGCGGCGGGCGATGGGGGCCACGAAAAGATCATCCAGCGCACCGCAGCGCCGGGCAAACACGATTTCCGGCAAGTCGAAGAAATGCGCGAAGCCGAGCGCCTCATCTCCGCGGAAGGCCATCAGGATTTCTGCGCGCGGATCAGCGGTGATCAGCTTCAGCATCTCGGGCGCGGTAGCGGGCACAGCGCCGGCAAGATGCGGCGCCATCTCCGCGCCATAGGCAGCGAGCAGCGGCAGCAGCACATGCTGGTCCTGCGGCGATAACAGACGTGTCGTAAAGGGCATCACGCTCGCCCCCTCCAGAAACACTTAGGGCGCCGCATGCTTGGCATGCGACGCCCAAGTGCCGGGATCCGGTAGCTGATTAGCTCGCCGGGGTTTCGGTAGGCGCCGGCGCAGGAGCAGCGACCTTGCGACGACGCGGAGCAGCCTTCTTCACGGCAGCCTTCTTCGCGGCAGGCTTCTTCGCAGCGGCCTTCTTTGCAGCAGGCTTCTTGGCAGCAGCCTTCTTCGGAGCGGCCTTCTTCGCGGCAGGCTTCTTCGCAGCAGCCTTCTTAGCAGCCGGCTTCTTGGCAGTAGCCTTCTTCGCAGCAGGCTTCTTCTTGGCAACGGCCTTCTTCGCGGCAGGCTTCTTAGCAGCAGCCTTCTTCGCAGCAGGCTTCTTGGCAGCAGCCTTCTTCGCAGCAGGCTTCTTCTTGGCAACGGCCTTCTTCGCAGCCGGCTTCTTGGCAGCGGCCTTCTTCGCAGCAGGCTTCTTCGCAGC
>CALRPR020000089.1:0-14287 GCA_943370125.1 Allobosea thiooxidans | reverse complement strand
ACCAACCCATCCAACCGCAAGTCAGGCATCAAAAAAGCCCACCGCCATTGGCGGCAGCCCTCCGGTCGGGCTACGCCCTCCCTACGGTCCGCCCCCAATGGCGCTTTCTCATCCTGATTGTCGCTGCTCTCTCAGCTTGATTGTCGGCGATCAGCTGCCGGTTTGGCGCTATGACTATAATAACGTCAGGCCGCATTCCTCACTGGGCAAGGGGCGTCGAAGCCGGTCAGCCACACGTCCCGCACAATCACCAAGCGTAGCGGGTCATTCGGGTCTTTGGCGCGTTTGGCCCGCGCCGTCCGCCTTGCCTTTGCCCCCTTGCCGATATGGGCCTGCCAAGCCTCAGGGTCGGATGCCGAACCCGTCATCACCACCTTAAGAACGCCCGCGTCATCTTCATCGCTATGTCAGTCAGGTCGAAGCTTGATGATGGCGCCATAGAGCTGGTGCGCATTGCCGCGCTTTACGCCATTGAGGCAGGTACCGGGGCAACGCCTGGCGTGGTGCCCACCGGGCAACAATCCGGCGCTGGCGGCAATCCCGCTGCTGCCGGAGGTGCTGGCGGGCCAAACCCTTACGGGGACGGGGTATCGGCAAATCCTGACGGATCGAGTGGCGCGGATGGTCGGCCTGCTGCCGGAGAGGGAGCAAATGCGGGCGGTCAGTCGGCTTCAGCGGGAAATGGAACTGCGGGGGCTGTGGATGGCCCCACAATGGTCGCCGGATCAGACCAGTTGGGACAGGGTTCAGGCCCTTCTTGTGGACAACCCAATGTGGCCGGATTACCTCAATCTGGCAGTGGAAACGCCGGAGTGGCCGGCGACACTGCAAACCGACCCGGCAGCCGTGGAGACGATTCAGGAAAACTCAGTGGCGGAGTAGATCAGGCCGGCGTTTCTTCCAATTCACAGCCTGGAATAACCTTCCTGCCTGCCAAATACAGCACCTGGGTCAATCGCGCTTTTGGTGTGGGTTGTGGCAAGATTGGCAGACGCCTCGCGAAAGCCCCTAGGCCAGCAAACCACGCCCTGCCAGAGGCTCTGTTGGGAACGAGGTTGGGAACCAACAAAGTGACGGTTCAGAAAATCTAGTTAAATCAACGTCATTTGGGTGACACGATGGTGGAGCCAAGGGGAATCGAACCCCTGACCTCTTGAATGCCATTCAAGCGCTCTCCCAACTGAGCTATGGCCCCCCGGGGAAGAGGCGCGGTATTAGCGCCCAAGGAGTGGTTCGGCAAGGGGGGCTCGCGGTATCAATTACGCCTCAGCGCGTGATTGGTCAGTCACTTGTGCGTGGCCACCCGCATGGCTCTGCCATGACGGCCTAGCCTTGGCGATCGCCCGGCCAGCATGCTTGCGCCCCCGTGAAGGTGGTGCTAAGTGCCCGCCCTTGTTCAAATCCACAGTTTCGCTTGAGTGAAAGAGACCCGGCGCCATGGCCGTTCCGAAAAAGAAGACTTCGCCTTCCCGCCGCGGCATGCGTCGCAGCCATCATGCGCTTACCAGCTCTGCGCATCATGAATGCGCCAATTGCGGCGAATTGAAGCGCCCGCATCATGTCTGCTCCCATTGCGGCTATTATGATGGCCGTGAAGTGGTGGCGGCGGATCGCCTGAAGCCGGCCGTCCGGCTCTGATCCGGCGCATCCCAGGGCGCCGAGGCTCCCGAAGTGGCTGATATAGGGCCCGCGTTCTCCCTGGCGATTGATGCCATGGGCGGGGATGCGGCGCCAGAGGTCGTGCTTGATGGTCTGGAATTGGCCGCCGAGCGGCATCCGGCTGCGCGTTTTCTCCTGGTGGGTGATGAAGCGCGGGTTGGCGGTGCTTTGGCGCTGCGCAAGCGTGCCGCCAAGGCATGCAGTCTGCGCCATGCCCCCGAAGTCATTTCCGGTGATTTGAAGCCAACGGCGGCGCTGCGCATGCGCGGTTCTTCCATGCGCCTTGCCATTGATGCGGTGGCGGCTGGCGAAGCGGCGGGCATTGTTTCCGCCGGCAATACCGGGGCGCTGATGGCGCTGGCCAAGATTGTCATCAAGACCATGCCGGAAATTGATCGCCCGGCGTTGGCGGCGATTGGCCCCTCCGCGCGCGGCGATGTGGTGCTGCTGGATCTTGGCGCCAATGTGCAATGCGATGCGCGCAATTTGGTGGAGTTCGCCATCATGGGCGATGCTTTTGCGCGTGTGGCTCTGGGGCTTACCACGCCCAGCATCGGTTTGCTGAATGTCGGCAGTGAGGAATTGAAGGGCGATGACCGCGTGCGCGCCGCCGCTGAAATCCTCAGGGATTCCCATGTGGGCGCCCAGTTCCGCGGCTTCATCGAAGGCCATGACATTGCCGCCGGCACGGTGGATGTGGTGGTGACGGATGGCTTTACCGGCAATGTCGCGCTGAAAACCGGTGAAGGTGCGCTGAAACTGATGCGCGATTTGCTGCGCCAGGTCTTTACCAGCAGCGTGCCCGCTCGGCTTGGCTATTTGCTGGCGCGGCCGGCCCTGGATCGGCTCCGCGAATGGATGGACCCGCGCCGCTATAATGGCGCCATTCTGCTTGGGCTGAATGGCGTGGTGGTGAAATCCCATGGCGGGACAGATGCTCTGGGCTTCGCCCATGCCGTGGATGTGGCCATGGATATGGTGACGCATGGCTATAATGATCGCATTCGGGATGGATTTGACCGGCTTGCTAGCCGCAACAGGCTGGCGCCTTCGCCAACTTGATGTAGCTTAGCGCCATGGTCATGCGTGCTTTGATCGCCGGTTGCGGCGGCTACCTTCCCCCTTTGCGGCTTTCCAATGATGAATTGGCGGCGCGTCACGGGCTTGAAACCTCGGACGCCTGGATTCAGGAACGCACGGGGATCAAGTTCCGCCATGTCGCCGCGCCTGACGAAGCGGCTTCTGATCTGGCTGCCGCCGCCGCGCGCGCTGCCTTGGCCGATGCTGGCCTGCCGGCGGCGCAGGTGGATGGCATTATCGTTGCCACCACCACGCCCGATTCCGGCTTTCCCGCCACCGCCGCGCGCGTGCAGGCCAAGATCGGCGCTGGCCCAGGCGTTGCCTTTGACATCACCGCGGCGTGTACCGGTTTCATCTATGGGCTTTCCGTTGCTGAAGCGATGATGCGCGCGGGCCATGCCCGCCACGTGCTGGTGATTGGCGCTGAGGTTTATACCCGCATCGTGGATTGGACCGATCGCGGCACCTGCGTGCTGTTTGGCGACGGCGCCGGGGCCGTGCTGTTGAGCGCTGGTGAGGGTGCGGGCACCAACAAGGATCGCGGCCTGCTTTCGACCCATTTGCACGCTGATGGCCGGCATGGGGATATTCTGGCGGTTGAAGGCGGCGCCGGTTCCACAGGCGGCACGGGCGTGTTGCGCATGGCCGGCAAGGAAGTTTTCCGCCACGCTGTGTCCAAACTGGCGGCTGTGGTGGATGAGGCGCTGGCGGCCAATGAGCTGACGCATGCCGATATTGATTGGCTGGTGCCGCATCAGGCGAATCTGCGCATCATTGAAGCCATGGGCAAGAAATTGAATCTGCAACCGGGGCGTGTGGTGGTCACGGTGGACCGCCACGCCAATACCTCGGCCGCTTCCATTCCACTCGCGCTGGCGGAAGCGCGGGGCGATGGCCGGATCAAGAATGGCGATCTGGTGGTGATGGAAGCCATTGGCGGGGGGCTGACCTGGGGGTCCGCCATTGCACGTTTCTAAGAATTCACGTCTTGAGTAGTTGACGCCGCCGCGGGAAGCCGGTTTGCTTTAGTCAACAGGGACAAACTGGGACTGAAAAAATGGAAACCATCACCCGTGCCAATCTGGCCGAGGCGATTTATGCGCAGGTTGGGCTTTCGCGAAACGAAAGCGCAGATCTTTTGGAAAACGTGCTGGAACGTATTTCCGCCGTGCTGGAATCAGGCGAATCGGTGAAAATTTCCTCCTTCGGCACGTTCCTCGTGCGTCAGAAAGGCCAGCGCATTGGCCGCAACCCGAAGACCGGCGTTGAAGTGCCTATCCTGCCGCGGAAAGTGCTTTCCTTTCGCCCGTCACAGGTGTTGAAGGCGCGCATCAACAATGAAGAAGCGGAAGACGAAGCATGAGCGATGCTGATGATGCGGATGACAAGGGACGCCCGCGCAAGGCGCCAACCGCGTTTCGCACCATCAGTGAAGTCGCCGATGATTTGAATATCCCTCAACATGTTTTGCGTTTTTGGGAAAGTAAATTTCCGCAGTTAAAGCCGCTGAAGCGCGGTGGTGGGCGGCGCTATTATCGGCCAGAGGATATCGCGCTGCTGAAGCGCGTGGGCGATCTGCTCTATAATCAGGGCTATACCATCAAGGGTGTGCAGCGGCTGTTGCGTGATGGCACGGATGAAGGCCCGGGGCCCGTGGCGCTGGAGTTGCCTTTGGGCGATCCGCCGCCCGCTGCCGATGCACCGGAAGCCTTGGCGCTGAAGGCGGCGCTGGCTGAACTTGAGGATATCGCGCGCGCATTGCATCGCCTGGCGGCTTAGCGTTCTTTTCCTGAAGCCGGATTGTATCGCAAGGGGTGGCAAGCTGTAATTTTGGGTGCTAAGCAGCGCCTAGTCGGAGCGTAGCGCAGCCTGGTAGCGCATCAGTCTGGGGGACTGGGGGTCGTGGGTTCGAATCCCGCCGCTCCGACCATTTCAACAAAATGGAAGCTGAGTTTTTTGTCAGCGCAATGGCCAAAGGCGTGACCAGGTATTGGCCGTGGTATCGCGCAGCCAAGCGCAACTCACATAGCCTTCACAGAAACGCGCAAGATCACCGCCGGCGCTGGCGCTTTTTTCCGCCGTGACATCCAAAAAACCCGCCCACGCCTGCTGCATCTGTGCGCTGCCTTGGGTCATCATGTCCTTCGCCGCTTCTGCCTGACGTTGCGCGCCGGCCAAAAGGTCCTCCGCGACACCTTCCGCTGCAATGGCGACATGGGGCGCCAGCGCCTCTCCCAGCGCGCAGAGGGCGCGTTGTTCGGCGCTGGGTGGGCGCCCTAACGCGGCATCCGTGAGCGTATCCCAAACGCGGCCCGAGCCCATCATGAGCGAAAGCGCTGCCCCACCCGCCTGTCCGAGCATACAGGCGTAGCTCGAGTACGATTCGGAGGCAGCAGCTTTCGGCACCAGCGGCACGGCAGCCACGGCGTCAGGCAGTTTTGGGTTTGGTCGCGCCGGTTCCGCCGCATGGGATGCTAACGGCGCCATCACCAGCGCCAGAAGCACCGCCTGAATGCCAAGCTTTCTCATGCGCGTTTTACCCCCCAGAACAAGGCCGGACCGCCTTTGACCACATCGCGGATGCTGCGCCGATAGGCTTGCGGCGGCAGCACCAGGCCAAGCGGGATGAAGGGCACTTCCTGCCAAGCATGGCGCTGGATTTCTTCCGCAATGCGCTTTTCCGTAGCCAGATCGGGCGCGGCGAACCAGGCATCGCGCAATTCCTCAAGCTTCGGCATGGTGGGCCAGCCGGACCAGGCATTGGCGCCATTGCCGCGAATGGGCATGTGGCTGCCGGGCACGGAAACATCCAAACCTTCCCAGGTGGTGCAAAAGGCGCTCCAGCCGCCTTGATCCACCGGGCCGCGATTGGTGCGGCGCTGGATTTGCGTGCCCCAATCCATGGAAATGAAATCCACATTGAAGCCGATGCGGCGCATGAGATCTGAAGCCACGACAGCCAAGTTTTGAAGGACCGGCAGATCTGTGGCGGACATCATCACCACGCGTTCATTCTTGTAGCCCGAAGCAGCAAGGGCAGCGCGCGCCGCATCAAGGCTGCGCGGGCCGGTCAGCACTTCAAGCCCGGCTTCATTGGCAAGCGGTGTGCCGGGCGTGAAAATGCCGGCGGGCACATGAGACAGCGTTTGATCCGTGCCGATGGACGCATCCATGAAAACGCGCTGGTCAATCGCGGGCAGCAGGGCGCGGCGCACCGCGACATTGTCAAAAGGCGGATGGAGGAAATTGAAGCGCAGCACGCCAAGATTGCCCGCGCTATTGATGCGGTCCACGACAATATCCCGATGGCGGCGCAAAAGCGGCAGCAAATCCGCATGCGGTGTTTCCCACCAATCGGCTTCATTATTTTGCAGCGCCGCCGATGCGGTGGAAGGATCGGGCATGATGCGCCATTCGACGCGATCGAAATACACAGGCTTGCCGCCCGCCATAAAGTCCGATGCTTCCTGGCGCGGTTGATAGCCTTCAAAGCGGTCATAGACAGCGATATCGCCGGAACGGAACAGATCCTGCCGGAAACGGAAGGGACCGCTACCGGTGAAATCACGAATTTGTTGGAAGGCATCGGTCTCCGCGATGCGTTTGGGCATGATGGCGCAAATGCTGGCCGATGGTTTGCCGAGCGCCCAAGCCAAGCCCGCCCAAGGCTGCTTCAGGCGAATCTCAAAGCGATTATCGTCCAGCGCACGCATTTCATTCAGCAGCACGCCAAGCCTTTGGCCAAGCACATCTCGCTTTGACCAGCGATTGATGGAGGCGATGCAATCGCGCGCGCGCACCGGTTCATTGTCATGAAACCGCAAGCCGGGGCGGAGTGTCATGGTCCAGGTCAGGCCATCGGCGGAAATCTCATGCCCGGACAGCATTTGATGCTTTGGGCGAAAATCTGCACCCAAGCCGAACAAAGTATCATAGACCATGAGGCCGTGATTGCGGACGATGACGGCGGTGCTCCAGACCGGGTCCATGCTGGACAGGTTGCTTTGCGGAATGAAGCGCAGCGTGCGCGCGGCGGTCTGGCCAGAGGCAAGGCGCGGTGCGACAAGCGCGGCGGCCGTGGCGGCAAGCAGTGGGCGGCGTGCAATCATGGCTAAGAGCTCCTTGATGGTTGGGCCGAGCATGTCTTGGCGCGGGGTAGCGCGCAAGCCAACCCCTTGGAGAGTATCGGCATCAGGGCTAGGCTGTTCCGAAAGGGGACGCAGGCAATCCCCAAGCCGGAGGAGGGCTTCATGACATTCATGATGAAACGTCGCACCATGGCGCGTCTTGGTTTCGGGGCAAGCGCTATTCTTGCTGCACCAGGGCTTCTGCGCGCGCAGGGCAATTTTCCGGAACGTGTGGTCGAAGTCGTGACGCATGCCGGCGTTGGCGGTGGCACGGACATCACCGCGCGCATGATGATGGTGCAGGCGCCAAGCGAATTCAAACAGGAATTTGTGGTGGTGAATCGTACCGCCGGCAGTGGCGCGCAGGCGTTGCAATATCTGGCATCAAAGCCTGCGGATGGGCACACGATTATCCTGGTCACGCAGACCCATTTGCTGACCCAGCTGCGCAATCGCAATGTGCCGCAGTTTCCCGAGCTTGTGCCGCTGGTGCGCGCGACCGATGATCCGCAGCTTGTGCTGGTGCGGCGCGAAAGCCCTTTCCGCACCGCCGCTGATCTTGTGGCCGCGGGCAAGCAGCGTTCCTTGCGCTTTGGTGGCACGCATGTGGGCGGCGTTGACCATATCTCGATCTTCTCCTTTGGGCGCGCGGCAGGCTTGCAGCAGCCAACCCTGGTACCCTTCCGTGGTGGTGGGGAGATTGTGATCAATCTGGTCGGCGGTAACACCGATTCTGCCCTGGTCAATCCTGCGGAAGCGGAAGCGCAGTTGCGTTCCGGTGAATTGCGCCCGCTGCTCGCCCTTTCTGAAAAACGCCTTACGGGCTTTCCTGACTTGCCGACAGCGAAGGAAACCGGGATTGATTGCGTTGCTTCAACCGTGCGCGGATTTTGTGTGTTGCGGGGAACCCCGGAAGATCGCGTGGCACGGCTGGAAGAAGGGTTGCTCCGCGCCATGTCCGGTCCGATTTTCAAGAACTATCTTGAAAACACGGGTCAATCACCGGATAGCGTGGTCGGACGCGCTGCCTGGGGGGCGCAGCTTCAGGCCTTCCATGATAGCGGGCGGGAAGCACTACAGGCGCTTGGCTTGCTGCGCTGATGCGCGGCGCGCGCAACCCGAATCACGCCATCGCCGCCAGTATCGCGGCGGTGGCCATCGCCGCCATTGCCGCGACCTTCACCTTTGAACCTGTGCCGCCTGGTCTGCCCGGGCTTGGCGCGGTGGAATTTCCGCGCCTGGTATCGGCAATCCTTTTGCTGCTGGCGCTAATTTTGGGGCTAACCGCGGCATCTCCTGCAAGTGAGGATGATGCGCCGCGCATTTCATCCCGCGCCTGGCTGATTTTTGCGATCTGTCTTGGGTTTCTGCCTTTGGTTGAGATCATCGGCATGATCCCGGCGATCCCCATTTTCTTGCTGGTGGCAGGGCTGCTTTGGGGCGGTACGCCCTGGCCCACGCTGGCGCTTTCAGCACTTGGCATGGGCATCGCCATCTGGCTGGTATTCGTGAAGATTTTCCGCCTGACCCTGCCCAAGGGTTGGCTTGACAGCATGTTGGGGTTTTGAGTGATGGAAGGGTTTTTGGGCGGGCTTGCCATTCTGCTTGATCCCTGGGTCATGTTCATGGTGTTCCTTGGCACCGTGCTTGGGATTTTTGTGGGCGCGCTGCCGGGGATTTCGGGCAGCACCACCATCGCGCTGATGTTGCCAATGACAATCACCATGGGGCCGATCCCGGCGATTTGTTTTCTGGGGGCGATTTATTGCGCGGCGAATTTCGGCGGCTCCATCACCGCAATCATGGTGAATGCGCCGGGCGATCCTTCGGCCAGCGCAACCGCGCTTGAAGGCTATAAGATGGCAGAAAAGGGCCAGGCGGGCCTGGCGCTTGGCATGTCCGCGGTTTCTTCGGCGATTGGCGGCATATTCTCGATTTTTGTGCTGATCATTGCCGCACCCTTGCTGGCGCGTGCGGCCTATTCCTTTGGGCCTCCGGAATATTTTGCGCTGGCCGTATTCGGGCTTTCCATGTGCGCGGCGATTGGCGGCGATAGCGCGGCGAAGAATCTGATTGCCGCGGCGCTTGGTGTTTTGCTGGCGACTGTGGGGATGGATCTGACCACGGGTACGGAACGCTTTGCCTTCGGCATTGATGAATTGGCCGATGGTATCAAGTTTGTGCCGGTGCTGATCGGGCTTTTCGCGGTTGGTGAGATGCTGGATCAGGTGGTGCGCCGTGCGGAGAAGGCGAAGATCATTGCCATGGATGCGGCACGCGTGCCGGGCATGGCGGAATTTCGCAAATGCAACCGCGCCATCTGGATTGGTAGCGGCATTGGCACCTTCATCGGCGCCTTGCCGGCCTTGGGCGCCACAACGGCGGCGCTGATTGGCTATAATGAAACGCGCCGTTGGTCCAAGCATAAGGAGGAATTCGGCAAGGGCAGCATTGAAGGTGTGGCGGGGCCTGAGGCTGCGAATAATGCCGCAGTTGGTGGTTCCATGGTGCCGACGCTTGCCTTGGGGATTCCCGGCAGCGCAACGACAGCGATTATTCTGGCCGCGCTGATTGTGCAGGGGGTGCGGCCCGGGCCGCATCTTTTCACCGAACAGCCAACTTTGCTGTACGCCGTATTCGCTTCAATGCTCGCGGCCAATCTTTTCTATCTTGGGCTTGGGCTTTACATGGCCAAATTCTTCGCGCGGATTTCTTTGGTGCCGCCGGCAATCCTGTGGCCATCTGTGTTTGCGCTTTCGATCATCGGTGCCTATGGGCCGGATCAATCCATGGGCGATGTCGTCATCATGCTTGTGGCGGGCGTAGTGGGATTTCTGTTTCGCCGTACCGGGTTTTCGCCCGCGCCTTTGATCATGGGGTTGGTGCTGGGTGGGAAGATGGAAGAAACGCTGAAGCAATCACTGATCATCTTCGGCGATGATGTCAGCATGTTCGCCACACGGCCCATTGCGATGACGCTGCTGTGCATCACCGCTATCGGGCTGTTGTGGCCTCTGCTTGGCAGGCTTTGGCGGATGCGCGGGGCGTAGCGCTCGGGCGTTTCAGCGCTGCGTCGGGTAGTAAAGTGCGACGGTATGCGTGGCCTCAGCAAAAATGAGCCAGCGTTCCACCAATAGCCCGGCGACGGCGCTGGCAGCGGCAAGCAGGCCCAAAGCCATGGCGACGCCCCCGCCGAGGATGATGGCAAGGCAGAACAGCAGCGCGGGCAGGGCAAAGCCGAGCAATAGCGCGATGACACGTAGCTTCGCCGCATGTACACGCCCCACGCGAAACGCCATTTCGCGTAGCAGGTAATTGGATTCCGTATGCGGGCTTTCCAGCGGGCGCACCTTGCCGATGAAGCCAAGCCCCGTCGCAGTTTCGCGCGTGCTGGCGGCGGGTGTTGCATCCACACTCGCCCAATAGGCGCGCTTGAACATGAGCGCCGCCAGACCAAGCGCCGCCGCCACCAGTGCGGGGAAAAAGCCACCGCCCCAGAAGATGGCAAGCATCGCTAGCAATGACGCGCCGGAAAAGCTCGCGAACAGTAAATACCCCGGCGCCACCATGGGGTGATACCATTCCTTCACGGGCTTGAGCGAGGCATAGATCATGCCTGTGCAGTAAACCGTGACAGCCGCGCCGACGGCGGAAAGCAGGCCCGCCGGGACCATCAATGCGGTTTCGCCATGCGCCAGCGAAATCAGAAAAACTGTGGCGGGCAGAAAGGTGAGGATCGCCGCGACACCTTCGCGAGACAGCCAAGAAGTCCGCCATTGGCTAAGCGCGCGCCAGGCGCGTTCTGGCCGGCCGAGATGCAGCAAGGATGAACATAGCCCTGCGGCAATCAGCGCGAGCGCGATGATGGCGGCGGTGGCGCCGAATAGGCTGCTCGCCGGCAGAAGGCCGAGCGGTTTCAGCACACCAAGCCAGAACAACAAGCCATATCCTGCGCCGGAAGCGACAGTGAAGAAAATGATGGAAGGGGCTGGTTTCATCGGGACAGCACCTTATCCATCCAACGCAGCAGCGGATTGGTGATTTGGCTGGGCAGCGGCCCGGCTTCCTTTGGCGCGGTCTTCACCTGGCTGGATGCATTGCGCGGCGGCAAATAGCGATTGACGGGCTGGTAGCCCATCTCTGGCATCAGCTCATACCCGCTGCGTTCGGCGACAAGCTTTGAAACATCACTGTTCGGATCGCCAAGATCACCGAAATGCCGCGCATTGGCGGGGCAGGTGGAAACGCAGGCCGGCACGCGGCGGTCTTCCGGGATGGTTTCGTTGTAGATGCGGTCAACGCAGAGCGTGCATTTCTTCATCACGCCCTGATCTTCATCCAATTCGCGCGCCCCATAAGGGCAGGCCCAGGCGCAAAGCTGGCAGCCGATGCACATATCCGTATTGACCAGCACAATACCATCTTCGGCACGCTTATAGGATGCGCCGGTGGGGCACACGGTCACACAGGCTGGCGTTTCGCAATGGAGACACGAGCGCGGGAAATGCACCGTGCGCCCTTCATCGCCATCGCCGGCTTCATAGGCATGCACGCGGTTGAACCAGACACCTTCCTGGGCTGCGGAATAAGGATGCTGATCGGGCAAAGGCCCCATATGGCCGCTGGTGTTCCATTCCTTGCAATTCGTCGCGCAAGCATGGCAGCCGACACAGGTATCCAGATCAATCACCAGGCCAAGCTTTTTGGCCCCCGGTACGGGCGTGGGCAGGGATGTCATGGCTTTTGCTCTCCTGCATTGAAGCGCAGAATATCGGGCGGTTCGGGCATATTGGGTGGTGGCGTCAGCGCGCTGGGATGGGGTGCCGTGATGCCTTCCTCACCGGCTGCGCATTTCTTGATATTCACGCGCAGATCATACCAGGCGGCCTGACCGGTGATGGGATCAGCATTGGCCAAACGCGGGCCGGTTTGCGCGGGCAGCCATTCACTGATCACATGGTTCAACAAAAAACCACGCTGCGCTTCCGCCGCATCAGGGCTCAACATCCAGGCGCCGGCGCGTTTGCCAATCGCGTTCCAGGTCCAGACAGTGTCAGGATTGACACCTTCCATCAGCGTCACTTGCCCTTTCACGCGGCCATTGCGGCTTTCGACCCAAACCCAATCATCCTGCGCAATGCCCATGGCTTCGCCTTTTGCGCGGCTCATATAAAGCCGATTGGCGCCGTGGATTTGCCGGAGCCAGGCATTCATGGACCCCCAGGAATGATACATCGCCATGGGACGCTGCGTGACAGCCGAGAAGGGGAAGCCCGAGACATCATGCGCAACTTGCTCAAGCGGCGCATACCAAAAGGGCAGCGGGTCGCAGTAGCTGCGCACGCGTTCACGCAGCGCTTCCGGCGGCTGCTTCGCGCCATGGCCTTCCGCAGCTAGGCGGAATTTCTGCAAAGGCTCTGACCAGATTTGCAAAACGATCTGATCAGATTTGCCAATCAGCCCCATCGCCTTGGCGTTTTCCAGATAGAGCTTGTTGGAATGCTTGAAATAGCTCTCCTCGGCGGAGAAATTATGCCGCCAGAAACAGCCATTTTCGATATAGCGCTGCAATTGATCCGGGTTGGGCTTGCCGACACCCTTCGCGCTGCCGTCCTCACCGCGCCAACCCGCGAGCGGGCCAACGCCCGGCATGCGTTCGTGATTGACGATGTAATCCGCGTAATCCTTGAAGCGCGCGCTGCCATCTTCCTTGGTGAAGGCGGGCAGGCCAAGCCGCGCGCCCAATTCAATCAGCACGTCCTGGAAGGGGCGCACATCACGATCCGGCTTCAGGATGGGCTGACGAATGGCATCGCCCGGCCCATGAGAAGACCCAATCGGGCGATCCAGAATGGAAATGCAATCCCAGCGTTCCAGATAGGTCGTGTCCGGCAGGATTAGATCAGCATAGGGCACGGTTTCGCTGAAAAACGCATCGGAATAGATCACGGTGGGAATGACGTAGTCGCCGCTTTCATCCTTGGCCGTGAGGCATTCAATCGTCTCCAGCGGATTCATCGCGCTGTTCCAGGCCATATTCGCCATGAACATGAACAGCACATCAATCTTGTACGGGTCGCCCTTCGCCGCATTGCCGATCACGGTATGCATCATGCCATGCAGACCAAGCGGCGCTTCCCAGGAGAATGAATGGTCAATGCGGATGGGTGATCCATCATCATTCACCAGCAAATCATCCGGCCCATGGGTAAAGGACAGGATATTGCCGGCGAGCGGCGTATTGGGCTTGGAATTCTTGCCCGCGGGGCCAGGGCCAGGAGGGATGGGCCGCGGGAAGGGCGCCTTGTAGCGCCAGGAACCTGGCGTATCTATCGCACCCAGCAGCATTTGCAGAATATGCAGCGCGCGGCAGGTATGAAAGCCGTTGGAATGAGCGCTGATGCCGCGCATGGCATGCACCGAAACAGGCCGGCCCACCATTTTCTCATGCCGACGGCCCAGCGTATCCGTCCAGGGTTGATCGAGCGTGATGGTCTGGTTGAAGGCGACATCGGCCATCTCGGCCGCGATGCGGCGAATGCGTTCCGCGTCCAGCCCGCAGCGTTCCGCGACCGCTTCCGGCGCATATTCAGCGCCTAGGTAGCGTTCCGCCATCAAATGGAAAACAGGGCGCACCTTGCGGCCATCGGGCAAGGTGAAATCACCCACCAGCACGGGGGAGAGATCAGCGGCGGCGGCATCCATGGCGCCGCGTGCGCGATCCCAGGCTTGCGGCTTGCCATCGGCGTCACGCACAAAAAGCCCATCATCTGCGCCGCCCGGATTGCGGATCACCAGCCAATGCGCATTGGTGTGACGCACCAGGAATTCGGCATCCACGCGATCAGTGCGCAGCAATTCATGGATCAGCGCCATGACAAAAAGCCCATCCGTGCCGGGGCGGATACCCACCCATTCATCGGCAATAGCGGAATAGCCAGTACGCACGGGATTGACGGAAACCACCTTGGCGTTGCGCTGCTTCAGCGCAGCAAGGCCGGTTTTGATCGGGTTGGAATCATGATCCTCGGCCACGCCCAGGATCAGCAAGTATTTCGAACGTTCCCAATCGGGTTCGCCAAACTCCCAGAAGGAACCGCCAATGGTGTAAAGCCCGCCGGCGGCCATATTGACGGAACAAAAGCCGCCATGCGCTGCGAAATTGGGCGTGCCGAATTGCGCCGCCCAAAAACCTGTCAGCGATTGGGATTGATCGCGGCCGGTGAAG
This sequence comes from Allobosea thiooxidans, assembly GCA_943370125.1. GTDB lineage: Bacteria > Pseudomonadota > Alphaproteobacteria > Acetobacterales > Acetobacteraceae > Neoroseomonas. The sequence goes on along the minus strand of CALRPR020000089.1, from coordinate 193 downwards.
AAAGCCAGGCGCTTCGGGTCTGTTTCGCGGACCTTCTTCAGCGCGCTGGTGGCGATTTCCATCGCCTCATCCCAGGAAATCTCAGCATATTCGCCAGAACCGCGAGGCCCGACGCGCTTCAGCGGTGCCTGCAAGCGCGCAGGGCTATATTGCGTCATGATGCCGGCGCTGCCCTTGCCGCAGAGCACGCCCT
>CALRPR020000088.1:0-15376 GCA_943370125.1 Allobosea thiooxidans | reverse complement strand
TGATGCGGAGTGCGCGAGATCGTCGGACCGCATTGAAATATTCCGCGCAGCGCGCAGTAGCCAGGTGGGCTTCCGGCCGCGCGCGCAAAAGTACTTTCGGTGCGAAGAGTTTCCCATACAAAAACAGGAGAATAGGTCGTGAATAGAATAATCTATATCGTCGGCGCTGTGGTTATCGTGCTCTTCATTCTTGGGTTCCTCGGTCTTCGCTGAAACGCCGTCGTCCGAAAAAACGAGCGCGAGGCTGGCGCGAGTGGCGCCGCCCGATGGAAATGGAGAGCTGCCTTGCCGCATTGCGGAATCAAGGCGAGTCAGCGCACTACGGCGGATACAAGAGCCTCAGTTTAATCACGTGAAACTGGGCGCCCAGCCGACTGACGCTAGCATCGCATCAGACATTTGCGGGATGATAAATCCCAAAATAATCGCGAAGCTTGATTTGTATCAAGGCACACAAAATCAGATGACCTTAGTTGTGGTGCCTGTCGGTACTGCGGCAAGGCTGAGAACTCGCTTCCCCCGCGGTACCAGGAAAGATGGCTGGGTTTGGCCCAGTCGATCGAAAGGCGCTCCGCGCAGTCCGTAAGGAGGACAACATGACCCAGACCACCCGCCGCCACCTGCTTCCCTTGGGTGCAGCAATCGCCCTGACGCCCGCTTTGCTCACCGTCGCGCCCCGTAGGGCGCAGGCCAGCACACGTGCCGAAATCGACGGTGAGGTTGCAACCGCGTTGCGCACCTTGCGCGCGCAAGAAAACACGCGCCCGCTATTCGCTCAGGCCAAGTCCATCCTTATATTCCCGCGCATCCTGAGCGGTGGCTTCATTGTCGGGGGCCAGTATGGCCAGGGCGCGTTGATCGAGGGCGAACGTACACTTGGCTATTACAATATCGCCGGCGCATCCTTCGGCTTCACCATCGGCGTTCAGGTCGCCGGGCTCGCGATGTTCTTCATGACGGATGCGGCGCGCGCCGCGCTTGATGCCGCGAGTGGCTGGGAGATCGGCACTGGCCCGACGGTCGTGGCGTTCGACGCAGGTCTGCAGGCAAACATGACCTCTACGACACTCAGTGAGCCTGTCTATGCGATCAGCTTCAGCCAGCAGGGGCTGATGGCTTCCCTTGCAATCAACGGGTCCAAGATCACACGCATAAATCCGAGCTGACCGGTCACGCCGTGCCAGCATTGGCACGGCGTGCAGGTTCCTATTTTTCGTAATGATTGGAGAATTCCATGACCAAAACGACCGAAGGCACATTCGAAGACACCACGGCGTATCTGGCCGCACTGCGGCAGGACATTGCGCGTTTGTCAGAATCCGTCAGCGCGCTTTTGCAAAACCCGGCACCGGGAGTCGCCCAGCAAGTCTCGGATGCCGTTGACGATGCAAAAGCCAAGTTTTCCAGCACGGCCGCCGACGTGAGATCCCGCGTGAATGTGGCCGGCGGAGAGATTGAAGCCAGCATCGAACGCCATCCGCTCACGGCCATGCTGATCTCGTTTGGCGTGGGAATGGCACTCGGCGTGATGACCCGCGCGCGGCACTGACCTCTCATGTTCCGCGGGTTGCATCGCTTGATGATCGCTGCGGCTGATTGGCATCCGCGCGATTTCATGATTGGTGCCATCGGTGCTGAGTTGGTGACGCTATTCACCATCATCTGTTTGGGCTTTGGTACCTTCGCCGGCTACACGCATCTCAGCGCATCTGAGGGGCCAGTCTTTGCAGCGGCCGTCATTTCGATAGCCTACGGGGTGGTCGCGGTGATCTGTGGTGTCGCGCTCATGCGATGGCACGACAGGTCGTCGCGTCCTGCTTCTGCGGCGCCGGCGCCCCCCGAAAATCTTGAGGCTCTGCTCCACCTAAGTGCGGCCAGCGCCCCACAGGATCAGAAGGCGCTGATCACAGCGTTGCAGGTGGGACGAGATTTGTCGCCGATGGAACTTCTTGCCGTATCGCTGATCAGCGGCTTCTTTGCTGGCAGGGGGGCGAGTAAGTAGGCTTTCCTCGCGGTACCCAAGCCCCGCGAAGCTTTACCGGATCCTCCATCCTGACGGCGAAGGATGCGCGAAGCAGCATATGCAAATCGCCGCAGACGACAGCCGCAACCAAAAGGACCAGGCCATACCGCGCCTCCATCTGCACCCGGAACGCCATCTGGTCTCACGCATCGGGTGGCTGCGGGCCGCAGTGCTCGGGGCGAATGATGGCATCGTTTCAACCGCCAGTCTGATCGTCGGTGTCGCTGCTGCTGCTGCCACGCAGAGTGATATCCTCATCGCCGGCGTGGCCGGCCTGGTTGCCGGTGCGATGTCTATGGCGGCCGGCGAATACGTCTCGGTCAGTTCTCAATCGGATACGGAACAGGCTGACCTTGCCCGCGAAGCTCAGGAACTGCAGGACAACCCCGTCTTCGAGCATGAGGAACTGGCGGAGATCTATGTCCGACGCGGGGTGGACCAGGACCTGGCCCTGCGGGTCGCCGAGCAGTTGATGGCCAAGGATGCGCTGCTAGCCCATGCGCAGGATGAACTCGGGATATCTGAAATCACGACGGCGCGCCCGATCCAGGCCGCATTGACATCCGCAGCGACTTTCGCGGTTGGCGCGGCCATGCCTTTGCTGATGGTGGTGGTCGCACCGACCCATCTTCTTGTGTGGATCGTCTCCGGCGCCTCACTCGCCTTTCTGGCAGTGCTGGGGGCCGTTGGGGCCCAAGCTGGTGGCGCCAACATACTGCGTGCCACGGCTCGTGTAACATTTTGGGGCGCGCTGGCGATGGCGTTGACTGCCGGCATCGGCGCGCTTTTTGGTACGGTGGTGTAGTAAGCGCGGCGCAAAGTTCTTGCCTTTGTGCAGGATGTTGGTCGATTTGATGCTTAAACTTGGTCCGCTTTACGCCCCGAAAAGCGCATGATCGCCACGCGCAGCACCGCCTGAAGCGGCGCAGCCAGGGCGATCCCGATGGCGCCAAACAACGTTCCCATCAACATTTGCATGCCAAGCGCATGAGCGGGTTGGATATGGACCGTGCGTCGCTGAATGAGCGGCGTGAGTACGTATCCCTCAATGATCTGGATAAAGAGATAAATCGCGATCACCCAGACGACCATAGTACTCCCCTGAGAGGAGGCCGCGATCGCGATTGGAACGGCGCCGATAAAGGCGCCCAGGTAGGGAATAAAATTCAAGATGCCCGCCATCAAACCTAGAACCAGGGCACCCGGCGTACCCAGAGCAATCAGCGCCAGCGCAATCGACAGGCCGACTGCTACGATCGTGACGACTTGGCCGACGAGCCACCTCTGGAGCGTATCGGCCATTTCATCGACAATTTCGAGTATCAGTTGGCGGCGCTTGTGCGGCAGCAGGCTCTCCAGCCCATTTCGGTAAGCGCCAGGATTGAGACCCACAAAGAAGCCGATAAAGATCGTGAGGAGCACATCGCCCGCGGTGCCAAGCGCTGATTGCGCACGACCAAAAAGCCCAGCGGGGTCCGGCAGGAGTATGCTGGCAATCTGCTCGTCAGTAATACGCCCCCCGCGCGGACCGGGCGTCTGCACCCCCATATCCGCGAGCCGATTCCCGATATTCTTGAGCTGGCTTGAAAGGACGCGATGCAATTCATCCCATTCCTGGACGATTGTATATCCGCCCCAGGCGATACCAAGCAGAATGAGCCCCGCGAATAATGTGCAGACTATCGCGAAGCAAGCACCACGACCCACGGGCAGAATATGCTGAAGCCCGCGCGTCGCAGCATCGAGAAGAGCCGCGAGGAGCAATCCGCCGAAGATCATCAGCAGCGCGCCGGCCGTCTGCCAGGCGAGAAAGATGCCCGAGCCGAGTGCGGTAGCGATCAGGAGTAGCCTTAGACTGGGGTGTATGGACGCACTGCCGGTAGCCAACCCATGCTCGCGACTACTTGGCGTTTCGGATGCTGGTAGGCGCGGCATGGGACATTCCCTCTGGTAACGGCATTGCACCCCTGGATTGGGAGGTGTCGCTTCGCGCGCATTACGCCTCAGGGCGTCCGATCCGGTTTGACCTGACGGGAGTTGGGGCCTGCAAGGAAAAGCATGAAGCGCGCTAGTGGGCGCTTAAAAAGAAACAGGTAAGCGACGTGAAGCCCGACGATGATCATGAGGAAGTTCGACAGCCCCTCATGCGCTTCGCCAAGGATACCTTCTTCTTGCTTTCCGCCACGGCCTTCTGCGTCTCGGCGGCGTTCACGGCTATCATCGCGCGCATGGGCCTCCGTCATGACGACGCTGGTTGCCGAGCCTAGCGTCCTGCCGCGATCCAAGGCGATACCAGTCGCGGTGGCCAGGATAAGGCAGGCGGCAATGCCTGCCAGCAGTGTCTTGCTGATGGCTGGGTGGGTGAAGGCATTACCGAGCGTTAGCCCATCAAACTGCGGGTAGAAACGTGACAGTCCCAGTTGTCGAAGACCTGAGAGGGCAGCAACGAGCCGACCCCCTATGATGACCGCGATTGCGTAGCCCAACACCGCGTGGATCGTGCCAAGTTCGCCTGTCAGAAAGGCCGCGATGACCAGAAGGCCGAGAATGGCGTGATAGGCCCGTAGGCCTTGCATGATGGACATGATGATCCTTGCGCAGCAGTCTGGTGATACCGCGTGAGATCAAGCTAGGCGTATTCGCTGGTGGAGGTCTTTGAGGGACATCAATCTTTTCGCGCAGAGAGCGTGGGGAAATGGCCACGGTCAAGTCGCTTGGCAAAGAGGCATAGACCCTGGTCATTATGCTTGGCGGTTTTGATCAGCCGATCTCGCTTGCGGCGAAACAGAGAGCCTGCCGCCTTACCGATACCCACGCGATTACCGCCGAATAAAACTAAGCCTCATGTATAAAGTTATGTATCTGGTAAAACAAAGTTGGAGCTTAGTCCGTGTAAACTTCGGACAAATTATGCGGTTTCAGCTTAGCCTGGATCTACGGGATTCGGATGGGGTGGGATTCGAACCCACGGTAGGCTTCCACCTACGCCGGTTTTCAAGACCGGTGCCTTAAACCGCTCGGCCACCCATCCATAAGCCTTGCTGCGACACCTCGCCGCAAGGCCGCGAAAGCAGGCCGCTTATTCGCCCGCCATGCGTTGCGCGACAAGGGGGGCGCCAAGGCGCATCAGCGCATTCACATCGCCCGCCTGGTCAAGCCCAATCACCGCATCTGCCAATTGCTTGGCGCGCTCGGCACCCAGTACCGCATCGGCCAGGCCATGGAATTTGGCGCGAAGCTCGGCTTCCGTCAGGAAATTGTCGGGCTCACCCTTCGGGATCTTGATGTGGCGCACAAAGCTTTGCCCACGCGCCTTGATCGTCAGCTTGCCCGACATGAAGGTCGGGAATTCTGCCTGCACATCGGCATCTTCTTCCGGCAGAATTTTCGGCATCAGTGCGCGAATATCCTTGTCCTGCAACCAGGCATAGGAATCCCAACCGAAATGCCCACGGGCCAGCGCACAAGCTACCACGAAGGGCCCGCTGAACTGGCCATCCACGATATTCTGAGGGTTCTGCTTGTAAGCGAGCGGCGCACCCACCAGCAGCATGCCCTTATTCGGCAGGCCCATGATCACCGCTTCAATTTCTTCCACCTTCAGGCCAAGCTCAGCACGCAGCGCCAGCGCGGCATCCACACTCGCATGGCCATAGCGGCAGGAAGGATAGGGCTTCACCGCCGTCTGCATCAGCTCCCACGCCTTGCCCAGTTCCTGCAGTACACGCTCAGGGTTAGGGTTCGGGGCATAGGCGCGCAGGAAGCCGGCCTTGCCTTCAATGGCCTCACCTGCACCACGGAAGCCCTCACGCGCGATGGTTGCGGCAGAAAGCCCGTTCAGCGCGCTCCAGCCGACCTGGAAGCGCTTGGTCCAGGCGCCATTGGCCAGGAATTGCAGGCTGCCGGCGGCTTGGGAAAGGGCGATGCCGAAGGCGTCCTCCATCTGGGCCGCGGAAAGGCCGAAAATGCGCCCCGCCGCCGCTGCTGCGCCAAAGGCGCCGCAGGTCGCGGTCGGGTGATAGCCGCGGTCGTAATGATCTCCGCCGGGCAAAGCGAGCGCCAAGCGGCAGGTGGTCTCATACCCCGCCACAATCGCCGCCATCACGGTCTTGCCATCGGCGCCCGTCATTTCAGCGGCGGCCAGTGCGGCCGGGATCACAGGCGCGCCTGGATGCAGCGTGCCCGCCGCATGCGTGTCATCGAAATCCAGCGAATGCGCCATGGCCCCATTGATGAGCGCGGCACCCGCCGGCGTATAGCGCTGCGAATCCCCAAATACGGCGGCGGAACCGCCAGTCAGGCCAAGCGCCCGGGCTGCGGCTAGAAGGGGGGGCGTGCTCTCTGCCTCATGCCGGCCGCGCAGCATATTGCCGACCAGGTCCAGGATCAGGAAGCGTGTGCGTTCCTGCACATTTGCGGGTAGGCTTTCATAACGCAGCCCGGCAACGAAGGCGGCGAGTTCGCGGGTGACGGCGACCATGGCGTTTCTCCTCAACTATGGCGCCACTTTAGCACCAGTTCCGCGCTGGCCAATACCGGCATGGAAAGGGTTTGCCATGGCCCGCGCGGCATGGCACCTCATGCGCCCATGATCGAAAGAAGGCTCCTGCTTGGTGGAGTCGCGTCACTGGTCGCGGCCTGCAGCCCAGAGGCGAATTCCGCCAACCAAATCCCCGCGCCCGATGCCCCGCCCGCCTATGTGCCGGTCTCTGGCCAATCTTTTGAACGCTTCCTGGAAGGGGTGCGCGCCGATGCGCGCCGCGCTGGGGTCTCGGATGCGACGCTGAACCAGTCCTTTGCCGGCCTGAAGCCCAATCAGCGCGTGATCGAATTGGATCGGCGCCAGGCGGAAGGCGGCATGCAATGGGAAGACTATCGCGACCGCATCATGCTGACGCCAACGCGCATTCAAAATGGCCGGCGCCTGATGGCGGAGAATACCGATCTGCTGCGCCGGATTGAAGCGCGCTACCGTGTCTCCCCTTCAGTGATCGTCGCCATTTGGGGCGTGGAGACGAATTACGGCGGCAATACCGGCGGCTTTGGCGTGGTGGAGGCTCTGGCGACCCTCGCCTGGGAAGGGCGCCGCGCGGCCTATTTCCGCAATGAATTGATGTCGGCTTTACGCATTTTGAATGACCGCCACATCGGCGCTGATCGCATGAAGGGTTCCTGGGCGGGGGCGATGGGCCAGCCGCAATTCATGCCGAGCAATTTTGAACGCCTGGCTGTGGATTTCGATGGCGATGGCAGGCGCGATATCTGGGACAATCGCGCCGATGCGCTGGCGTCCATTGCGCATTATTTCCATCGCAATGGCTGGCGGCATGGTGAGGCATGGGGGCGGGAAGTGCGCCCACCAGCAGGGTTTACGGCCAGCGGTGCGGATACGGAAAGCAAGCGCCCCTTGCGCGATTTTGCCCGCATGGGCTTTCGCAAACCCGATGGCAGCCCGCTGCCGTCTTCCGATATCGAAACGCAGATCGTGCTGCCGTCACGCGGCAATGGCGGGCAGATCTTCCTTGGCCACCATAATCTGCGCGTCATCCGCCGCTACAATACGCCGGTGAATTACGGGCTTTCTGTCGGGCTATTGTCCGATCGCGTGGCGTGACGCGCTGGGGCTTTTTGGCCGCCGCATTGCTGGCGATTGCGGGCTGCGCGCAACCCACGCCGCGTTACGTGGTGGGTGATCCCTATCGGATGGGCGGCATATGGTCCTATCCGAAGGAGGATTACGCGCTCTCTGAAACCGGCCTTGCCGAGGTTTTGTCCGCGCCAATGTTTGGTGGACAAACAGCGAATGGAGAAGTTTTCAGCGCCCAGGGCCTGACGGCAGCGCATCGCAGCCTGCAATTACCGGCCATCATTCGCGTCAACAATCTGGAAAATGGCCGTTCGATGCTGCTGCGCGTGAATGATCGCGGCCCTGAAAAGCCCGGGCGCATCCTGGGCGTATCACCGCGCGCCGGGGCATTGCTCGGCATGACCCCAGGAGGTGCGACGCAAATCGCGCTGGTGGTGGATGCTGAGAATAGCCGCGCGGCGGCAGAAGGCTTGGCCGGCCAGGCGCCCCCCCCCATTGCCATCGCCGCCGCCCCGCGCGCCGCGGTGGCGCGGGAGGAATTGGCGCCCTTGCCCGGCACCCGCGAAGCGCCGCGGCGGGAAGTGCAGCCTTTGCCCAACGCCGCTCCCTTGACCGAACTCGCCCCCCACAGGCGCGGCACCATGGCGCCCTTGCCGGAGACGGTGACCCAGACCGCACCGCGCCCGGGCAGTTTGTTGGTGGAAGCAGGGCAATTTTCCGGTCGGTCTGCGGCGGAAGCGGTGGCGGCGCGCCTGCCGGGCGCCAGGATCATTCAGCAGGGAAGGGGGCGCAACGCCAACTTCCGCGTGGCCCTTGGCCCCTTTGCCGAGGTCCGGGCGGCGGATTTTGCGCTTGAGCGGACTCTGGCCGCTGGCCTATCCGGAGCAAGGATTATTGTGGAATAAGGCCGCTGCCTTTTCTTAGCGTCAAAGTGATCAGGCATGAAGGAACCGGGCATGGCATCGCGTCGCAATATCATTGGGGGCGTTTTGGGCGGCCTGCCGCTATGGCTTGCGGCGGATCAGGCCTTTGCGCAGCAGCGCCCGGCGCAGCCACCCGCGCAGCCAGGGCGCCGCCCCCCGCCACGCCCGGAAGGCACGCCGGTCTCGACCCCGGTTGGAAATGTGGATGTATTGGCGCGCCAAGCGCTGGTCGTGGATTTTGAAACCGGCGCCACGCTGCTCGAGAAAAACGCCGATGACCGCATGCCGCCTTCCAGCATGTCCAAGCTCATGACCATGTATGTGGTGTTTGATCGTTTGAAGCAGGGCAGGCTGCAACTGGATCAGACGCTACCCGTGAGTGAGCGCGCCTGGCGCATGGGCGGGTCCAAAATGTTCGTGGATCTCGGCCAGCAGGTGCGGGTCGAGGACCTTATTCGCGGCGTGATTGTGCAATCTGGCAATGATGCCTGCATTGTGCTGGCCGAGGCGATTTCCGGCAGCGAACAGCAATTTGCCGAACTGCTGAACGAAACTGGCCGGCGCATTGGCCTGACGAACAGCAATTTCCGCAACAGCACCGGCTGGCCCGATCCGGAACACCGCATGACAGCGCGTGATCTTTCCATCCTGGCGCGGCGCATCATCACGGATTTCCCGGATTACTATCGCTTTTACAATGAACGCAGCTTCCGCTTCAGCAATATCAGCCAGGATAATCGCAACCCTCTGCTGTCCCGCGTGCCCGGCGCGGATGGGCTGAAGACTGGCCATACGGAAGAAGCGGGCTATGGGCTGACCGGCAGCGCCATCCGTGATGGGCGGCGTGTGATTTTGGTGGTCAATGGCCTTGCCAGCATGCGCGCGCGGGCTGAGGAAAGCGAACGCCTGATGGAATGGGCCTTCCGCGAATTTGAAGCCGTCACGCTGTTCCGCGCTCAGGATACCGTGCAGGACGTGCCGGTCTATCTTGGCGAACGCCGCACTGTGCCGATGGTGGGTGGGCGCGATATCACGCTGACCCTACCCAGGCGCTGGCGGGACAGGTTGGAAGTGCGCGTGCGTTATCAGGCGCCGCTGACCGCACCCGTCATGCGCGGGCAGACCATTGGCGAATTGCAGGTGGCAGGGCAGGGGGTGCCGACGCTTTCCGTGCCCTTGGTGGCTGGGGCGGATGTCGAAAAACTCGGCCTTTTGCCGCGCATTCCGGCGGTGATCGGGCGCTGGGTCTCCGGCGCCTGAAGTGCTGATGGCGCGCGGGCTTTTCATTACGCTTGAAGGCGGCGAGGGGGCGGGGAAATCCACCCAGGCGCGGCGGCTTGCGGCGGCGCTTGCGGCGGCGGGCGTGCCGGTTTTACGCACGCGTGAGCCAGGCGGCGCGCCGGGGGCGGAGCGCATTCGTGAATTGCTTCTTTCTCCCGGTTCCTGGGATAGTCTCACGGAAGCCATGCTGCATTTCGCCGCGCGGCGGGAACATGTGGTGCGCTCCATCCGCCCCATGCTGGAAGCCGGCGCCTGGGTGATTTGCGATCGCTTTGCTGATTCCACGCTGGCTTATCAGGGGGCAGGGCAGGGGCTTGCTTATGAGACCTGGGCGCGGCTGTGTGATCTGACGCTGGATGGCTTGCAGCCCGACCTGACGCTGATCCTGGATTTGCCGGTAGAAGCGGGCTTGGCGCGCGCGGCGGGGCGGAGTGCCGCGGATCGCTACGAAAAGCTTGGCGCTGATTTCCATGCCCGCATTCGCGCGGGCTTTCACGATATCGCGCGGCGTGAGCCTGCGCGCTGCGTGGTGCTGGATGCGGCGCGGGATGCCGAGGCGGTTTACGCTTCCATCGCTGAGACCCTCCGCCAAAGGCTGGGCGCCAAGCTGTGAGCCTGCCGGAACCGCGCGCCAATCCAGAACTGTTCGGCCATGAAGCCGCCGCCGCCACGCTGGTAGAATCCGCTATTTCCGGGCGGCTGCATCACGCTTGGCTGATGGCGGGGCCTGCCGGCATAGGGAAGGAAACCCTGGCTTGGCGCTTCGCACGTTGGCTGCTGGCGGGCATGCCCGAACCCACCAAGGGAAAGCCGCCGCTTTATCTTGAACCATCGCATCCGGTGTTTCGCCGTGTCGCTGCCGAAAGCCATGCGGATTTGCTGACCATTGATGCCGATACGCTGCGGGGTGATCGCAAGCGCAACGATATCAATGTGGATGCGGCGCGGCTGATCCCGGGCTTCATGAATAAGACCGCCGCCGAGGGCGGTTGGCGCGTGGTGGTGGTAGATGGCGTGGAGACGATGAACCTCCAGGCACAAAACGCCATCTTGAAAGTGCTGGAAGAACCCCCGGCGCGGGCGATTTTATTGCTGGTTTCCTCAGCCCCCACGCGGCTTTTGCCGACCATTCGCAGCCGTTGCCGCAGGCTTGATCTTTTCCCCTTGGGGGAAGCGGATATGGAAGCCTTGCTCACGCGGCTTTTGCCGGATCTGCCGGCGGCGGATCGCGCGCGGCTGGCCGAGATGGCGGAAGGCTCGCCCGGCCGCGCCATGCAGCTTGCTGAAGGCGATGGGCTGGAATTGCAGACTTTGGTGGAAGAATGCCTCGCCAACCTGAAGCGCCCTGATGCCGCGCGGCTGCATGCGCTGGCGGATCGCTGCGCCGCGGATCGCGGTGGCAGCGCTTTCGTGACCTTCATGGGGCTGTTGCGCGGGCGGATTGCCGCTGCGCTCCGCCAGGCCGCGCGAGGTGAGGCAGCACCCAGCTGGATCAACGCCCATCCGCTTGCCGCCTGGCCCGCGCTATGGGATAGGCTCGGGCGCCTCGTGGATGAGACCGAAAGACTGAATATGGACCGCAAACAGGCGGTGCTGACCGGGCTTTCCTGGCTTTCAGCCTGATGTGAGCATTTTCAAGCCAAGTGGCTTCACTTGGCGACTCGGAAAATGCGACCAAACCAGAGGTTAGTGTGTTGCCCGTGAACGAATGTGAACGGGAAACGCACTTAGCCAGTGCAAGGCAAGAGACATGACAGAAACGCGCTACGTCACCACGCCGATCTACTACGTCAATGACAAGCCACATGTCGGCCATGCCTATACCTCGGTCGCCGCTGATGTGTTGGCGCGCTGGTGGCGGCTGACGGGCCATGAGGTCTTTTTCCTGACCGGCACGGATGAGCATGGCCAGAAGGTGGAAAAGGCCGCGCGCGATGCGGGGATGGAACCGCAGGCCTTCACGGATCAAGTGAGCCAGCATTTCCGCGACCTGACCGCGACGCTCGGCCTTTCCAATGATGATTTCATTCGTACCACGGAAGATCGCCACAAGACGGCCTGTTCCGCGTTGTGGGAAGAATTGGCCCGGCGCGATGAGATTTACCTCGGCCATTATGAGGGCTGGTATGCGGTGCGCGATGAGGCGTTTTACGGCCCAGATGAACTGACCGAACGCGACGGCGTGAAATACGCCCCATCAGGCGCGCCGGTGGAATGGGTGCGTGAACCCTCATACTTTTTTCGCCTCTCCAAATGGCTGCCGGAATTGCTGCGCCGCTTTGATCTGCCGGAAGGCCATGCTGAGAGGATTGATGTGCAGCCCGAAGCGCGGCGCAATGAAGTCCGCGCCTTTGTGCAGCAGGGGCTGAAGGATTTTGCGGATAGGCCGGAAAAGCTCGATCTTTCCATCTCCCGCACCAGCTTCACCTGGGGGGTGAAGGTGCCGGGTGATCCTGCGCATGTGATGTATGTGTGGCTGGATGCGCTGACCAATTACATCACCGCCGCCGGTTACCCAGACGCAAACGCCGAGCGCTGGAAATTCTGGCCGGCCAGCGCGCATTTCGTCGGCAAGGATATTGTGCGCTTCCACACGATCTATTGGCCGGCCTTTCTGTTGGCGGCTGGGATTACACCGGCGAAGCGCGTCTTTGCCCATGGCTGGTGGACGATCGAGGGGCAGAAAATGTCCAAATCCCTGGGCAATGCCATTGATCCGGTGGCTTTGGTCGCCGATTACGGCCTTGATCCGCTGCGCTATTTCCTGCTGCGAGAAGTGCCCTTCGGCGCAGATGGGGATTTTTCGCGGAAAGCGCTTGCCAATCGGCTGAACGGCGAATTGGCTGATGCGCTTGGTAACCTTGCCAATCGCACGCTTTCCCTCATTCAGCGCAATTGTGAGGGCAAGCTGCCTGCGCCGGCGGCGGCCATTGGTGATGATGTGGCCCTGCTGGATGCGCTTGCCGCCATGCCCGGCCTGGTGGGCAAGCATGTCGAAGACCAGGCCTTCCATCTGGCCTTGGAAGAAGTGTTTCGGGTTGTTCGCGCGGCCAATGGCTATATCACCGCGCAAGCGCCTTGGGCTTTGAAGAAAACCGATCTGGCGCGCATGGAAGCCGTTTTGCGCCATCTCCATTCCGTGCTGCGCGGCGCGGCAACGGCGTTGCAGCCCTTCATGCCTGGGGCCATGGCGGCTTTGCTCGATCAGCTCAGCGTGCCCGAAGAGGCCCGGGATTTGGCCGCGCTGGCGACCCCCTTGCCCGCCGGCACTGCCCTGCCACCCCCGAGCCCGCTGTTTCGCAAAATCGAGATCGAGGCAGTCTGATGCTGGTGGATAGCCATTGCCACCTCGATTACTATGTCGAGGCGGAAATTGCCGATGTCATCGCCCGCGCGCTGGAAGCCGGCATTGGCCGCATGGTCACGATCGGCACGCGCTTCGCCCAGGCCGAACAGGTCAAAGCGCTGACTGAGCGTTTTGATTGCGTTTGGGGCACGGTTGGCATCCACCCTCATAATGCCGGGGAGGGCCCTCTACCGGGGTCGGAAGCCCTGGCTGCGCTGGCGGATCATCCGCGTATCATCGGGCTTGGCGAAAGCGGGTTGGATTACTTCTATGACAAGGCGCCGCGCGACGCCCAGGCGGAGAATTTCCGCAATCACATCCGCGCCGCGCAGATCACTGGCCTGCCGCTCGCCATCCATGCCCGCCAGGCGGATGAGGATATCGCCGATATCCTGGCCGAAGAACGCGACCGGGGCGGGGCATTCCCCTTCCTGCTGCATTGCTTCAGCAGTGGCAGGGGTTTGGCGGAACGTGCGGTAGCCATGGGGGGCTATGTTTCCTTCTCCGGCATTCTAACCTTCCCGAAAAGCGAGGAATTGCGGGAGATTGCGCGGGATATCCCGGCTGACCGGCTACTGGTGGAAACCGATGCGCCCTACCTGGCGCCCGTGCCCTTCCGCGGCAAGCGCTGCGAACCCGCCATGGTGGCCCATACCGCCAAGGTTCTGGCCGGGGTGCGGGGGACGGAAATCGCGGCGCTTGAGGCGCTGACGACTCGGAATTTTGAAACCCTCTTCCCGAAGGCCGCCTGAGGCTTGGTTACGGTCACGATCCTTGGCTGTGGCGGTTCGGCCGGGGTGCCACTGATTGGCGGTGCCGATGGCCGCGGCGATTGGGGCGCCTGTGACCCCTCGGAACCGCGGAATCGGCGCACCCGGTCCTCGATTCTGATCGAAGGCGATCAAGGGCAAAGGCTGCTTGTGGATGCCGGCCCGGATATGCGTGCCCAATTCCTCACGGCCGGGATTGGGGCGGTGGAGGCGATTCTGTTCACCCATCACCATGCCGATCACGTGATGGGCACGGATGAAACGCGCGTGCTGAACCGCATCACGGGTAAGCCGCTACCCATATACGGCATGGCAAGAGCGCTGGATAACCTACGGCAACGCTTCGATTATGCCTTTCTGCCGGCGGTCGGTCCTTGGTTTTTTCGCCCCGCCTTGGAAGCCACCGAGGTAAAGCCCGGCGAAATCGTTGACATCGCCGGACTGCCGCTGACCCTGTTCAGCCAGGATCATGCGGTGATGGAAACCCTGGGGCTTCGAATCGGCGGCTTCGCTTATTCCACCGATCTGGTGCGCCTGCCGGAAGAAAGCCTGGCACTTCTTCACGGTCTGGATACCTGGATTGTGGGATGCTTCCAGCGTGCGCCCCATAAGGTGCACGCGAATCTGGAACAGGTGCTTGAATGGGTGCGCATGTTGAAGCCGCGCCGGACAATTTTAACCCATATGGGCAGCGATCTGGATTATGACTGGCTCTGCCGCACCCTGCCTCCGGGGATCGAGCCCGGGTATGATGGCATGGTGTTACAACCGGGCGCTGCGCCAGGGCGTTGACCCGGGCGGGAAAATGGGCGCATGGGAATTGTGCTGTCCTGCCGCCGCACCACATGCGGGGTCAGGCAAAAGTGACGTAAGGCGGCCTGCTTGCCGCGAAAGGATGAGATGATGATCAGGGACCGTGATCCTGTTGATGTCTATAACAACACCTTGGTGCCCATGGTGGTCGAACAGACCGCGCGTGGGGAACGGGCTTTCGACATCTATTCCCGCCTGCTCAAGGAACGCATCATCTTCCTGACGGGCCCGGTTTTTGACCAAGTGTCGTCGCTGATTTGCGCCCAGTTATTGTTCCTGGAAAGCGAGAACCCCAACAAGGATATCGCCTTCTACATCAATAGCCCGGGCGGCGTGGTTTCATCCGGCCTCGCGATGTATGACACCATGCAATATATCCGCAGCCCCGTGAGCACGGTGTGCATCGGCCAGGCGGCGTCCATGGGGTCCTTGCTGCTGTGCGCCGGCGCCAAGGGCAAGCGCTATGCGCTGCCCAATAGCCGCGTGATGGTGCACCAGCCCTCGGGCGGGGCGCAGGGCCAGGCGACCGATATCGAAATCCAGGCGCGCGAAATTCTGAAGCTTCGCCAGAGGCTTAATGAGATTTACGTGCATCATACCGGCCAACCCATTGATGCCATTGAGCGCAAGCTG
>CALRPR020000087.1:0-15555 GCA_943370125.1 Allobosea thiooxidans | reverse complement strand
AGATCAAGCAAATGGCCATCTTCCGGCATCCAATGCTGCAAACTTGGATGCGGCCAATCCGTGCCCCAAACGGCGCGATCCGGCGCGGCATCCAGAAGTGCCCGTGCAAAGGGCGCAACATCGGCAAAGGGCGGCCCGGCGGAGATGCGATAGCCGGAAATCTTCACCCAGCATTGCGGGCTTTCCAGCATCTTCAGCAACGCCTTGAAGCCCGCGCCATTCAGCCCTTCGGCGGTTTTCACGCCACCCATGTGGTCCACCACCACCGGCACCGGCAGGGATGCAAGGCGTGGCGCCAGTTCCGGTAACTGGTAGCCTTCCGCGTAAAGCTGCAAATGCCAGCCGAGCGGTGCAATGCGCCGCGCCAGCGCTTCCAACTGCTCAAGCGGCGTGCCATTGCCGCTGACCGCATTGAAGCGCACGCCGCGTGTGCCGCGGGCATGGAGCTTCTTCAGCGCGGCATCATCAAAACTATCGTCAATCACCACGACAACGCGCGCGCGATCCAGGCCGAATTGTTCAGCCGCATCAAGCGAGACTTCGTTTCGGGTCCCGTAAACGCTTGGCTGCACAATCACCATGCGTTCAATGCCAAGCGCCGTGGCCATGCGCCGGTAATCGGCGATGGTCGCTTCCTGCGGGTCATAATGCCGCCCGGTATCCAGCGGAAAGCGGTCATAAGGCCCGAAGATATGGAAATGGCAGTCACAGGAAAGCGCCGGCGCGCGCCAGGAAGGGCGCGGGGTGGTGGCCAGTGGCGGTAGGCAGGGTTTCATCGCGTTTCCCTTTTCATTCGTCCCAACCCGCAAAGCGCGCAAAATCCCGCGCTGGGGCGCGTTCCGTCACCAGGGTATTTTCCACCGCATCGGGATCGGCATAGCCCAGCGCCAAGCCGCAGACGAGCATTTCCTCAGGCGGAATGTCCAGCATGGCCTGAATGGTGCGGTGATAGGGCATGAAGGCGGCTTGCGGGCAGGTATCCAGCCCCATGCCGCGCGCTGCCACCATCACATTTTGCAGGAACATGCCGTAATCCAGCCAGGAACCCTGTTCCAAATCGCGATGGATGGTGAAAATCAAACCGACCGGCGCATCAAAGAAAATCAGGTTGCGGCCATGCTGGGCGCGCATGCGTTCATTCTCGCCCTTGCCAATGCCAAGCAGGCCGTAAAGGTCCCATCCCACCTTACGGCGGCGACTGTGATAGGGCTCGAAAAATTTGCGCGGATAATATTGGTATTCCGATTCCGGCGTGACGCCCACTTCGTGTTCCGCCATCAGCGCATCACATAACCGCTTGAGCGGGGTGCCAGTCAGCGCATGCACCTTCCAGGGCTGGATATTGCTGCCCGAAGGGGCGCGCGCCGCGATATCCAGCAGATGCTCCACATCCGCCTTCGGCACCGGCTTTGGCAAAAAGGCGCGGATGGAACGACGAGACGTGATCGCCGCTTCCACCGCCGCCTGCGCCGCGCCTTTGGCCATCAGACCTGCCGCGTATCGATGAATGCCACCGGCTTGCCCTGCGGCGCACCAATCACCGTATCATCGCGCATAACCACATGGCCGCGCACAATCGTCATCGCCGGCCAGCCGGTGCAGCGATGCCCGGCAAAAGGCGTCCAACCACAGGGGGAGACGATCCAGCTATCTTCGATGGTGCGGGTTTTCTTCATATCCACGACAGTGACATCGCCATCCATGCCAACGGCCAGCCGCCCCTTAGTCTTCGCGCCATAAACGCGCGCGGGCCCAGCGCACATCAAATCGGCAAGACGCGGCAGGGAAAGCCGGCCGGCACTGACATGATCCAGCATCAGCGGCACAATGGTTTGAATGCCCGTAAGCCCCGCCGCGGTATCGGGCCAGGGGCGTTCCTTGGCGGCGCGGGAATGCGGTGCATGGTCTGAACCCACGCAATCCACCGTGCCATCCGCCACGGCCCTCCAGGCCGCTTCCAAATGCCGCGCGCCGCGAATGGGCGGGTTCATCACGGCATAACCACCCAGCCGCGCATAGGCTTCATCGGTCTGCGTCAGATGGTTCAGCAGCACTTCGCAGCTTGCGACATCTCGGTAATCCGCAAGATAGGCCAATTCCTCAGCCGTCGAGACATGCAGGATATGCGCCCGCCGCCCCGTTTTGCGCGCCAGCGCCATCAGCCGACGCGTGCCGAGCATCGCGGTTTCCACATCGCGCCATTCCTGATGGTTGATATGCGCCATGCCCGGCGTGAACATGGGCTTGCGCGCTTGCAGCCGATATTCATCTTCCGAATGATAGCAAATGGCGCGACGGCCGGAACGCATCACCGCTTCCAGGCTTTCATCATCTTCCACCAGCAAATCACCGGTGGAGGAGCCCGCGAAAATCTTGATGGCGCAGACATTGGGCTCAAGCTCCAATGCCGCAAGCTCCGCGATATTCGTCTTGGTCCCGCCGACATAAATGCCGATATCGCACCAGGCGTGGCCGTTCACGAAGTCGCGCTTGGCATTCAGCCTTTCGGTATTGGTGACGGAAGGCGTAGTATTCGGCATATCGAACACGGCCGCCAGGCCACCGAGTACGGCAGCGCGCGTGCCGGTTTCCATGGTTTCCACCTTGGGGTCGCCGGGGTCGCGCAAATGAACATGCGGGTCAATCAAGCCGGGCAGCACATGCAGCCCCTTGCAATCCAAGGTTTCCACAGCTTCGGCCTGCGTCAGGTCACCAATGGCTGCGATGCGCCCGGCGCGAATGCCGACATCAGCGCGCACCACCCCCCAAGGCATCACACAATCTCCGCCCTTCAGGGCTAGGTCAAAACGCGCCATGGCTGGTTCCTCCGACGATGATGGCGCTACATCGCACTAACCCAGGAAGGTGAAAAGATGGCCTCCGTTTTGGGTCCAGCCGCAATCGCCCGATCAGGCGCTCGCCATCACCCAATCACGAAACAGGGCGAGGTCAATATTACCCCCGCAGAGCACAACGCCCGCGCGCTTGCCACGCATCCTATCGCGTTCCTGCAACAATGCCGCGAGCGGCGCGGCGCCCGCCCCTTCCGCCAGATTATGCGTATCCTGCCAATAGGCACGAATGGCGGCGGCCACTTCGTCATCCGTGACGGTCACGATACGCGCGGCACCTTTGCGGATGATCTCGAGCGCGCCGGCATCCGGCAGGCGCGTTGCCATGCCATCAGCGCGTGTATTGGCGGTTGGTGTTGTCACCACACGACCCGCCGCGAAGGAAAGCGCATAGGCCGGCGCTTCGGTGCTTTGCACGCCGATGATCTCGGTCTTTAGGCCTAGCAGATCGCGCGCCAGGATACAGCCGCAAATGCCTGAACCAAGGCCGATTGGCACGTAAAGCGCAGCCAAAGGCGGTGCCGCGCGCAGGAATTCCAGCGCGTAGGTGGCCACACCAAGCACCAGATCGCGCGCGAAGGATGGCGCAAACAGCAAGCCTTCGGCCTTCGCAAGCCTTGCGGCTTCTTCGCGCGCCTCGTCAAAATCCTCGCCATATTCAATCAGCCGCGCACCCTGCGCGCGCATGGCGTTGTTCTTTTCAACGCTATTGCCGCGGGGCACCAGGATGGTGACAGGAATACCATAGCGCGCGCCGGCATAAGCCAGCGATTGGCCGTGATTGCCGCGCGTGGCACTCACCACGCCCGCCACATTGGGGTTTTCGCGCTTCAACCTTTCCATGAACACCACGCCACCGCGCACCTTGAAGGCGCCAGTCGGCGTGTGGTTTTCATGCTTTACCCAAACCTCCGCCCCCGCGCGTTGCGCGAGCAGCGGCCAGGCATATTGCGGCGTGGGCGGAAAGGCAGTGTGGACAAGCCGCGCTGCCTCTTCCAATTCACTCAGCGTGAACACGCAGCGTCAATGCCGCGAGAGTTCGATCTCGCCTTCCGGTTGCGCAGAAGAAAAGGCGCTATCAGCAAAAGCCTCTTCCCATGAACCGGCGGTGCTGGCCTTGGAATATTCGGTGGAACGGTTTTCGAAGAAATTCGCATGTTCCACGGCGTTCAGCATTTCATCGAGCCAAGGCAGCGGATTCTTTTCAATGTTATAGAGCGGTTCGAGCCCGAGCTGCTGCAAGCGGCGATCCGCGATGAAGCGGATATATTGCTTGGTGAGCGACGCATCCATGCCCTGCACACCGCCCAATTCAAAGGCCAGATCAATGAAGGCGTCTTCATGATCCACGATGGTGGCGCAAACCAGGTAAAGATCGCGGCGGAATTCCTCGGTCCAGATTTCTGGATTTTCCTGCACAAAAGTGCGGAACAGTCGGATCAGGGAAAGGCAATGCAGCGTTTCGTCGCGCACAGACCAGCTCACGATCTGGCCCATGCCCTTCATCTTATTGAAGCGCGGGAAATTCATGAGAATCGCGAAGGAAGCGAAAAGCTGCAACCCTTCAGTGAAAGCGCCAAAAGCGGCCAGCGTCTTCGCGATTTCAGTCTTGTTCGCGACACTGAAGCTCTGCATGTAATCGTATTTGTCCTTCATCTCCTTGTATTTGAGGAAGGCCGTGTATTCGATTTCGGGCATGCCGATGGTGTCGAGCAAATGACTATAGGCGGCGATATGCACCGTTTCGATGTTGGAGAAGGCCGACATCATCATCAGCACTTCCGTCGGCTTAAACACCTGCGAATAATGCTTCATGTAGCAATTATTCACTTCGACATCCGCCTGGGTGAAGAAGCGGAAGATCTGCGTCAGCAGATTGCGCTCCGACGGCGTCAGGTTCTTTTGCCAATCCTTCACATCATCCGCGAGCGGCACTTCTTCCGGCAGCCAATGGATGCGCTGCTGCTGCAACCAGGCTTCATAGGCCCAAGGGTAACGGAAAGGTTTGTACACGGGATTCGAGGTCAAAAGATCGAACTTCACCGGCAATTCATCCTGCACCATGCCATCGGCCATTGTCTCGAATCCCATTGTTTGAGCTGAGCGATGCTTTTACCACAATTGGTGGGTCGGGCAATCGCCAGCCGCAAGATATTGTGCCAGCGCTATTCCACGCGGATATTGGCTTCCCGCGCAACCACGATGTTTTCCGCCAATTCGCGGGCAATGCGCGCGGCAAAAACCTCAGGCCCCTCACCCAGAATCACGCCACCCTGATCGAGCAGTCGTTGGCGGATGGTGGCGTCGCGCAGCAAGCCCTGCACATCGCGCGCGATTCGGTCCACGATCTCGCGCGGAATGCCGCGGGGCGCGATAAAGCCATACCAGGGGCTGGTATCGGGGATGCCCATGCCGAGTTCATCCAGCGTTGGCACATCAGGCAGCACCGGCACGCGCTGCGGCCCGCCAATCGCCAGCGGGCGAAGCTTGCCATCACGCGCAAGCGCAATGGCACCAGACAAAGTGCTGAAGGTTGCGGGTACGCGCCCACCAATCACATCCTGCAGCGCCGGCACCGCGCCGCGATAAGCGACATGGGTCAGATCCAGGTTCATTTTCTTGCGGAACATCTCAAGCGCGAAATGTCCTGAAGACCCATTGCCGGAGGAGGCAAAGGCCATACCGGGATCACGCCGCGCCGCCGCCACCAAATCCTGCGCGCTGCGGAAGGGCTGCCCCGCGCCGGTGAACAACACCGTGGGCGAAGCATAAATGTTCACGATCGGCGTAAAATCATTGATCGTATCATAGGGCAGGCGCGCATAGACCGCCGCATTACTGGCATGAGTACTGGCGGCGAGGAAAATCGTATAGCCATCGGGCGCGGACCGCGCGACCATTTCAGAGGCAATCACCTGGCTGGCGCCGGGGCGATTCTCAATGACAACGGGCTGTCCCCATAATTTTTGCAGCGGGTCCTGCAAGACCCGGCCTGGAAAATCCGTGGGCCCGCCAGCGGGATAGCCGATGATCATCCGTATCGGACGATCCGGCCAATTGCTGGCTTGTGCCTTGGCTTTGGTGATGATGGTGCTGGCCATCCCGGTGGCCAGCAGGCTGCGACGCGTGAACATTCCAGACTTCCTCCCTACCCATTTCGGGCTTACCGCCCCCAAGCTTGGGGGCGGGTTGGGATAAGTCTAACGCAGCTTTACTGGCAGGCCAAACATTCTTCGTAATTATTGGTGGCGGCCGGCACCGCCGCGACCAGTGGCAATTGCGCCTGGTCATTGGCCGGCGCCGCCACGCCAAGGGCTGCCTGCGGGGCCACTTTTTCACTGATGGCATCCGCGCGCTGGATGGAAAGGCTGCGGCAGTAATAAAGCGACTTCACACCCTTCTTCCACGCCGTCATGTGGATCTGGTGCAAATCCCGCTTATGCACATTGGCGGGCAGGAAGATGTTCACCGATTGGGATTGGCAGATATAGGGCGTGCGATCGGCCGCATGTTCCACCACCCAGCGCTGATCCAATTCAAAGGCCGTCTTGAAGGTGGCCTTTTCCTGTTCCGTCAGGAAATCCAGATGCTGCACGCTGCCCTTATTCACCGTGACAGTGGTCCAGGTATCCTCATCATCGCGCCCGTGCTTGGCCAATACCTTCTTCAGGAATGGGTTGCGCACAATGAAGGACCCGGACAGCGTCTTGTGATTATAGACATTGGCCGCGATCGGTTCGATCCCCGGGCTTGCGCCACCGCAAATGATGCTGATGGAAGCGGTTGGCGCAATCGCCATCTTGTTCGAAAAGCGCTCCATGAAGCCGTATTCGGCGGCATCCGGGCAGGGGCCGCGTTCTTCGGCCAGCAGCCGGGAAGCAGTGTCAGCCTGGGCGCGGATATGCTTGAACATCCGCATATTCCAAACCTTCGCCACCACGCTTTCAAAAGGCACATTCAGCGCCTGCAGGAAGGAATGGTAGCCCATCACCCCAAGCCCGACCGAGCGTTCCCGCATGGCGCTATAGCGCGCGCGTGCCATGGTATCAGGCGCCGTATCAATGAAGGATTGCAGCACATTATCCAGGAAGCGCATCACATCGGGGATGAATTGCGCCTCATCCTTCCACTCAAACCAAGTTTCCAGATTGAGCGAGGATAGGCAGCACACCGCCGTGCGTTGTTCCCCATGCTGATCAATCCCGGTCGGCAGGGTGATTTCTGAACAGAGGTTTGAGGTCTTCACCTCAAGCCCTGCCAGTTTCTGATGCTCCGGCCGCGCATTATTCACGTGGTCGGAATAGATGATGTAGGGCTCACCGGTTTCGATGCGCGCGGTCAGGATGCGAATCCAAAGGCTCCGTGCGGAGACCTTCTTCATCAACGCGCCATCCTTGGGCGACACCAGCGCCCATTCCTCATCCGCTTCCACAGCGCGCATGAAGGCATCTGGGATCAGCACGCCTTGATGCAGGTTGAGCGCCTTGCGATTCGGATCACCGCCGGTTGGGCGACGCATTTCCAGGAATTCTTCGATTTCCGGGTGATTCACCGGCAGGTAGCAAGCCGCCGAGCCACGACGGAGCGAGCCCTGGGAAATCGCCAGCGTCAGGCTATCCATCACGCGAATGAAGGGAATGACGCCCGAGGTCTTGCCGTTACGGCCAACCTTTTCGCCAATGCCGCGCAGATTCCCCCAATAGGAACCGATGCCACCGCCCTTGGCCGCGAGCCACACATTCTCATTCCAAAGCCCGACAATGCCATCAAGGCTGTCAGAGGCTTCGTTCAGGAAGCAGGAAATCGGCAAGCCGCGCGTGGTGCCGCCATTGGACAGCACGGGCGTCGCCGGCATGAACCAAAGACGCGAGATATAGTCATAAATCCGCTGCGCGTGTGCCGCATCATCGCCATAAGCGGATGCGACTCGTGCGAACAAATCCTGATAGGATTCGCCCGGCAGCAAATAACGATCATCTAATGTGGCCTTGCCGAAATCGGTCAGCAGCGCATCGCGCGACCGATCAATGCGGACTTGGCCATGGCCTTCAAGTTGAACTGCGTCGAACACGGATAACCCCCTGAGAACTTCCCCCGAGGACGGATCATGCCCCAAGTTACGGTCTGACTACAAGATGTAGTCTTGCCACAGTAGCGGCACCACTAGATGCGGTGCATGAATCAGGGCTTGCAAAGCGGGGTCACTTTGCGGCAGGGCGGGTTTGTTCCCGTTTCGTGCCAGGCAAAGCCCCCCTTTGCAAGACCTCTTGCATGCCGCAACATCGCCGAACCGCCAGGTCAGAACCCGCACTAAACAAGAAATTTCAATCGCTAAGCTGCTAGAAGGAACACCCCCTTGGCCAAAATATCTCGCCGTAGCCTGATCGCCGCCCCGCTGGCGCTGAGCCCGCTCGCCTGCCCCGCCTATGCCCAGGCGCCCTGGCCGAGCCGACCCATCCGAATCATCATTCCCTTCGGCACCGGGGGCGGGACGGATATCACCACGCGGCTTTTGGGCCCCAAATTGGCGGAAATCCTGGGCCAGCCGGTAGTGCTGGAAAACCGCCCCGGCGCGGGCGGCGTGGTCGGCACGGATTACGTGGCGAAGCAGCCCGCCAATGGCGATGTTTTTGTGCTCTCTACCCTCTCCCCCATCGCACTCGCCCGCGGCCTGCCTGCCCCGGTGCCCTTTGATGCGCGGACCGATCTGGTGGCGGTGGCGCCGACCGTCTTTGTGCCCATCGCGCTTGCCGTCACCACGCGCAATTTCGCGCCCACCACGGCAGCGGAATTCATCGCTGCCCTGAAGGCTGCGCCTGGGCGCTATCAATATGGATCCTCGGGCATTGGCACTTCGGGGCATATCGCTTCGGCCAGTTTCTGCGTGCGCACGGGGACGGATGCGGTGCATGTGCCCTATCGCGGCGGCGGGCAGGTTTTCACTGCGCTCACCGCGGGCGAAATTCAGTTCTGCTCCGATATCCCTTCCATCCTGAAGGGCTTTCAGGATGGCGGCACGGCGCGGGTGCTGTTTGTGGCGACCGATCAGCGCTCTTCCCTGCTGCCTAATGTGCCAACGGCGGCCGAGGCGGGAATCGCCGGCTATAAATCCCATTCCTGGTATGGCTTCTTCGCCCCGCGCGGCACGCCAGCCGCCATTGTGAACCGCATGGCGGCAGCGACCGAACAGGCGCTGTCCGATTCGATGATCAATCAGCGCTTTGAGGAAATGGGCACCCCCGCCATGCGCGGCTACACGCCTGAGCGATTCGCGGCCTATGTGCGGGATGAGATTGCCTTTTGGGAACCCGAAGTGCGCGGCCTAGGCATCAAGGCGGAGTGATAGGCTATACTCTTCAGCCACTCCAAGCCGGCCAGAGCATCTTCATGGGAAACGGAAATTATCATGGAAAATGCGAAAGTCGGCCTGTCTCGTTACTATTTTTGCGGAGGCCTGTTATCGCGCCGAAAAAAAACACTATGGGCTGGCGTACGATGATGCTCGCGTCGGTGCTGCGTGAAGCCATATCGCTGAAACAGGATTGCTAGGTTTCTTTCGTTGAAAAACTGCAGGTGCTCTGGCGGGCATATGTCCGACCACTCCTGGATGTCGGCAGGGACCTTTGGATGCCCAGCGTCAGGTGCCGACAAGTAAACATAACCCCTGGGAGCAACAATTCTTGCCATTAGCTCCATGAATTCGTCTGGCCCCGGCAGGTGTTCTAGAACCTCGGAACTGAACACGAAATCAAATTCCATTCCACGGCGTCGGAAATCATCGAGCCCCTCACAAAAAAACTTTAACTTCGGATACCGGTTCTGGGCGTAGGCGATACTGTTTGCGCTTATATCAACCCCGCACACCTCCGCGCCGAGACGGGAGAACGCTTCCACCATAAAGCCACCGCCGCAGCCAACATCTACAACGCGCTTTCCATAAACATACGGCAGAAACTTCAAGCTACGCCAAAATGCACGCCAACGGCGAGACTCCGCCTTTGGATAAAAGGTGCTCGTGGCACCGCGGTAATGATCGCGGTAGTGCTGCGCGATAACCTCAGCGCTCGGGGCCGGATGCACGAAAAGAAAGTCACACTCCGCGCACTTGAACAGATCGTATCCCGATTTGGTGAAAGCATACGCGATGTTTTCGCTTCGGCAAGCTGGGCAAAAGTCTCTCATGGATTGATTTCCTTTACTGGAAAGAGTCCTGGTCCTAGACGTAGGGTGATGGGATCGCTGTAGTTTTCTTGGGGGATTCGGAAGGCGTGACATCTTAACTTTATCAATGCAGGAAGGCAAAACCAGAAAACTACTCGTCTCAAAATCGTGCCTGAGACCCGAGTCACCTTTAAAGCTTAGCAATAAAGCTGTCTCGCGAGATCTCCTTTCTGCTGGCTGCCAGGGGGCGCATCTTTCATTGATGGCGAGGCTCAACGCATCCGGATGTGCTGCTTACTGGACTTGCTGAGTGCGATTGCGGCTTCAAGCTGGCCGGACCAAAGGAATTGATCAATCGGCGTGGCGGCATCCACCCGCCAGCCCTGATCGGCAAAGAAGCGCAAATCCCGCGCCAGCGCTTGCGGGTTGCAGGACACATAAATCACCGCCGGCACGGCGGAGCGCGCGAGCAATCCCGCCTGTTCCTCGGCCCCCGCAAAGGGTGGGTCCAGCACCACCGCGGCGAAGGGCGCCAATTCCGCAACAGTCAGCGGCTGGCGCACTAGGTCCCGCCGCGTCCCCGCCAAGGGCAGCCCTGCCTTGGCGGCAGCATTGGCGAGTGCAGCCACCGCTGCGCCATCCGATTCGAAGGCCGTCACCCTGCCCCGTCGCGCCAAGGCCAGGCTGAGCGTGCCAAAGCCGGCATGCAGATCAGCAATACGCCCGCGCCCGGCCAGCTTGGCGGGCAGGCCGGCCAGCATGGCGGTAATGATGGCTTGCTCGCCCTCAGGGCTCGCTTGCAGGAAGGCGCCGGGGGCTGGCGTGACCGCAACGCCACTCAGCGCGATACTCACCGGGCCGAGCTGGGCGGCGATTTCCGGCACGCCATTGCCCCGCGCCCAGGCGATGCGCGGCAGGCCATGGGCAGCGGCAAACCCCGCCAGCAGCGCCCGCCCCGCCGCATCCAGCGTGCCATCGGTGCGCAGCAGTAGGTCAGGCCCGGTATCGAGCAGGTTCAGCACCGCCGAGCCATCGCGCTTCAGCGCCGGCAAGCGCGGCAGCAGATCGCGCAGCGGCTTCAGCACCGCGACCAGGCGCGGATGCAGCACCGGGCAGGCGGCGATATCCAGAATGGCCGCACTGCCCGCTGCGTGAAAGCCAAGCCGGAGCCCATCCGTCCCGCGCCGTATGGCGAAATCAGCGCGCCGGCGCGCGCCAGGGGGCGTGGTGATGGTCTCAGCGACCGGGGCTTCGGCAAAACCGCCACGTGCCAAAGCCACCCGCAGCCGCTCTCGCTTCCAGGCGGCTTGGGGGGTAGGCGCCCAATGTTGCAGGGCGCAGCCCCCGCAGCCTTCCAGAAAATGCGGACAAGCAGGCGCGATGCGATCAAGACTTGGGTTTAGGATTTCATGGATCGTGGCCAGCGCACCATCGCCGCGCTTGCCATTGATTTCGACGTGCAGCCTTTCGCCCGGAAGCCCCTGCGGCACATAAATCGGGCCGGGGGCGATACCATCGCCACCCGCGCCCATACGCTCAATCAGGACTTCCACGGCGGAGGCTTCGGCTTGATCAGCCGAAGGCGTTCAACCCGGTCTGCGCCCGGCCCAGGATCAGCGCATGCACATCATGCGTGCCTTCGTAAGTATTGACCGTCTCAAGGTTCATCACGTGACGGATCACGTGATACTCATCCACAATGCCATTGCCGCCATGCATATCGCGCGCAACGCGGGCAATGTCCAAAGCCTTGCCGCAGTTGTTGCGCTTGACCAGGCTGATCATCTCGGGCGCGGCCTTGTGTTCATCAAACAAGCGCCCGACGCGCAGCACCGCATGCAGGCCAAGCGTGATTTCGGTTTGCATATCCGCCAGCTTCTTCTGCACCAACTGCGTCGCCGCCAGCGGCTTGCCGAACATGATGCGGTTCAGCGTGTAATCCCGCGCCGCATGCCAGCAGAATTCCGCGGCCCCCATGGCACCCCAGGCAATGCCATAACGCGCGCGATTGAGGCAGGAAAAGGGACCGGCCAGAGAACGCACGCCCGGCAGGCGGTTTTCCTCGGGGACGAAAACCTCATCCATCATGATCATGCCGGTGACAGAAGCGCGCAGGCTGAACTTGCCTTCGATCTTCGGCGTGGTCAGGCCCTTCATGCCGCGATCCAGCAAAAAGCCGCGCAGAATGCCCTCATCATCCTTGGCCCAGACCAGGCAGACATCGGCGATGGGTGAATTGGAAATCCAGGTTTTGGAACCCGAAAGCTTCCAGCCGCCATCCACCTTGGTCGCGCGGGTGCGCATGGAAGAAGGATCAGACCCGGCATCGGGTTCGGTCAGGCCAAAGCAGCCCACCCATTCCCCGGTGCGGAGCTTCGGCAGATATTTTTGCTTCTGTTCTTCGGACCCATAGGCATGGATCGGGAACATCACCAATGAGGATTGCACGCTGAACGCGCTGCGATAGCCAGAATCAACACGCTCCACTTCCCGCGCCATCAGCCCATAAGCAACATAGGAAACGCCGGCGCAGCCATAGCCATCCAGCGTGGCGCCCAGAAAACCCATTTCGCCGAATTCATTCATGATTTCGCGGTCGAAGCGCTCATGCCGATTGGCTTCAAGCACACGCGGCATCAGGCGTTCCTGGCAGAATTGCCGGGCGCTGTCGCGAATCATGCGCTCTTCTTCCGTCAGCACTTCTTCAAGCAGCAGCGGGTCTTCCCAGGTGAAGGGCGCGATGGAGGTCTTCTTCGGCGGGCTCACGACATTCATGCTTCTATCCTCAACTCAAGCTTCGTCTTGGGTGACTTATTGGACATTGGGCGCACAGCGGGCAAGACGGGTGCGCGTCAGGCGGCGTCAACCTCTGGCGCTTCTTCAACCGCGGCCGGCGCGGCGGCGCGGCGGGGGCGGGGAATGGGGATCAGCATGAAGGCCGGCACCTGATCGCCAAAGCCCTGCACCGGCGGGCCCAGATCATCGCGGCGGTCGCGGTTGCGATA
The DNA here is from genome assembly GCA_943370125.1 of Allobosea thiooxidans. Classification (GTDB taxonomy): domain Bacteria; phylum Pseudomonadota; class Alphaproteobacteria; order Acetobacterales; family Acetobacteraceae; genus Neoroseomonas. The sequence continues at coordinate 2,537 of CALRPR020000087.1, read as the reverse complement.
ATCCCGATCCTGGCGCGGTGCTTCGCGATCGCGGGGCGGCAGGTCACGCATGGCGGCTTCGCGCAGCGCAAATTCGCTCGGCTGCGCATCGCGGTCCCGACGCGGGGCGCGATCCCGGCGCGGCGCCTCCCGACCCTCTGGCGCATCGGCGCGTGGGCGGCGTTCCGGGCGGTCTCGCCGGGCGGGGGCCTCGGCCACAATTTCTTCCGGCGCTTCGGCGCGCGGCGCACGGTCTGACGCATCCCGGCGGCCACGTTCCGGCCGGCCACGCCCGCCATCACGACGATCCGGCCGGCGCGCCGGGCCAACACGGCCTCGGCCACGCTTGGTGGAGGTCAGGGCTTCCTGAATTTCGGCTTCCGTCACCGGTTCCAGCCCCTCGATATCCAGAAGGGGGATAGCTTTGCCGGTCAGTTTTTCAATGCCGGCGACATTCTTCGCGTCATCGGCCGTCGCAATCGTATAGGCATGGCCTTCACGCCCGGCGCGGCCCGTTCGGCCAATGCGGTGCACGTAATCTTCCGAATGGAAAGGCACATCGAAATTAAACACATGCGAAAGCCCGCCGATATCAAGACCGCGCGCGGCGACATCGGAACAGACCAGCAGCTGCAATTCATCCGCCTTGAAGGCATTGAGCGTCGCGAAGCGCTGGGATTGATCCATATCGCCATGCAAGGCGCCCACGCTGAAGCCGTGCTTTTTCAGCGATTTATACAGGATATCCACTTCGATCTTGCGATTGCAGAAGATCAGCGCATTGGACACCTGTTCGCGCCGGATCAGCCGACGCAACGCCTCGCGCTTATCAAAAGGCTGCACGTAAGCGAGGCCAGTTGTGATCGTGGTCGCCACCGAAGCCGGCCTGGTGACCGTGATTTCCTTCGGGTTTGACAGGAAGGCATCGGCCAGGCGGCGGATTTCCGGCGCCATGGTCGCGCTGAAGAACAAAGTCTGACGCAAGGGCGGCAGCATGGAGACAATACGCTCCACATCCGGAATGAAGCCCATATCGAGCATCCGGTCCGCTTCATCAATCACCAGCACCTTGCAATCGGCCAGCAGCACGCGGCCCCGATCAAACAAATCAAGCAAGCGGCCCGGTGTGGCGATCAGCACATCCACGCCTTTTTCCAGCACATCGCGCTGGTCATTCATGCTTTCGCCGCCAATCAGCAGCGCGTGGTTGAGCTTCAGGTATTTGCCGTATTTTTCGAAGTTTTCCGCGACCTGCAACGCCAATTCGCGGGTCGGTTCCAGGATCAGGCTGCGCGGCATGCGCGCCTTGGCGCGCGATCCGGTCAGGATATCCAGCATGGGCAGCACGAAGGACGCGGTTTTGCCTGTGCCGGTTTGCGCACAGCCCAGCACATCGCGACCCATCAGCACCTGCGGGATCGCCTGTTCCTGAATGGGGGTGGGGTGGCGATAGCCTGATTCCGTCACCGCCTTCACGATTTCCTCAGACAGACCGATGGAAGCGAATGTGGGGCGATCTTCCGCGGCGGCCAGCGCGGCTTCGGGCGCGGCTTCTTCCGCCACAAGGGCGGGTTCAACCGGCGCGGCTTCTTCCGCCACGGGGGCGGGCTCAGCCGGCGCGGCTTCTTCCGCCACAGGGGCGGTCTCGACCGGCGCGGTTTCCGGCGTCTCAGGCGGCACGGGCAGGGTTTGAGGGTCGGCTTGGACAGCCTCGGCGGCGGTCACTTCAATATTTTCGTTCAACTTCAATCGCTTTCTAGGCCCGCGCTGCGAGCGCTTGGCGGTGGGTGCGGGAAAGGCCGAGCCCCGGCGGGGCGCGCATGCCGGGGCCGGCGGATCCGGCCCGCCTTACCGCGAGCGCCCCCCTATGCGCCGAAGCGGCGCGAGAATCAAGGATTTCCGTAGTTTTGCATGGGGCTGGCCTGGACCATGGCTGCGGCACACGGCTAGACCAAGCCCATGGATCACGATGAAACCCTGCTGCTGCTGCCCGGCCTGCTCTGCGATGCCCGGCTTTGGCGCGACCAGATCGAAGTTTTCAGCGCTTCCCGCCGCGTGGTCGTGGCCAGCCTGACGGGGCATGACAGCATCGCCGCCATGGCGGAAGCCGCACTTTCCGGGCTGAGTGGGCCATTGGCCGTCGCGGGGCTTTCCATGGGCGGCTATGTGGCGCTTGAGGTCGCGCGCCGCGCACCGGAGCAGGTTAAGCGCCTCGCGCTGTTTGATACCTCGGCCCGCCCCGATACGCCGGAACAGACCGAACGTCGTCGTGGCTTGCTGGCCCTTTCCCAAAGCGGGCAGTTTCGCGGCGTGACGCCACGCCTGCTGCCCATGCTGGTGCATCCTTCCCGCCTGGATGGCCCCTTGGCCGCTGAGGTGATGGCCATGGCGGAACGCGTCGGACGGGAGGCCTTTCTCCGCCAGCAAACGGCCATTATGGGGCGCGTCGATTCCAGGCCCGATCTGCCGGCGATCCGCGCCAAGACGCTGGTTGCGGTGGGAGAGGATGATCTGCTGACCCCGCCCCATTTGGCCGAGGAAATGGCTGCCACGATGCC
>CALRPR020000086.1:0-15558 GCA_943370125.1 Allobosea thiooxidans | reverse complement strand
GTTTCGGGTGGAGGATATACCCCAACCGCCTGCGAAAATCGCCGCCCGATCCTATGTGCTGAATGCCGGCGGCATGGCGGCCAATGCGGCGATTGCTGTAACGCGCCTTGGTGGCCGCGCAGATTTCTGGGGACGTGTGGGCGATGATTTGAACGCGCCTTTGCTGGCCGCCGCCTTGGAAGCGGATGGTGTCAATACCGCGGGCCTCCGGCGCATGGCGGGCGGGCGGAGCCCCGTTTCCGCCGTGCTGGTGGACCGCCATGGCGAACGCACCATCATCGGCTTTCGCGGCGCTGATCTCGGCATAGACCCTGGCTGGCTGCCCTTGGAAACGCTTGCGGGTGCCGGCGCGCTTTGTTGCGACCCGCGCTGGCCCGAAGGTGTCGCCGCAGCAGCGGCCGAGGCACGGCGGCTTGGCGTGCCCGTGGTGCTGGATGGCGAGAAAAGCGAAACGCGCATTCTGGTGGATTTGGTGCCGCGCGTGGATCACGCGATTTTCTCTGTCACCGGCTTGCAGAATTTCGCGCCTGGTTGCGCGCCGGAAGAAGGGCTGCGCCGCGCCTTGGCCTCAGGCCCTGTGAAGCTCGCCGCCGTGACGCGGGGGGAGAAAGGCACGCTTTGGCTGGCGCCGGGCATGGCGGCGCCGCAGGAAATCCCCGCCTTCCCGGTAGAGGCCACCAATACCACCGGCGCGGGCGATGTGTTCCACGGCGCCTATGCGCTGGCAATTGCGGAGGGCATGGGGGTGGAGGCGGCTTTGCGTTTTGCTTCCGCGGCGGGCGCGTTGCGCGCACGCGATGGCACCACGCCTTATCGCCCGATGGTGGAGGCAATGTTGGCGGGTGGGTAGCTGGGAAGGGGCCGGTCTGATTTCAGTGCGCAAAACTGCCTGGGTCGGCCAGGAGCTTAAGTAGCTCGGCCCGCTCATCTCCTTGCACGAGCAATAGCTGCTCGCGCAATACACGACAGAGATCATCAAGCAGCTTCAGGTCATTGCCTTTTGGGTACTCACCAAAATGTCTCCAACGACGATGTTCAAAGAAAAGACAAAGCCAAAGCTCCCGCGCTGTTCCGCGCCAGATACCTTGCATTTCCGCCGCTTGAAGGCGTTCATTTGCGAGCGTACCCAAATCATCGCCCATAATGGCGTAACCGTTGATCAGATGCGCAAACACAGCCGACTTCGCCCAGCAAAATGATTCCGGGATGGCAGCAAACTGTCCCTTCCTGAGGAGTTCTTCCCAAGCCATGATCCGCCTCGCTCACAAGAAGATATTGCTTCACCTACGCTTTGGCCCTAAACTTACAGCTAGATAATGATAATGGAACGGCAGTATGAAAAAATCAATCCCACGAGACATTGTCGAGAAAATCCAGTATTACGTCTACCGGCTGGAGGACCCTCGTACTGGCCAGCCATTCTATATTGGGAAGGGCGCCGACCAGCGCGTTCTTCAGCACGAATGGTATGCACTCAAGTCAGAAATTCCATCGGCCAAGTTTGCGAAAATACAGGAAATTATTGCGTCCGGACAGGAAGTGCGCGTCATCATTCATCGTCATAAAATGGATAACGATACAGCATATCAAGTCGAAGCTGCGCTTATTGACGCATACGAAAACCTTACGAACATGGTCAGAGGGCATGACTCTGAGTTTGGCGCGATGCCGTTGGACGAATTGATTGCACGTTACGCCGCCGAGCCCCTCAACTTTCTTGAACCCTGCATCATTATCAAGATCGAGAAAGAGTGGAGCAATCAGCTAACCCCAGATGCGTTATACGAACGCACTCGCCGCTATTGGGTCTGTTCGCCGCATAATCGTACACCACAACCTCAATACGCTTTGGCGGTCGCACGCGGATTAGTGAGAGAAGTGTATCGAATTGATCACTGGCTCGAATATCGTGGCTGGCCCGAGGATCGTGATCATTCCCGCAACTCCGATCCAAATGAAGAATGGCCAGCCAGTTATCTGCGCCGTGGATTCGTAGGCGCTGTTGCTCACGAACTTGCGGGTTTGAAATTGATGTCGATTGAGCACCTCACCAAGACCGGATCGCAAAACCCAATCACCTACCTGAATTGCTGACCCGCGCCTCATTACTTCACGTCGCCCGCTGCGGCGGCCACTCCAGCACAGGATACGCGAGAAGCAGGGTTAGCGTCGCTACCTGCAAGCTTTGCGGTGGCGGAACGTCGCGCAGACACTGTGTATCTTCTGCGTGATCTCCCACCTGCCCAGCGCCACGCCAAGCCTACCCCTTCGCCCACCCAATCGCCGCCCGCGCCAGCGCATCAATCGTATCCGCCACCGGAAAAGGCAGCGCCGGACCCGCCGCGATGCCAAGCGGAATTTCCGTACACCCCAGCACCACCGCCTGCGCACCGCGCGCCATCAAGCTGCGCGCCACTTCCGCCAAAGGTTCGTAGGATTCCACCAGCTTATTCGCCTTCACCGCCGTGATCGCTGGCGTGACGCGGCTTTGCATTTCCTCATCGCTCGGCATCAGGCATTCATAGCCAAGCCCATCCAGCCTTTGCTGATAAAGCCGCATCGCGAGTGTGCCCGCCGTGCCCATTACGCCAATGCGCCCGCTGGCCACGCCAAGCCGCTGCAACTCAGCGCCCGCAGCATCCACAATATGCAGAATGGGCAGGCTGGTCGCAGCAACCATGCCGTCATACCAGCCATGCGCGGTATTGCAGGGAATGGCGATGGCGCCGCAGCCCGCAGCTTCCAGCCCGCGAATGCCGCGGATCAGCGCCGGCAAGGGGTCCTCTCCGCCCGCAACACGCGCCGCGGTGCGGTCCGGCACGCGCGGGTCAGACCACAGGATGGTCGGGATATGGTCCTGATCACGCTCCGCCGGCGTCAGCAGGGTCAGGCGCTGCATGAAACATGCACTCGCCAGCGGCCCCATGCCACCCAAAACGCCCAGGATTCGAGCATCAGCCATCGCAACGCACCCTTTCACAGCCGCCCCAAGGGGTGACGTGTAACCCATGCCCCTCTATGCCACGCCACTTGAGGACGGCACAGGCCGCACAGGAAAAGAGATGAATTATCTGAATGATCCGCTCTGGCTCGGCGCCTTGGCGTTGGCCATGGCGGCGACGGGCCTGGTTTCCGGCACGCTCGCGGGGCTGCTTGGTGTGGGCGGCGGCATCGTGATTGTGCCGCTGCTGTTCAATGTTTTTCCGCTCTTTGGCATTCCGGAAGCGGTGCAGATGAAGGTGGCGGTGGCGACATCACTCGCCACCATTATCCCGACCTCGATCCAATCAGCGCGCAAGCATCGCGCGACGGGGGCGATGGATATGGCGTTGGTGCGGTCCATCTGGCCGAGCATGTTGGCCGGCGTGGTGGTTGGCACGCTGCTCGCGGTTTATGTGCGGGGCGAAGGGCAGACGGCGATTTTCGCGCTGGTCGCTTTGCTTGTCGCCTTCAACATGGGCTTCACCGGGCTTGACTTCAAATTGACCGATCGCGTGCCGGAAGGCGCGCCGCGCGCGGCACTTGGCCTCGGCATTGGTTCGGTCAGCGCCATGATGGGGATTGGCGGGGGCACATTGGGCGTGCCTTTGCTGTCCTTGCTGGGCTACCCCATCCGCGCGGCGGTCGCGACCGCTTCGGCCTTTGGCGTGATTATCGCCATTCCGGCGACGATTGGCCTGATCTGGGGCGGGTGGAGCGATCCGCGCGTGCCGCCCTTCTCACTTGGCTATGTCAGCCTGATCGGCTTTGCGCTGATCGCACCCACTTCCATCATCGCGACCCCTTGGGGCGTAAAGCTAGCGCATACCATCCCGCCCTTGCTGCTGAAGCGCGCCTTCGCGGTGTTTCTGGCGATCACGAGTGCGCGGATGTTTTGGTCAATCTTTACGTGAGGCCGGGTGCATCAGGCCTTTACGGGGTCTGGCCCCAAAAGCCTGATCAGCATGCGGCGAATATGATCCTGCCCGCCGAAGAAAATCGCGAGCACCCTGATCTTTCGTGTTTGATCATCAACATCATACCAATAATCGGCGTCCAGTCAGTCCTGCGGCGTGGTCGGTTTGGATTGGTCGCCGCGTTGAACGAGCGCCATAGCGCGTGCCTTGCTGGCCCGCCAGCCGCCCGCGATGGGTAGCAAGGCAGCGTCGGCACGCAGGTGCGGCGTGAGGATCGCTTCAAGGTCGCGCTGCGCGGCGCCCACAGCGTCGGCAATAGTATCGGGTTGCGCGGCGCCCGCCCATATCGCCTCCTGCCAACTCTGCGAACGCCTCAGGTTCTCTTGGGTGGGCGGTACCTCGTCGCCCGTGGTGGCGCCCATATAGGCCGCCACCCATACCTGATGCCGCGCCGAGTTTAGCTTCTCAAAGGCGTCATGCGCCGCCTCGCCGAAATGGTATCTACAAAGCAGTTGAAGCCGGCGCAGTTCAGCGAAGCGTTCGTTGCTCTTTTCAAGCCGCCGCAGGATGATCTGGTAACCCTCGCCCGGCAGCTTTTTGTATCCTAGCTTACCGAGTTCCTCGCGCAACGCCTCGTGCTCGCCAGCGAAGCTCATCGGCGCACGGACCGATGCCATGGCATCAACCGCATTGGCAAAGACAAGCAAAGCTTCTTCGGCGAGTTCGGTACGGCGCTTGCCGATTAACTGAATGCGCCAGCCTACTAGGCCGATAAAGAGCGTCACCAGTGCGCCAGCGCAGGACAGCATTGCAGTAATCCAAGTCGGCATGTTCACTCCGATCCGGTTGGATGATTTCTAGCACGCATCATCGCGCGGTCCATGACCAAGAAGCGAAGGCCGGGCAGGATATCCCGACGCGCTATGCCACGCTCGGGGAATGGCGCCAGACGCTCGGCGAGGGCGCGGACATGCCTGTTACGCTCTGCCGCATGCTCCAAGGCATGGTCAGTCCTTTCGGCGAAGCCCACGTAGCTTTCGACCAAATGATCGAGAATAAGTTCAAGATCACGCTCAGCAGCTTCGGCGAATTCAATCCTGTACGACATGCGCTTCGCGCTTGCGGGCTAGCATCGCCGCGATGCGCTCATCCATCGTACTGGGCGAGACGAATTTGCCAGCCCGCCGATGCTTCAGCACTTCCGCGAGCGCCGCGCGCTCCAACGCCTCAAATTCCATTTGCTGACACCGCAATTTGACCCCCTACTGCAACATCGTTTTCACGCGCGGGATGCTCCCCCCTCACCCTCCCCGCCGAAACGCCTCCACCCGATACCCCTGCGCAAACAGCAGCGCGCGCAAATCCGCGTGATCCACCCGTGCCCGCGCTGCCGCCGCCACCACGGGCTTGGCCTTGAAGGCAACGCCAAGCCCGGCAGCGCCCAGCATGTCCAGATCATTCGCGCCATCGCCCACGGCCAGGGTCGCTGCCAACCCAATCCCTTCTTCCGCTGCCAGGCGCTTCAGCGTAACCAGCTTGGCATTGCGCCCCAGAATGGGCTCGCCCACATGGCCGGTGAGCCTGCCCGCGTCATGCAGCAGGGTATTGGAGTAATGTTCATGAAAGCCGAGCCGTTCCGCGACACGGCCCGTGAAAAAGGTGAAGCCACCCGATACCAGGGCGCAGCGCGCGCCATGGGCACGCATGGTCGCGACCAATTCCTCGGCGCCCGGCATCAGCGCGGTCGTGGCCCAGGTGCGTTCAAGCGCCTCCAGCGCCAGGCCCTTCAGCATGCCCACACGCTCCCGCAACGCCCCTTCGAAATCCAATTCGCCATTCATGGCGCGGCGCGTGATGGCCGAGATTTCTTCCTTGAGCCCCGCCTCCCCGGCCAATTCATCCAGCGTCTCGCTAGTCACCATGGTGCTGTCCATATCGGCGATCAGCAGGCGTTTGCGCCGCCCCGCCATATCCTGCGCGATGGCATCCACGGGGCTGCCTTCCAGCGCCGTGCGCGCCACGCGATCAGCGACATCCAGCGGCAGGCCAGCGAAGGGGATATCGGCGGCTTCCTGCGCGGCAAGTGGCGCCACGGCGCCAAGCTCAGCGCCCGCGTCACGCAGCGCGGCGGCAACCTTGGCCTGATGTTCCGGTGCAAGCGCGCCACGCGGCGCGATCAGGGTCAAAATCTTTTCCATATCCGGCCTATGCCCGCGCCATGAAGGAGTTTCAACCTCCCGCTTTATTCGTGGTCGGCCCCACCGCCTCGGGCAAATCCGCACTTGCCCTGGCCATCGCCGAACGCCTCGGCGGCACCATCATCAATGCCGATAGCATGCAGCTTTATCGGGAACTCCGCATCATCACCGCCCGCCCAAGCCCGGCAGACGAAGCCCGCGCGCCGCATGTGCTTTACGGCGTGCGCGAAGCTGCCGAGGCCGCATCGGTGGCCTGGTGGCGCGATGCGGCGCTCAAGACAATGGAAGAAACCCACGCGGCGGGTCGGCTGCCCATCATCTGCGGCGGTACTGGCATGTATTGCGCGGCGCTCACCCAGGGCCTGGCCGCCATCCCGCCCATCCCAGCACCAGCCCGCGAAGAAGCCCGGCGGCTTTTGGCCGAGGAAGGTCCGGCTGCCTTGCATGCGCGTCTGGCGGCTGAAGACCCTGCCTCCGCCGCGCGGCTCCGCCCCAGTGACAGCCAGCGCATCGCCCGCGCCTATGAAGTCTGGCGCGGCACTGGCCGAGGCATCGCGGCCTGGCAAGCGGAAGCCAGCGCCGCCCCTGCGCCTTGGCGCTTCGCCGCCATTCGGCTGGACCCGCCGCGGGCAGAACTCCGCGCCGCCATCGCCCAGCGTTGGGCGGCCATGATCGAGGCCGGCGCGGTTGAGGAAGTGCGCGCCCTGCTGGCCCAGGAACTTGACCCCGCCTTGCCCGCCATGCGCGCCCTTGGCGTGCCGGAAATCGCGGCCATGCTTTCCGGGCGGCTCTCAGAAGACGAAGCCTCGGCCCGCGCCATCCTGGCGAGTGGGCAATATACCAAGCGGCAAGCAACCTGGTTCCGCCATCATGAATTGGCGCCCCCGGACCAAACCTATATCATAAATGCGCGATTTGAAGATTTTGCGCAATTTTCGGAAATTGAATCGGCCAAATTTTTCGCATTTCTTGATTTTATCCGTTGACGCCCCCCAACCGAGGGTCTAACAGCCCCTCCTCGCCGGCCCTGAACCTTCGGGGCCGGTTGCTTTTCATGAAGGAAGTCACCCATGTCTGCCGCGACCCAAGCCCCGCCCGCCTCTGATGCCCTGACCATGTCGGGTGCCGAGGTCGTATTGCGCGCGCTGAAGGATAACGGCGTTGAGGTAATCTTCGGCTACCCCGGCGGCGCGGTGCTGCCGATCTATGACGCGATTTTCCAGCAAAACGCCATTCGCCACATTCTGGTGCGCCATGAACAGGCGGCGGTGCATGCGGCGGAAGGCTATGCGCGTTCCACCGGCAAGGTTGGCGTGGTGCTGGTCACCTCCGGCCCTGGCGCCACCAATGCGGTGACAGGGCTTTTGGATGCGCTGATGGATTCAGTGCCGGTGATTTGCCTGACCGGCCAGGTGCCAACGCATTTGATCGGCAATGATGCCTTCCAGGAAGCCGATACCACCGGCATCACCCGCCCCGCGACCAAGCATAATTATCTGGTCAAGAAATCCGAAGACCTGGCGCGTGTGATGCACGAAGCTTTTTATGTCGCAAAATCCGGCCGCCCCGGCCCGGTGGTGATTGATCTGCCGAAGGATATCCTGATCAACAAGGCGCCGTATCGGGAAGCGACCACGCAAAGCCATCGTTCCTATCGCCCGCGCACGGAACCAGATGCCAAGGCCATCCGCGATGCGGTGCGCTTGTTGAAGCGCGCGCATCGCCCGATTGTCTATGCCGGCGGCGGCGTGATCAATGCCGGGCCCGAAGCATCGCGCTTGCTCCGCGAATTCGTGCGCATGACTGGCATGCCCTGCACCAATACGCTGATGGGGCTTGGCACCTATCCGGCGGAAGACCCGCAATTCCTTGGCATGCTTGGCATGCACGGCACGTATGAAGCCAATCTGGCGATGCATGGCTGCGATGTCATGTTCAATATCGGCGCGCGTTTCGATGACCGTGTGACGGGGCGGCTTAATGCCTTCTCACCGACGTCCAAGAAGATCCATGCGGATATTGATCCGTCCTCCATCAACAAGAATGTCGCGGTGGATGTGCCGATTGTGGGCGATGCGGGCGCGGTCTTGGCCGCCATGATTGAAGCCTGGAAGGCAGATGAAGCGCCGCAGGACAAGGGCGCCATTGCGGCCTGGTGGCGCAAGATTGATGGCTGGCGCAGCACAGATTGCTTGCAGTATCGCCAGGAAAGCAAGATCATCAAGCCGCAGCATGCGGTGAAGCGGCTGTATGAAATCACCCGCGAATTGGGACGCGAGACCTTCATCACCACCGAAGTCGGCCAGCACCAGATGTGGGCCGCGCAGTATTTCGGCTTTGACAAGCCCAATCGCTGGATGACCTCGGGCGGGCTTGGCACCATGGGCTATGGGCTACCGGCAGCGATGGGCGTGCAGATTGCGCATCCGGATGCGCTGGTGATTGATATCGCCGGTGAGGCTTCGATCCTGATGAATATTCAGGAGATGGCCACGCTCGCGCAATATCGCCTGCCGGTGAAAGTGTTCATTCTGAATAATGAATATATGGGCATGGTGCGCCAATGGCAGGAATTGCTGCATGGCGGGCGCTATTCTGAAAGCTATTCCGCTGCCCTGCCGGATTTCGTGAAGCTTGCCGAAAGCTTCCACGGGGTTGGCATGCGCGCAGAAGGCATTGATGATCTTGATCGCGTGATCCGTGAGATGATCGCGATAGACAAGCCCGTGATCGCCGATATCTGTGTTTCGAAGGATGAAAACTGCTTCCCCATGATCCCATCAGGTGCCGCGCATAATGAAATGATCCTTGGCCCGGGCCAGGAAGGTGGCGTCGCCGGCGTTACCGATGAAGGCAAGGTTCTGGTCTGAGGAAGCGAGCAATGTCTGATCTGAAAGGCGGCCAACGCGCCGCGACCATTGCCGTGTTGGTCGAAAACGAAGCGGGCGTGCTGGCCCGCGTGATCGGCCTGTTTTCTGGCCGTGGCTACAATATTGATAGCCTGACCGTGGCACCGGTGGATGAAACCGGGCGGATTTCGCGCATCACCGTGGTGACTAGCGGCACGGATATGGTGATTGAACAGATCAAGGCGCAGTTGGATCGCTTGGTGCCGGTGCATAAGGTGTCTGACCTCACGATTGAAGGCCCGCATCTGACGCGCGAATTGGCGCTGATCAAGGTGGCGGGGCGCGGTGACAACCGCATGGAAGTGCTGCGGCTTGCGGATGCCTTCCGCGCGCGCGTGGTGGATGCCACCACGGAAAGCTTCGTGCTGGAGATGACCGGCAATGGTGACAAGATTGATGCCTTCCTAGCCTTGATGCGCCCAATCGGTCTTGTGGAAGTCTCGCGCACCGGTGCTGTTGCCATTGCGCGTGGGCCCAGGGGAATCTTGGATTAGGCGCATGTCTCAGGCCCTGCCCAAGACGTACAGTAAGGGCAAGGCCATCGCTTGGGCCCTTTATGATTGGGCCAATAGCGGCTTTCCGACGGTGGTTTCCACCTTCGTCATCGCCGCCTATTTCACGCAGGGCATCGCGCATGATCCCGTGGCGGGTCAGTCGCAATGGGGCTGGATGCAAACGCTGGCGGCTTTTGCCATTGCGCTGCTCTCGCCACTGCTTGGGGCCATTGCCGATCAGGGGCGGCGCCGGCGCGCGATGCTGACGCTCTGCACGCTCGTCACCGCGATTTTCACCGCGCTGATCTGGTTCGCGCGGCCCGACCCCGCCGATGCGCTTTACGCGCTGATCTGCATTGGCATTGCCACAATCGCCTTTGAACTCGGGACCGTGTTCTACAACGCGATGCTGCCGGGCTTGGTGCCGGAAGAACGGATGGGCAGGCTTTCGGGCTTGGCTTGGGGGCTTGGTTATGCGGGCGGGCTTGCCTGCCTGCTGTTGGCGCTGGTGTTGTTCATCCAGCCCGATCCTTCGCCCTTCGGGCTTGATCGCACGTCGGCGGAACATGTGCGCGCCTCAGCCGTATTGGTTGCGGTCTGGATATTGGTATTTGGCTGGCCGGTCTTGGTCGCTTTGCCTGATCCCAAGGGCGTGCGGCCCAGGCTCGGCGATGCACTCGCGGCCGGCTTGCATGAAATGGGCAATTTGTTGCGCGGTCTGCCGCGCCGCCCAGCCATGGCGCGGTTTCTGATTGCGCGGCTGTTTTACACGGATGGGCTGAATACGCTTTTTGCCTTTGGCGCGATTTATGCTGCCGGCGTGCATGGCATGACCATTCAGGAAATTCTGTATTTCGGCATTGCCATGAATGTCACGGCGGGGTTGGGCGCAGCGGGCTTTGGCCTGATCGAGGATCGGCTCGGCGCCAAGCCCACGGTGATGATCGCACTCGGCGCCATGATTGTGCTGGGTAGTTTTTTGCTTCTGAGCAATGACAAGACAATGTTCTGGATCCTGGCCATGGCGCTTGGGCTTTTCATGGGGCCAGCCCAGGCGGCATCGCGCACGCTGATGGCCCATATGGCCCCACCCGATGAGGTGACGGCGCATTTCGGTCTTTTCGCGCTTTCCGGGCGCGCCACCGGATTTCTCGGCCCCGCGGCGGTGGCCATGGTAACGGCAATGAGCGGCAGTCAGGCCTGGGGTCTGGCCACGGTCATTGCCTTCCTCGCGCTTGGCGCGGCCATCCTGGCGCCCTTGCGCGTTGTTCGGCATAGCTAAATCACCCGTCCTTCTGCCATAGTCTCGCCCCGGAGGCATGGCAGAAAACCACCATGGTAGATGATGCGCGCGAAGCCGCCTGGGCGGCGCTGATGGCTTTGGCCGAAAGGCCGGATGCGGCGGCTATTCGCCCGCTTTTCGCCGCTGATCCTGATCGTTTCGCGCGGTTTTCGCGCCAGGCTGGCGATGTGCTGCTCGATTTTTCCAAAACCGCGATTTCGGATGCGGTGCTGAAGGCACTGCTCGCGCTTGCCGAGGCTTCTGATGTCGCGGGCTTCCGCGCGCGGCTTTTTGCGGGCGCTGCGGTGAATGCCACGGAAGGCCGCGCCGCGCTGCATATGGCGCTGCGCGCTGAACCGGGTGATGCTTTCCGCGCGGGCACTGAAGACATCATGCCCGAAATGCTTGCGGTGCGCGCGCGCATGGAAGAATTCACCCGCGCCGTGCATGAAGGGCGCATCCTTACAGCCAAGGGTCAGCGCTTTACCGATGTGCTCAATATCGGCATTGGCGGGTCGGATCTTGGCCCGGCCATGGTGGCGCGCGCCTTATGGACAGATAAGGCACCGCTGCGCGGGCATTATTTGGCGAATGTGGATGGCCATGCCTGGGCAGAGATGTGCGCCAAGCTAGATCCCACGCGCACGCTGGTGCTGGTGGCGTCCAAAACCTTCACCACGCAAGAAACCATGGCTAATGCAGCGCTGGCGCGTGATTGGTTGCGCGACGCTGTGGGTGAAGCCGGCGCCGCGCAACATATGGCGGCCCTTTCCACCAATCTTGCCGCGACCAACGCCTTTGGCATCGCACCCGAGCGTGTTTTTGGTTTTCGCGATTGGGTGGGCGGGCGGTTTTCGCTCTGGAGTGCGATTGGGCTTTCGCTGGCGCTGACCCTTGGCTGGGATGCATTTGCGCGCTTGCTCGCTGGTGCACGCGTGATGGATCAGCATTTCTGCGATGCGCCACTCGCGCAAAACCTGCCGGTGCTGCTAGGGCTTGTTGAAGCCTGGCATGTGAATGGCCTTGGTTATCCAAGCCGCGCTGTGCTGCCTTATGATGAGCGCCTCGCGCGCTTCCCGGCGCATTTGCAGCAATTGGAAATGGAAAGCCTGGGCAAGCGCGTCGCTGTTTCCGGCGCGCCACTGCACCGCGCTTCCGGCCCTGTGGTGTTTGGCGAACCAGGCACCAATGCGCAGCATTCCTTCATACAATTGCTCCATCAGGGAACCACACCCGTGCCGGTGGATTTCATCCTGGTCGCGCGGCCCGATCATGCGCATGCAGATAGCCACCGGAAGTTGCTTGCCAATGGTCTGGCGCAGGCGGAAGCGCTGCTCAACGGCAAGGACGCCGCCGCAGTCACCGCCGAGATGCGCGCCGCGGGTGTGGCGGAAGCTGAGATTGCGCGCCTGCTGCCGCATCGGGTCTTCCCCGGTGATCGGCCAAGTGTGACCATGCTGCTGCCGCGGCTTGATGCCTATACGCTTGGTCAATTGGTTGCCTTGTATGAACACAAGGTCGCGGTGCTGGGTGCGCTGTGGGGGATCAATCCCTTTGATCAATGGGGCGTGGAACTCGGCAAGCAATTGGCCGGCGCCATCTTGGCGGAGTTGAATGCCGGCGCGCCACGGCAGGGCGCGCATAACGGTTCTACCGCCGGGCTGATCAGCCGGATCGCAGCGCTTTGGCCAGAGGGCCACACATGACCGCGCCTTACATCCAAGCACTTGCCCGCGATGGCACGCATCGCTTCAGCAAGCAGTCAACGCAAAGCCTGAAGCTGCTCACCGGGCTTGGCGTGGAAGGTGATGCGCATGCCGGCGTCACGGTGAAGCATCGCTCCCGCGTTGCGCGTGATCCTTCGCAGCCCAATCTGCGCCAGCTTCATTTGCTGCACGCCGAAATATTCGAAGAACTCGCGCCACAGGGCTTCACGCTCAAGCCCGGCGATATCGGGGAGAATGTGACCACGCGCGGCATTGATCTGCTGGGCCTTGGCACTGGCACGCGGCTTTGCTTGGGCACTGAGGCGATTGTGGAAATCACGGGGCTCCGCAATCCCTGCGCCCAGCTTGATCATTTCCAGCCGGGGCTGATGGCGGCGATGCTTGGGCGCGATGAAGTGGGCGGGCTTATCCGCAAATCGGGCGTTATGGCGATTGTGCTGCAGGGCGGCGTGCTGCGCGCGGGTGATCCCATCATCATCCTGCCACCCGCCGGGCCGCATCGCGCTTTGCAGCCGGTGTGACGCGGCCGCCCCAAAAAAGTGATGCGCCCCGGCGGCAAGGCCAGGGCGCATCGGCGGAGACAGGCCGGGGTAGTTTTGGGGGCAGGTCAGGCGCTGTTCCGATACGCAATATCTTGGTGCGCGAATATTGCTGGCAAAAGGCATCGGGCATGGCAAAGTGAAACGAACAGCAACAAGCACCGCGCCAGATACATTTTGCAACATGGGCTGATGAATGGCGCGCCAGAAATACTAATGTAACAGGGCATGGAAAACGCACCGCATATCCTAATTGTTGATGACGATCGCGAAATCCGCGACCTTCTCTCCCGCTTCCTGGAAAAACAGGGATTGCGTGTGAGTTCTGCGCGGGATGCGCGCGAAGCCCGCCGGCTTTGGCCGCTTGGGCGCTATCATCTTGTGGTGCTGGACCTCATGATGCCGGGCGAACCTGGGCTTGATTTCGCGCGCTGGCTCCGCACGCAATCCGATGTGCCGATCGTGATCCTGACCGCGATGGGGGAAGAAACGGACCGCATCGTGGGACTTGAACTCGGCGCCGATGATTATTTGGCAAAGCCCTTCAACCCGCGTGAATTACTGGCGCGCATTCGCGCCGTGCTGCGCCGCGCGTCGGGCGATGGCGCCGCCGCCAAGGAACCGCCTGCCAAGGCGATCAGCTTCTCCGGCTGGACTTTGGAACCTTCGCGCCGGCGCCTGCTCAATCCCGATGGGGTAGAAGTGCCTTTGACCGGCGGCGAATATGAATTGCTGTTGGTGCTGCTTGACCGGCCCAATCGTGTGCTGACGCGCGATATGCTGATGGATTTGCTGCGCGGGCGGCAGGCGGGCCCTTATGATCGCGCCATTGATGTCGCGGTATCACGCCTGCGCCGGCGTCTGGAAGATGATGGCCGCAACCCCGCCTTGATCAAGACCGTGCGCGGTGGCGGCTACGTGCTGGCAACCACGGTGGATCGTGGCTGAAGCCGCCCCTGTCGCCGCACCACTACGGCGGCGCTGGTGGCCTGGCAGCCTTGGTGGCCGCACTGCCGTTGCGCTGATTGTAGCACTCATGTTGGTGCAGGCGGCGGGGCTGACCATCCATGCCTTGGACCGCGTGGATTTGCAGCGTTTTGTGCAGGCGCGCGAAATCGCGGGGCGCAGCCTTGGCGCCTGGCGCGCCGCCGTGCTGACAGCGCCTGATCGGCGCGCGCAGATCATCGCCGATCTTGATCTGCCCGAAGGGCTCACAGTGGATTTGGATTTGGCGCCGATTGTGCGTGTGGGCGCGCCGCCGGTCTCCCCGCAGATCTTGCGCCTGTTCCGCCTTGATCTGCTGTCTTCCGGCCCGCCGCGGCTGCGCCCGCGCGAAATACGGATTGCGGAATTAGGCTCAGCCGGTTTTGCCGCTTCGCTCAGGCTGCCGGATGGGCCTTGGCTTAATCTGCGCGCTTCATTGCCAACGCCGCGGCCATGGCATTCGGATACTTTCCTCGCCGCGTTTTTCGGCATGACCTTGGCGGCTATTCTGCTGATCCTGTGGGCGGTTGCGCGACTCATGCGACCAGTGCGGCTTTTGGCGGAGGCCGCGAATAGGCTCGGGCGCGACGTGAACGCGCCGCCCTTGTCCGAAGACGGCCCGACCGAGGTTGCGACCGCGGCCCGCGCCTTCAATGAAATGGCAGCCCGCATCAGGCTTTTTGTGGCCGACCGCACGCAAATGCTGGCCGCGATCGGCCATGATTTGCGCACGCCGATCACGCGGCTAAAACTGCGCGCTGAATTCATGGATGATGATGAACAGCGGCGCAAAATGCTGGCCGATTTGGATGAGATGGAGGCGATGATCGGCGCGACACTCGCCTTCGCCCGCGATGATGCGGCAACCGAACCGGCAACACAGATGGATATCGCGGCGCTGTGCTGCACGGTGGCTGATGAGGCGAGTGATGCGCGTCCCGATCAGGCGGAAAAGATCAGCTATGATGGGCCGGAAAAGCTGGTCATTCGCGCCAGGCCCTTGGCGCTGAAACGCGCCATCGCAAATCTGGTGGCGAATGCGCTGAATTATGGGGGGGCGGCGCGCCTTGTGTTGGCGCAAGATGGTGCTGGCCTTGTGCGCCTGACCGTCGCCGATGAAGGCCCCGGTATTCCGGAAGCGGAGCTGGAGGCGGTTTTCACCCCCTTCCGCCGGCTGGAAGCCAGCCGCAATCGCGAAACCGGCGGCACCGGGCTTGGGCTGACTATAGCGCGCAATATCCTGCGCGGGCATGGTGGCGATGTGGTGCTGCAGAACAGGCCAGAGGGTGGCTTAATTGCGGTGGCCAGCCTGCCGGTTTGAGCATTTTCAAGCCAAGTGGGAACACTTGGCGACTCGGAAAATGCGACCAAACAAGGATTTAGCCCGCATTATTCACGATCCCCTGCGCCTGGTTGATTGTCTGCCTCCATTTTCTGCTGAGGCAAATTGCTGACGCGGCTTCACTCCCGGACTGCCTTTCCGGTTTTGTGTTGCGTATCGCGGGGTTTGTCGGTTGAGGTTTCTGTGG
>CALRPR020000085.1:0-15731 GCA_943370125.1 Allobosea thiooxidans | reverse complement strand
GATAGGCTTTCCACATTTTTGGGAAGCCGGAGCGCGCCCGAAAGATCATACCGCGCCGGGCTATCGAAGCGGAGAATAAGCCGGTTGCCCGCTTCCTCCGCCCGATAGGGTACCGCTTCGGGCCAATCCATCACCACCCGGCCATAGGTGGGGTGGGTGCCGACCCGAAACCCGACTGTGGGCGCCTGCTGCGCGAAGGCTGGAACGCCCAAGGCGATCCAGATCAGCAGCAGGGCACCCGCAAGGCGCATCAATCGAAGCTCGCCAAAAGCCGGTCAATTTCGCTCTGCGAAACGCCAGCACCAGGAAGCTGCGGACCATTGGCAAGCTTTTCGCCTTCGGTACGCTTGTTATCCTGCACGGGCGCGGCAACCGCCACCGGGGCGGCGTTGGGGCCCGGCATGCCGCTGGCGGCGGAAACCACCGATGCAATCCTGCCTTCAATAGCCTTAAGAGCTGTCACAACCTTGCCAATCCGTTGCCCGGTGATGTCCTGAAAGGAACAGGCTTCGTATATCCGAGTGACGGCACCTTGCAACTTATCCGCCGCTTCGCCGGATAAATCGGTTTGCAACTGCTCCAGCGTTTCGCAGCAATCCAGGATTTCATTGGTCGCATGCGCCGTATGTTCGACGATGGCATCCAATTCATCAGTGGCCGAGGGGATATGCGCATCGCGGATATCTTCGACCTTGAGGGCGGCGATTTCGGCCTTGGCGCGCGCGATGGTGCGCCCAAGCCCTTCCAGTTCGGCCAGCAGAACGGATTCCTTGGCGGTCAAATCGCCCGCCATGGTCGCGAGCACGGCGCGCACCGTGGTCTCGATCCGGTCGCCTTCCGGCCCTTGGGGGGTTCCGTCAGGCATGGACCAGCACCTTTTCGATCTTTTCGCGGAGCGTCTCAGCGTTGAAGGGCTTCACGATATAATTGGAAACGCCAGCCTGCTTGGCGGCCACCACGTTTTCGGTCTTGCTTTCGGCGGTGATCATGATGAACGGCATCTCCTTCAGACGCTGATCCGCTCGCACTTCCTTGAGCAGGTCAAGCCCGGTCATGGGCGCCATGTTCCAATCGCTGATCACGAGCCCAAAATTGCCCGCGCGCAGCTTGGCCAAGGCTTCCTGCCCATCCACAGCTTCATCAACATTGTTGAATTCTAGCTGCTTCAGAAGGTTGCGGATGATGCGCAGCATCGTCCGATAGTCGTCCACAATCAGGACATTGATGTTCTTATCCATGGTTCTCCACCGTTTGCCGACCGGATCATTCGGCCTACTCGCTTCCCGGCCGATTGGCCCGGTGCCTCGCCAATTCGGCGGTGAGCACCCGGGCCTTTTCGGGCCGCATCGCACCGATCACCGGTGCCATTTTCCGTTCGCCCATGCGATCCAGGATCTGGATCACCACCGGCAATTCCAATTCCTCGAAAATCGCCGCGGCTTCCCGCGGGCGCATGCTTTCGTAGGTGCGGACCAGGCCGCGCCAGCCAGATTCCTCGCGTTCGCCACGGGTGCGTTCCATGGCTTCAAGGCGCTGCTGAAGCTGCGTCAGTTCTTCTATGCGCTGCCCCAGGCGGCGTTCTGCCGCCGCAAGGACCAATTCGCGGGAGGCAATGGTCTGCTCCCGCGCCTCCAGCTCCGACCGTCGGGCGCGAAGCTGTTCCAGCAGGGCGCGTTCGGCCTGAGAGATCGGATTTGGTGCTTCCTCAAGCCCACCTTCGGGCCTTGGGCCAAGTCGCTGGAAACCACCTGCCGGCCGCTGCGCTTCGGGCGCCACCGACAGGGGGGGGGTAATTTCTGCCGCCCGCGCCGGTGCAACCGATGGCACCGGAGCTGGTTCGCCGCGCAAGAGCGGGCGAATAATGTTTTCTGATTTTACAAGGAATAAGCCGCCCATGGCGATGATCGCCAAGGGTAAAAGGCGCGGTTTGAACATCAGCGAGCCCCCTTTCCGGTACCGATGGAAAGAGCACGGAGCAAATCGCGTTCCGCTTGACTACGCAGCGGGCCGGCATCGCTCGGTGCCTCTCGGGTGGGGCGTGTCGCGGCCGGGGCCGGTGGCGCTTCATGGCCGGCCATGGGGCGGCCGGCACGGACCAAGGATTCCAGCCGATCGGCCAAGGTTTCGGCGCGTTCGATCAGAAAGCGCAGATCATCCCGCAGCGGTTCTGCCGTTGTTACCCGTTCCTGCACCTGCCGCCCGGAAAGTTCCGCCGTAGCGCGCAGGCGCATAATGGCCGATTCGGCCGCCGCAGCGGCTTCCGAAAGGCCCTGGGCGCTGGACTCCATGGCAGAGCGGTCCTTGCGGATTTCGCGCAAGGCCCGCTCAAGCCGGACGGCAAAGGGGATCGCCGCGCCAAGCAGAACAAGCAGGGTCAGCTGCAGGCCCCATTCAAGCCAGGAGAATGACATCATGACGAAGCCCCCTTCCGACGTTCGACCTCTCGGTCGATCCGAACAGCCAGGCGCTGGCCCTTGCGGCCCATTTCTCCCTCAAAAAGCGGCACATCGCCGCAGCGCAGCCTCACCGGCGCCCCTGGTGGGACGCCAAGCGCAATCTGATCCCCCACCTTAAGGTTGAGCACCGAAGAAAGCGGCATCATCTGCTCATCCAGCACCACATCCAGGCCGATATCCGTATGGCGCAATTCCTCGGCCAAATGGGTTTCCCAGATGCTGTCACGGCCGAATTTCTCGCCCATGAATTGCTGCAGCAGCAATTCGCGCACGGGTTCCAGGGTCGCGTAAGGCAGCAGGATTTCCAGCTTCCCGCCACGATCTTCCATATCCACCCGGAGCCGCACGAGCACGCAGGCATTGGATGGCCGGCTGATCACGGCAAAGCGAGGGTTCACCTCAAGCCGTTCGAAGCGGAAATGCACCGGGCAAAGCGGTTCAAAGGCCGCCGTCAGATCGTCCAGCACCACACCGACCAAGCGCTCAACCAGGGTGCGTTCGATGGTGGTATAGGGCCGGCCTTCAATGCGCATCGCGGCCGTGCCGCGCCGCCCACCCAGCAGCACATCCACCACTGAATAGATCAGCGCTGAATCCACCACGGCCAGGCCGTAATTATCCCATTCATCGGCCCGCGTGACACCAAGCATGGCCGGCAGCGGCACCGAATTCAGGTAATCCCCGAAGCGGAGCGAGACGATGCCGTCAATTGAGACATCCACATTGTCGGAGGTGAAATTGCGCAGCGTGGTGGACATGAGCCTGACCAGTCGGTCAAACACAATCTCCAGCATTGGCAGGCGTTCATAGGAAATCAGGCCAGAGGAAATGATCCGCTGGATGCCGCTTTCCTCGGCCTCCCGCGCGGGGCCGACGCCAAAACCCAAAAGACTGTCAATTTCAGCCTGATTCAGGACGCGCGCCGCATCCGCAGCAACCGCCGGTTCGGCTTGTGCTTCGGTTGAGCTTTCTTCCTCAAGCGCGGCCCCCCAGGCCGCGGCGAGGTCTTCTTCTTCGCCCGTGCCGCTCATTGGACCAAAATCTCCACGAACAGCACGTCATTGACGCGGATCTGCTGCGCATCACCGCGGCCTGCCTGGGCTACCGCGATATTGGCGCGGGCGACCAATTCTTCCCGCAGGCGCTGGGTACCGGCTGAACCGCGCAATTCTTCGGGACGGACTTCCCTGAGGTAGGTTTGGAACAGGTCAAGGAGGCGCGGCATGGAAGCCTGGACCACTGCCCCGTCCTCGGGGCGGGCCAATTCAAGCTTACTGCGTAGCTTCACATAAACCGCCCGGCGCCCTGGGGCGTTGAGGTTGGTGACAATCTCCGGCATGTCTAGGAACGCCACGGCACGCGGCCCAGGTTCCCGTTCGGCCGTAGCGGCAGGCGCACCCATGCCGAGCAGCGGCGGCAGGATGCCGCCGAACCATAGCCCAGCCCCGATCGCGACCAGCAGCACAGGCAAGGCGAGGAGCAGGAGCTTCTTGCGCCCTCCGCCCTTCTTGACCTCCTGTACTTCCTCACTGGCCTCAATTTGCCCTGACATAAATCTCTCCTTCGCGATGCATTCTGACAGGCTCCGATTAAAGAAGCCTTGCGGCAGGCCTTGCCGGGCCAAAAAGGTTTGGACCGGCAAGTTCTGCCCTGAATAAGCACTATAAAGGATGGCACGCCAGTTGCAGCAAGGATTTCGTCAAATGTCTTTTGGGGATCGGCGCGCTGCATCTGTCCCCAGTCTTTCACTGGTGGGGGTCCATTATCCTGGACCCCATTGAGGGAGCCCTTATGGATTCGCCCGGTTACATCCTGATGTCGCGACTGTCGCTCCAGGAACGTTCGACCCAGGCCATGGCGCATAACATCGCCAATGCCGATACGCCGGGCTTCCGGGCGATGCGGCCTGTCTTTGGCCAAGTCATGGTGAACCTCCGCGGTGCCGGCGGCATGCCGGGTGATTCCTCCATGTCCTTTCCCCAGGATCGTGCGACTTGGCGCGATATGACCCCCGGCCCCCTTCAGACAACCGGCAATAAGCTGGATGTGGCGATTGATGGGGAAGGCTTCTTCGTGGTCGAAACCCCCAAGGGCGAACGCTATACGCGTGCCGGGCGGTTTTCCATCGGTGCCAATGGCCGGCTTGTGGATCAGGAAGGCAATGCGGTGCTGGATTCCCGGGATCGGCCAATTTCCTTCTCGGCCCAGGACACCCAGATCGAAATAACCAAATCCGGCACGATCCAAAGCGAGAATGGCGAAATAGCGCGCTTGCAGGTAGTGCGCTTTGAAAAGCCGCAGAATCTGATGGGTGAGGGTAATCGCCTGTTCGACGCCAACAATGAGGCGCCGGTCCCGATTGAGCGCCCCAAGGTGGTGCAAGGTGCGCTTGAGGGCAGCAATATCTCACCGATACTGGAAATGACACGCCTGACCGCGGAAATGCGTGAATTCCAATACGCCAGCAACTTCACCGAACGTGAAGGCGAACGGATCACCAACGCGGTGGAGCGCATCATGCGCCGCCGTTCTTGAAATTGAATAGGAAATAGCCGCCATGCGTTCTTTGCAAATCGCTGCCACGGGCATGCAGGCCCAGCAGACCAATATCGAAGTCATTTCGAACAATATCGCCAATATCTCGACCACCGGCTTCAAGCGGCGCCGGGCCGAATTCCAGGATCTGATTTATCAGAATCTGCGCCGTACCGGTTCTCAAAGCGCCGATACCGGCACGCTGCTGCCTTCCGGCGCGCAGCTTGGTCTTGGTGTGCGTACGGCGGCGATCTATCGCATCAGCGAACAGGGCAATCTGCAACAGACAGAAAACCGCTTCGATATCGCGATCCGCGGCAATGGCTATTTCCAGGTGCAGATGCCTTCCGGCGAAACGGCCTATACGCGTGATGGCACCTTCGGGCTTTCCGCCAATGGGACGATCGTGACCGCGGAAGGCTTCACGGTTCAGCCGGCCATCACCATTCCGCCGGCGGCGCGTGATGTCACCATTAATGCCACGGGCGAAGTGCTGGCCAAGATTGATGGCCAGGTGCAGCCGCAGAATGTCGGCCAGATTCAGCTTGCGATCTTCGCGAATGAAGGCGGGTTGGAAGCCATTGGTGAAAACCTGTTCCTGGCCACACCTGGTTCGGGTGATGCGCAGCAGGCCGCACCGGGTGCTGCCGGTTATGGGCAAGTGCTGCAGGGTTTCATTGAAACTTCCAACGTCAATGTCGTGCAGGAAATCACGGCGCTGATCACCGCGCAGCGCGCCTATGAAATGAATTCCCGAGTGATCTCGGCGAGCGATGAAATGCTCTCCACCCTCACAAGGCTTAAGTAATGAATAGGCGCCTTCTTTTTGCACTGCCTGTCGGGCTGCTTGCGCTGCCGGGCAAGGCGCGCGCGCAGACGGTGGCCGTGCGGTCCCATACCCTGGTCGAAGATCAGGTCATCCGCATTGCCGACATCTTCGAAGGTTCATCGCGTGGCGATGTGGTGGTTGGCGCCGCACCCAACCCGGGCCAGCGCTTTGTCATCGAAGCATCGCAGCTTGCCGGCATTGCGCGCCGCTTCAATGTTGAATGGCGCCCAATGTCCGGTTCGGAGCGGAGCGTGATTGAACGCCCAGGTCAGGCGCTATCCCGCGAAGCCGCGATTGAAGTCGTGCGCGCGGAATTGCTGGGGCTTGGCCTGCCAGCCGATGCAGAGCTTGAACTTGCGGCTTACTCGCCCCCGATTTTGCCGTTGAACGCGCTGCCAAGGCTTTCTGCTGAAGGTGGGAGCTACGAAAACGCTTCCAACCGCTTCGCCGCTACATTGATTGTGATGGCCGATGGCATGCCTAGCATTCGGATGCGTGTCACGGGCCGGGCTATTGCCACCGCGCCTGCCATTGTGGCCACGCGCCGGCTTGCGGTTGGTGAAGTCGTGGGGCCTCAGGACGCCAAGTTGGTCCAACTTCGCGCTGAACGCGTGCGCCCGGGCACGGCGCAGCGCCTGGAAGATGTGGTTGGCATGCAATTGCGCCGCCCGATCGGCACGGAATTGCCCTTCATGGGCTCGGATCTCATGGTCCCGCACATTATCGCCAAGAATGAAGTCGTGATGATGGTTGTGGAAGGCCCCGGGCTTTCACTGACCACGCAAGGCCGTGCGATGGAAGCGGCGCCTCGTGGTGGGCGGCTGAGTGTAATGAACCTCTCCTCCCGCAATGTGGTGGAGGCGGAGGCGATTGGGCCGGGTCGCGTAAAGGTACGCCTTGGTGGCAGCCCATTACGCACGGCGGAAAGGAGTTAATGATGCGTCTACCCATTCTTCTGCTGGCTGCGGCCAGCCTTTCGGCTTGCAGTGCCGCTGAACGGATTTCGCGCATTGGTCAGGGCCCAGAAATGGCCGGTATCGAAAACCCGACTTCGGATCCGCGCTGGCGCCCGGTGACGATGCCGATGCCGAACCCGAGCGACCCGCCTTTGCAGAATAATAGCCTCTGGCGTCAGGGTAGCCGCACCTTCTTGCGCGATCAGCGTGCTGCATCCGTGGGCGATCTGGTGACTGTCCTGGTATCCATTCAGGATGAAGCGGATATGGAAAATTCTACCAAACGCAATCGCGACAATAGCGAAAGCATGGGGATTCCCAATCTGCTGGGCCTGGAATCATCCTTTGGCAGGCTTTTCCCAGCCGGCTTTGATCCTTCCAAAGCGGTATCCGCCAGCTCCTCAAGCGATGTGAATGGCACGGGCACGCTGAAGCGTTCGGAACAGATTAATCTGCGTGTTGCGGCCACCGTTTCTCAAGTGTTGCCAAATGGCAATTTGGTGGTGGTGGGGCGCCAGCAAGTGCGTGTCAATCAGGAATTGCGTGATCTGCAGGTGGGCGGCATCATCCGTCCGCAGGATATCGGGTCTGACAATACCGTGCGGCATGACCGCTTGGCGGAAGCGCGCATCGCCTATGGTGGGCGGGGCACGATCAGCGATGTGCAGCGCCCGCGTTATGGTCAGGAGCTGATGGATATCATTCTGCCATTCTGATGATCTAATGGCGTGATCCGCAGCAACGGATCACGCCAAACTGCCATTCTGGAGTGACGGCTTCACCGATCTACATGCTTGCGTTCATAGTGCTTTAGGTATTTTTGCGTCACGAGATCCGTCTTTACCACCACTGAAACATCGGTGGTGTTGAACTGTTCATCCAGCACCGCGCCATCGCCGACAAAGCCCCCCAGGCGCAAATAGCCTTTCACGAGCGGCGGCAGCGCGGCGAGTGTGGGGCGTTTATCTATGATTGACGGGTCCTTGCGGCGCATTTCTACAAAGCGCTCCGGCAGGGCGCGCGGGCGCAATTCTTCGGGCGCCAGATGGAAGGCGTGCAGATAGGTCAGTTGATCGGCCAGCGCATCCAGATCTGTGCCGGGTAGGGAGGCGCATCCAAACATCAGCGCAATGTCATTGCGGAAAACATAAGCCGCGATGCCATCCCACAGCAATTGCAGGGTGCCGCGGCTGCGATAGGCGGTATCCACGCAAGAACGGCCCAATTCCAGCACCGGCGCGGGATAGGCCAGCAGACGAGAGACGTCATATTCGCTTTCTGAATACCAGCGCCCGAGCTTTTCGGCGCCCTCACGCTGGATCAGGCGATAGGTGCCGATGACGGATTTGGCGCCTTCACCCCGGTCATGATCCACCACCAGCAGATGATCCGCTATGGGGTCGAAATCATCACGGTCGCGATGGCTGGCGGCAGTGGCGGAATCCGGCCGGGCACCCATTTCCTGATAAAAGACCCGGTAACGAAGCGCCTGCACCGCATCCAATTCATCGGCGCTGGCGGCAAGGCGCACACCCAAATTGCCGGCGCGTAATTCTTCAAAGCCCGCTTCGGGCGGTGCTGCTTCGTCTTGGTTGATTGGCATCAGCAATCCCGTTCCAGGGCGGCCCAATTCCGGGAGAGCCCCAGGGTCACAAACCGCAGGACGGATTATAGAAGAGTTTGACTGATCGCCAAATCAGGTGGCTTGGACGGCTGCGCCCCGGCGTTTGCGCGGCTTGGTGCCGAGGCCGATCTTTTTGGCCAGGGAGGAACGCTGCTTGGCGTAGCGCGGTGCCACCATGGGGTAATCCTGCGCCAAGCCCCAGCGTTCGCGATATTGATCCGGCGTCATGTTGAAGGACGTCTTCAAATGGCGCTTCAACATCTTCATCTTTTTACCGTCTTCAAGGCAGATGATGAATTCCGGAGTTATGGATTGCGCGATCGGCACCGCAGGTTCAGGGCGTTGCGCGGTTGGTCCCGGGGGGGATTCGATGGACGACAATGTCCGATGCACTTCCTCAATGAGTATTGGCAAAGCAGACGCCGCAACGGCGTTGTGCGACACATGCGCTGAGACAATCTGGACCGTGAGGGCCAGAATATTCGTCGGCGCTTTTTCTTCAAACATCATTCAACTCCCCAAGAATTTTACTTTTCCAGACAGAATTTCGACCCCGATCGAGCGAGGTGGTAGAATGCCTAGTTTTTGTTCCGCTATACTTTCCGTTGACCTGGATGATTTCGCAAACGGAGGGTTTTCTTAAATTCATTGCGAACAAAAAAGCAAGTATTTTTTTTGAGACGACTGTCGCAGGTTTACTTAAAGACCCTGATTATCATAAAGAACTGCGGCGTCTTTGGAAACGCTGACATTGCCATGTGCCCCACCACCGTGACCCCGGACCATCGCATTGATATATCATCGGAAATCTGTCCGATGACGTTTGTTCTTGTGCGGCTTGCGCTTGATCAAATGAAAGCTGGGCAGGTGTTGGAAATCCGGCTGCGCGGGGCGGAGCCGCGCCGCAATATTCCCCTGACCGCGCAGGAACAGGGTCATGAAATTGTCGGCATAATGGATGAAAAAAACGGAGAATCCATTATATTGCTTCGCCGGGGTTGAAATCCCCAAAAAATCAAACCTGACGATTTTCAGATTTTCATCGATCCGGCCAAGGCAATCCGAAGTACCAAGGCATCCGCGCCATCGGCGTAATAGCGCGGCCTTCGCCCAACCTCCCGCCCTTGAGCGCCAGCGTAAAGCGCGCGTGCAGCCCCGTTGGGTTCTGCAACCTCCAGGAATATTTCAACCGCGCCGCGCCGCGCCGCTTCTGCCATAACGCTGGCCAGCAAAAGGCGCCCGAATCCCTGGCCGCGCGCCCCGGGTCGCACGGCAATCGTCACTATTTCGGCTTCCGGCCCCTGCGCCCGCGCCAAGGCAAAGCCAAGCGGCTGATCCTGGCTGATAGCAACCAGGCCAAAATGCCCCGGCAGTTCCAACATGGGCGCGATTGCCGCCGCCCCCCAAGCCTGGTTGGCCGGGAAGGCCTCGGCATGGATTTCCGCGAGTAGCGCTGCTGCCTCCGGCCCCACAGCTTCGATATGCGCTGCCATGGGAGCTATTCTGGCCGTGTGGTGGCCGGCGGTTCGGCGTAAAGCGCCGCAGCGCTGCGCGGCGGCAGAGTGCCGATAAGCCGCTGATGCGCAACTTGCCCCACCGCCTCCGCCGAGGGGAGGGCGGGTGGTTCGGCGCTGGCCTGAAAGCCGCGGGCGCTAAGCGCCGCCGCCACTGCCGCCGCCGCATCACCGATCAGCAAAACAGGTCCTTCGGGATCAGGCAGGGCTTCAATAGGCAGGATGACGGGCGCCTCAGGCAGCGCGGACCCCGGGCGGAAGATTTCCAGCACCACGCGGCCCTGGCGCTGATCCAGCACGGACCAAAGCGCCCGGTCTGCCCGCAAGGCTTGCGGTACTTTCGCGGCCAAAGCCTCCCCCGTGGTCACCCCAATCAGGGGCTTGCCGAGTGCCTGCGCCAAGCCTTCCGCCAGCGCAATGGCGGTGCGCAGACCGGTAAATCCGCCCGGCCCGACGCCCACCGCGATGGCGTCCAACGCCGCAGGTGATATCCCCGCTTCCGCCATCACCTGCTCCACCATGGGGGGCAGGGCCGCGGGCTGGCCGCGCGGTGCATCATGCAGGGCCGAGGCCATCACGGTGCCGTCCCGCAGAAGCGCCGCGGAACACCGCGCGAGCGCACCTTCAAGAGCGAGAATCAGCATCTTCCAAACCTGCGCGCGCGGCGTTTCATGCGCGCCTCATGGCAGGATGCGCCGCTGATTTCCATATCAAGACCTATGGCCCGAAGCTGATCCGGGGCAGCCAGAGCGCCATTTCCGGGAAGGCAATCAGCAGCGCTGTCATCACCACCATGGCGATGAAGAAGGGCACGGTGCCTTGAAACACCTCGGCAATCGTGCCTTCGCGCCGCACAGCCTGAATGACGTAAAGCGTCATGCCGACAGGCGGCGAGATCAGCGAAATCTCACACATCAGCACGATGAAAACACCGAACCAGACAGGATCAATGCCTGCCGCGACAATCACCGGGAATACGATGGGCACGGTGCCCACCAGCATGGGCAGCGTTTCAAAGAAAATGCCCAGCAGCAAATAGAAGACCGTGAGCGCGATAATCAACTCCAGCGGGCTTGCGCCAATGCTGGTGGCGAAGGCGCCAAGTGCGGGTGTCACGCCAAGCAGTCCCATGACGAAGTTCAGATAGAAGGCAACGGCCAGGATCAGCATGCTCATCGCCGTCAGATTGGCGGTCGCGATGAAGCAATCATGCAGCATGCGAATGGAAAGCCGACCGTAGAACGCCGCGATAGGCAGCGCCACCACCACGGCGAGTGCCGCGCTTTCCGTCACCGTTGCCCAGCCTGTGTAGATGGACCCCATGATGATGCCAAAAATCACCAGGGGCGGCAGCAAATCCACCAGGCGCTTCAGCCTTTCCCGCAGTGGATCAACCATTTCCTTCTGCCGCACCAAATCCGGCCGCACCAGGGCGATGAGGATAATGGTGCCCATGAACAGCACCGTCATCACAATGCCCGGCACCACGGCGGCGGCGTAAAGCTGCCCGACGGATGTATTCGTCATAGCGCCATAGACAATCAGCGCAATCCCAGGCGGGATCAGATTGCCAAGCGATGCGCCGGCGGCGATGGAGCCCAACACTAGGCGCGTATCATAGCGGCGCTTCCTGAAGGAAGGCAGCGCGACGGTTGAAATCGTCGCAGCGGTCGCAACAGAAGAACCCGATACGGCGGAAAACACCGCAGACGCGCCGATATTGGTGTGCAGCAAGCCACCGGGCAGGAAATTCAGCCAATCCGCAAGTGACCGATAAAGCCGATCCGTCGAACCGGACCGCACCAGAATCTCGCCCAGCAGAATGTAAAGCGGGATGGAAAGCAGCACGTAATCTTCCATGGCACCCCAAAGCTGCGTGCCAAAGGCGGCGACCAAGGGCGGGCCAAGATAAAGCGCGGCACCCAGAAGCGCGATCAGGAACATCGCCACGGCCACATGCAGGCCCAAAAATAGAAATGCGATCAGCAGCAAAAAGCCGATGCTGGCTTCGGTGATGCCGATCATGGCTGCTTGCCTTCGCGTTCCAGGATGGTGCCCATTTCGGCTTCGATTTCCTCATCCAACGTCAATGGCCCGTAGAAAAGATTGAGCCGCGCGCGATCTGACAGCAGCAACCAAAAGGCATGGGCGGCCATGGCGCCGGCGGAAAGTGCGAACAGCACAAGCCCAATCATCCAGGCGCCTTGTGGCAACCAAAGCGGCGTTTGCAGCGGCGAATTGGCGTGCGCCTGGAATTCGATGCTTTCTTCCAACACTGACCAGCCGCGCCAGGCGCCGTAAATCGCCATGCCGGCCAGCAAGCCATAAGCCAGCGCATTCAGCGCGGCGCGCAGGAGAGCAGGCATGCGACCCAGCAGGAAATCCACCCGCGTATGCGCCTTGATCATGAGCGCTGAGGCAAAACCAAAAGCCGAGACAATGGCGGTGGTATAGCCGCCAATTTCATCCACCCCTTGCAGTGATATGGAAAAGAATTTGCGCAGCAGGATTTCGGCCACCGTCAGGAAGGACAGCGCAATCAGCCACCAGCCAGAAAGAATGGCGAGAAATCGGGCAGGTGGCGCGAAAAAGCGGCTGACCGGGTTGGGGTCTTGGGTCATCATGGGCGACAAAGCCTTATTCAGAACTGCCGGCCCGCGCTGGCGCGCCGGTTGCTTGGCAATTGCCGCGCGGTGTTGCACAGAGACCGCGCCTTGGCAAAACTCGAAGCTTCTGGCCGAAAGGTTCGCAAGAACCATGCCGGCCATTTAAGGAGACCTGCATATGCGTACCCCCCTTTCGCTCCTTGGCGCCGCCTTTGGCGCCTTGCTCGCGGCCAGCCCGGCCTTTGCGCAAAGCCCGATCCAGCTTCGTGTCGCGGGGCATTTCACCTCCAATAATCGGCACACGGAAGGCATTGAACGGCCCTTCTTCACCGGGTTGGGTCAGACCACGGGCATCAACCTCGCCGTCACCTTCAACCCGATGGACCAGGTGGGTGCCGCCGCACCGGATGCGCTGCGCCATCTGCGCAATGGCACTTTCGATGTGATGAGCGTCTTGATCGGCCAGACCGCGCGCGATGAGCCCTTTATTGATTCGCTCGATCTGATCGGCGTTTCCACGACTTTGGAAGAAACGCAACAAGCCATCGCGGGCGGGCGTGAAGCGCTCGATCGGCGCTTGCAGGAACGCTTCAATGCCAAGGTCATGACGCTTTGGCCCTTCGGCGCGCAGGTGTTCTTCTGCAATCGCCCCGTCGCTTCCATGGGCGATCTGCGCGGCTTGAAGGTGCGGTCCTATACGCCCACCATGTCGGCGCTGCTGCAATCGCTTGGCGCCACACCCGTGACCTTGCAGCTTTCTGAAACCTATCAGGCTTTGCAGCGCGGCACGGTGGAATGCGGCATTACCTCCGCCACTTCCGCCTATACCGCGAATTGGGGTGAGGTTATCCGCACCATCCTGCCGGTATCGTTGGCTTCCGGCGTGCAGGGGCATTTCATGTCGCTCGCGGCCTGGCGGCGCTTCAGCCCTGAACAGCAGGCGGCGCTCACGCGTGCCTTTGCTGATCTGGAAAAGCAGATGTGGGATTTGGCACGCACCGCGAGCGATGAGGCCTTCGCCTGCTTCCAGGGCCAGGATGCCTGCACCACGCGCAAATTCAATGTGCAGGTGGTGACACCCCCGGCGGAAGATGAACGCCGTGTGCGTGAAGCCGTGACCGCCGTTGTGCTGCCAAGCTTCCGCGATAGCTGCAACCGCGTTTGGGCGGATTGCGCGCGGGTTTGGAATGACAGCGTCGGCAAGGCGCGCGGCTATACCATTCCCTGATATGGCGGCTGTGTTCGCCATACCGCGCCTCGGGCAGGGGACCTGGGGCATGGGGGAAGATCGCTCGCGGCGCGCGGTGGAAGCCGATGCGCTGCGCGCGGGGCTCGATCTTGGCATGTCTTTGATTGACACAGCCGAGATGTATGGCGAAGGCGGCGCCGAGGAAGTGGTGGGCGATGCCATTGCGGGGCGCCGCGATGGCGTTTTCATCGTCTCCAAGGTCTATCCGCATAATGCGTCACGGCGCGGTGTGGTGGCGGCGTGTGAGCGCAGCCTGAAGCGCCTGCGGATCGACACCATTGATCTTTATCTGCTGCATTGGCGCGGTTCCGTGCCGCTGGCTGAAACCGTGGCAGGGTTTGAAGCGCTGCGGCAGGCCGGCAAAATCCGGCGCTGGGGCGTTTCCAATCTGGATGTGGATGATCTGGCAGAATTGGGCGCGGCGCTGGCCGATTGTGCGACGGACCAGGTGCTTTACAGCCTGGAACATCGCGGTGCCGAATTTGATCTGCTGCCCTTTTGCGCTGAACGCGCGATGCCGGTGATGGCCTATTCGCCCGTGGGGCAGGGCGGGCGGATGCTGCGCAACCCAGCGCTTGCAGCGGTGGCGGCGCGGCAGGGCAAAAGCCCCGCGCAAATCGCCATTGCCTGGACGTTGCGCCAGACTGGCGTGGTGAGCATCCCGAAAGCCGCGAAGCTTGCCCATGTGCGGGAAAACGCCGCAGCGCGGGAGATTGTGTTGAGCGCTGATGATATCGCGGCGCTTGATGAGGCCTTCCCGCCGCCGCGGCGGAAGCGGCCCCTGGCGATGCTGTAACGGCGTGACCCGTTTTGCCGGGCCACGCCATCAGAAGGTAGTTATTCGAAACGATCTATTCCGGGGGCAATTGCGCCTCAGCGGCAGCGGCAGCGGCTGGCGCGCTGGTTTCCTTCGGCGCAGCTTCGCGAGACCCGGCAGCGCCGGAACGCAGCACCACCATCAGTTTTTCAATCGCGGTTGCCTTGTCGCAGCGGTCAATCGCTGCGGCTTCGGCGGCCAGCCGGTCAAGCGCCAATTCATAGATCTGGCGTTCGCTGAAGGATTGGTCGGGCTGGCCCGCGTTGCGGAACAGGTCGCGCACCACTTCGGCGATTTGTACCGGATCGCCAGAATTGATCTTCGCCTCATATTCCTGCGCACGGCGGGACCACATGGTGCGCTTGATGCGCGCGCGGCCTTTCAGCGTATCCATGGCCGGCTGGAAGCTTTCTGTGGTGCAAAGCTTGCGCAGGCCCGAAGATGATGCCTTGTTCACCGGCACGCTTAGCTTCATGCGGTTTTCCTCAAAGGTCACTTCAATGACCTGCAAGGAATAACCAGCGGCCTCTACCGTGCGGATGCCCTGCACCGTGCCCACGCCATGGGTTGGGTACACAACGTAATCGCCCGTCTTGAATTCCTGTTTCGGGGCAGGGGGCGGTTTAGGCGAAGAAGATGACATTGGCATTCCAGGACGAGGCGGGCCTCCGCCAGGCGGGCGCATTCCCATCTGGACATTCGGGCGCATGGTGGGCGGTGGCGGAGAAAGCGGCGAAATGCTGGGCGGTGGCGCCGGGCGCGGCGCCGGCGCCGGGGCAGGGAGGGTCACCATGGCAATGGCCGGCGCTTGCAAAAGCGCAGGCCGGCTCGGCGCTTCCGGTGCCGCCGGTGCAGGGCTCGGCGCTTCCTGAAGGCCAGTCTTGGCAGGCGCGGGTTCCAGCTTCGCTTCAGCCGATGGCGCCGATGCTTCTGGCTTGGCAGCGGGTGCGGCCTTCGCCTTGGATTTAGGCGCGGGCTTGGTGGGCTCGGCCGCGGGCGCAACGGCCTGGGCAGGCGCTTCAGCCGCCGGGGTAGCAGGCTGCGCAGCCGGTTTCGCGGGCTTTGGCGGCGCGGCTGGCTTGGCGACTGCCTCGGCCACTGGCACCGCAGGCTTCGCCGCAGGTGTTTCGGCCTTGGCGGGCACA
>CALRPR020000084.1:0-16150 GCA_943370125.1 Allobosea thiooxidans | reverse complement strand
GCGCCTGCAACGCCTGACCGGGCTGGAGCGCGAGAAGATTGTCGCCGAGCTTGGTGAGGTTGGCGGGCGCATTCGCGAATTACTGGAAATCCTGGCGAGCCGCCCGCGCCGGCTTGAAGTGATGGATCAGGAATTGCGCGAAATTCGCGCCGAGATTGCCTCCCCACGCATGACTGAGATTATGGATGGCATCGCCGATGTGGATGATGAAAGCCTGATCGAACCGGGCACCATGGTGGTGACGCTGACGCGTGATGGTTATGTGAAGCGTACGCCTTTGGAAACCTTCCGCGCCCAAGGGCGTGGTGGCAAGGGCCGTAGCGCTGCCGCGACGCGCGAAGATGATGTCATCATCCGTTCCTTCGTCGCGCATACGCATCAATGGGTGTTGTTCTTCACCGATCGTGGCATCGCCTTCCGCGAAAAGGTTTGGCAATTGCCGGAAGCCGGGCCGCAGGGGCGCGGGCGTTCCTTGCGTCAGGTACTGCAATTGCAGGAAGGCGAAGGTGTGACCGCCATTCTGCCGCTGCCGATGGATGAGGATCTGTGGGAAGGGCTGCACCTGGTCTTTGCGACCGTACAGGGCAATGTGCGGCGCAATCGGCTGTCTGATTTCAAGAATGTGCGCTCGGTCGGCCTGATCGCCATGAAGCTGGATGAAGGCGATAGCCTGGTTGGCGTTTCCACCTGCCGCGAAGGCGATGATGTGATGCTGGCGACACGCGGCGGCAAATGCATCCGCTTTACGGCAGATGCGGATACGCTGAGGGTTTTTGCTGGGCGCGATTCAACGGGCGTGCGTGGCATTAAGCTCGCGCAGGGCGATGCGGTGATTGCGCTTTCCGTGCTGCGCCATGTGGAAGCGACCACGGAAGAACGCGCGGCCTATTTGAAGGCGGCGGCGCAGCGCCGGCGCTCGTCCGATGAGGAAACCGAAACGACGCCCGTGGCCGAGGCGGAGGCTGATGAAGCGGTTGCTGAAATCACGCTGTCGCCGGAACGCTTTGACGCCTTGGCGGAAGCCGAGGAGATTCTGCTGACGGTGACGGATGGCGGCTTTGGCAAGCGTTCTTCCGCGCATGAATATCGCGTCACGGGCCGTGGCGGGCAGGGCATTGCCGGCATTGTGCTGAGTGCGCGCACCGGCCGCGAAGTGGTGGCCACCTTCCCGGCGCGCCCCGGCGATGACATCATGCTCGTGACCAATGGCGGGCAATTGATCCGGCTGAAGGCGGATGATGTGCGCCTGACTGGCCGCATGGCGATGGGTGTCACGCTGATGCGCCCTGCAGAAGGTGAGCGTGTGATTTCCTGTTTCCCGGTGGCTGACGAAGGTGGCGATGACGAAGCCGCCCCCGCGCCGGAGGAGAATGGCAATGGCTGAACGGATTGCGCTTTACCCCGGCACATTTGATCCGGTGACCAATGGGCATCTGGACATTATCAGCCGCGCCGCGCGGCTGGTGGATCGCTTGGTGATTGGTGTTGCCATCAATATCGGCAAGGGACCGCTGTTTGAATTGGCCGAGCGCGTTGAATTGGTGCAGGCGGAAGTGGCGCCGATTGCGGCGCGCACTGGCACCGCAATTGAAGTGCGCCCTTTTGAAGGGCTGCTGGTTGGTTTCGCGCGCGAAATCGGCGCCTGCATGATTATACGCGGGCTGCGTGCGGTGACGGATTTCGATTACGAATTCCAGATGACCGGCATGAACCGCCGGCTGGATCATGAAATCGAAACCGTCTTCCTGATGGCGTCTGAAACCAATCAATTCATCGCGTCTCGCCTGGTGAAGGAAATCGCGCGACTGGGCGGCGATATCAGTAGCTTCGTACCGAAGCTGACGCTGGAACGCACCATGGCGCGCGTCAAAGCTGGCGCCTGAGGAAAGGAAACATCCATGCATCGCCGCCTTATGCTTGCCGCCGGTTTAGGCGCCTTGGCCGCTCCCGCCTTGGCGCAGGCAAATGATCCGGAAAACACGCTGATCCTGGAATTGAAGGATGGTCGCGTTACCATCCAATTGCTGCCCGATCTGGCGCCGCGCCATGTGGAGCGGATCAAAGCGCTGGCACGGCGTGGCTTTTACGACAATACGGTGTTTCACCGTGTGATCGAAGGCTTCATGGCGCAAGGTGGTGATCCCACCGGCACTGGCACGGGTGGATCGCCCTTGCCCAATCTGGCTGCGGAATTCAGCCCACCAGCGCGCGCGCGCTTTTTGCGCGGCGTTTGCGGCATGGCACGGTCTTCCGAGCCCAATAGCGCCAATAGCCAATTCTTCATCATGTTCGCGCCAGCGCCTTCGCTCGATGGCCAATATACTATCTGGGGCCGTGTGACCGCCGGCATGGAAGCCGTTGACAAGATCAAGCGTGGAGACCCGCCGAACGGCGTTGTGCGTGGCCCTGATCGCTTGCGCAGCATGCGCGTGGCCGCTGATATTCGTTGATACCCGAACCGAAAGACCAAAAACGATGTCTGAAACCGAAGCCCCTGCCGGGGATGGCGAAAACACCCTGCTCATTGAAATCGAGCACGGCACAGTGACCATCAAGCTGCGCCCCGATCTGGCGCCCTTGCATGTGGAACGCATCAAGGCTCTCGCGCGGCAGGGCTTTTATGACAATGTGCCCTTCCATCGCGTGATTGAAGGATTCATGGCCCAGGGCGGCGATCCGACCGGCACGGGCACGGGTGGTTCCGAATTGCCGGACCTGCCAGCGGAATTTAGCGAACCGTCGCGCGCGCGCTTCCTGCGTGGCGTTTGCGGCATGGCGCGGACCAGCAACCCTGATAGCGCGAATAGCCAATTCTTCATCATGTTCGCACCGATCCCGAGCCTTGATGGCCAATACACCATCTGGGGCGAAGTGACCGGTGGTATGGATGCCGTGGACAAAATCAAGCGCGGTTCTGGTGGTTCCGGCATGGTGCAGGGGCCGGATAGGATCCGCAGCATGAAGGTGGCGGCGGATAACGCCTGAAGCCTGAGTTTGGCGAATGGGCGGCGCCGTGTTAAGGCGCCCGCCGTTCATGGGAGCTCGTAGCTCAGCTGGTAGAGCAACGGACTTTTAATCTGTAGGTCGAGGGTTCGAATCCCTCCGAGCTCACCAAACTTCTTGACGATGCTGTCACGCTCAACTGAGCGGTTCCTGCGGCGGGTGACTTGATTGTCTCCGGGATGGGATGGTGACGTGATCAATATCATCAGCGCAACGCGGCTTTCACACGATGATTTCCTGGCAGAGGCGCCGCTTGGCGCTTCCTTGAAGCGGCTTGCCTTTGATAAGCGCATTCATGCGCGCGTTGCGTTTGAAAACCGTGCTAGCCTATCTGAGATCTACAATCTTTCCATTGATTACCCAAAGGCGGCTGAGATTTTGGTCTTCATTCATGATGATGTCTGGTTGGATGATTATTTTTTCGCTGATCGCATTATCGCCGGGCTGCAAAACTTCGATGTTCTGGGCATTGCTGGTAATCGCCGTCGCCTCCCGCGGCAGCCATCATGGTGCTTCACTGGGCAGATGAGTGATAAGTTCATCTGGGATGTGCGCGAAAATCTTTCTGGTGCTGTGGCGCATGGCACCGCCCCATTCGGGCGGGTCACCAGTTACGGCCCTGTGCCGGCTCAATGTGAATTACTGGACGGTGTATTGCTGGCGGCGCGACGGGATACGCTACGCAGCAGGGGCGTGCGTTTTGATCCGCGCTTTGATTTTCATTTTTATGATCTGGACTTCTGCCGCAGCGCCAGGGCTGCCGGTTTGGTTTTGGGAACCGGCACCGTGGCATTGACACATCTGAGCCAGGACGCCTTTGGCTCAGCCAATTGGCAGCGTAATTATGAGATTTATCTCGAAAAATGGGGTGAGTGAGGCTTGGTTGTCCAAGCCTGTTGCAAGCCACCGATATGGTTATGCAAGCCGGCTTTTGGGGAGTAGCATCACTGCCGCCGAGATGTGCCGCCAAAGGCGCGATTCTGGGGGGCTCATCACTACCGAAGAAGGCCAATATTGCCACGGCGCGCTGCCTTCCATAACCTTCACCCGCTTGTGGCCAACTGACTGCGCTCAGACCAACCACGCGTCGGTCTGGGGTGAATTTGGGGAAAATTATCATCATGAAAAACGCGCCAACACTTCAAATTCCAGGTGTTTATCATCACCGCGTTGGTGACATCATTGTCACCGCCATTAGCGATGGTTTTCTTGATGGCAATCTGGAGGTGCTGCGCAACATTACCGAAGATGAAGCCCGCCAAATCCTGACGGCAAATTTCAGGCCCGCACGGCGAACCGCGGTCAATGCCTTCCTGATCTGGTCGGCAGGGCGGCTGGCTTTGGTTGAAACCGGCTGCGGCAATTACATGCAGCCAAGTTCAGGGAAGATCCTGGCCAATCTGAAGGCGCTTGGCGTTGATCCCGCTGATATTGAAGTGGTGATGCTGACCCATATGCACCCGGATCATTCGGCCGGCCTCACGGATATGACCACTGGCTTGGCGCATTACCTCAATGCCGAATTGGTCATGCATGAAAACGAACCGAAGCATTGGTTTGGTGATGCTGCCATGGCCAAAGGCACCGACCGGGAAAAGAAACTGTTCTTCCAGGCGGGGCGCGAACAGGTGCTGCCTTATAAGGATCGGTGGCGGCTTTTCCAGAAGGGTGAGGTCTTCCCCGGCGTCACCGCCATGCCCTTTCATGGCCATACACCGGGCCATTCAGGTTACCTGGTTTCATCTGGCCAGGATCAGTTGTTGATCTGGGGCGATATTGTCCATGTGCCGGAAGTGCAAACCGCCCGCCCGGAAGTCTGCATGGCTTTCGATACTGATACCACGGCGGCAGAAGCAACGCGCCGGCGCGTGTTTGACATGGTCTCGACAGACAAGCTTTTGGTCACGGGGATGCATTTGCATTTTCCGGGTTTCTCGCATCTCGTGCAGCGCGGCAGCGGGTATCAGCTGATACCGGCGGCCTGGGAACAGCAGATTTAACTGACGGAGGGCGCCATGAACGCTGCTTATCATTTGCGTCAACGCCTCAAGGTCAGCGGCATCATCGCCGCCCCCGGCGCGCCCGATAGCCTGACCGCGCGGCTGATCGAGCAGGCGGGGTTTGAGGCGATTTACATGACAGGCTTCGGCGCCACGGCGTCTCGGCTGGGGCGGCCGGATATTGGGCTGCTGACGCAGACGGAAATGACCACCCATGCGCGGGATATGGCCCGCGCGGTGAGCATTCCGATCATCGCCGATGCGGATACGGGCTATGGCGGCCCTGCCAATATCGCGCGCACGATTGAAGAATATGCGCAGGCAGGTGTTGCTGCGATCCATCTGGAAGACCAGGTGGCGCCGAAGCGCTGCGGTCAATTGGCCGGCATCAAGCTGATCCCGGCGGAAGAAAACATCCGGCGGCTGAAATGCGCTATCGCTTCGCGCCCTGCGAATGGGCCGCTGATCATCGGGCGGACAGACGCCATGCCGGCGATTGGTCCGGAAGAAGCTGTGCGCCGCGCGCTGATGTATCAGGATGCTGGCGTTGATCTGGTGTTCGTTGATGGTATCAAGAAAATCTCCGAGGTTGAGATTGTGGCGCGGCAGGTGCCAGGCCCCAAGGTGGTGAGTATTGTGGATGGTAATGAAACCACTGCGTTGACGGTGCACGACTTGGAAGGCATGGGTTTTGCTGTCGTGTTCTATGCGGTGACGGCGCTTTTTTCTGCCGCGCGTGCGGTGGCTGATGCGTTGGCCGTGCTGAAGCGTGATGGCACGCCGGCCAGGGCGGCAAGTGCCATGATGAGCTATGCGGAATTCAGCGCCCTGGTTGATCTGCCGCGCTTTCAGGCGCTTGATGAGACTTTCGGCTAAGCCGCGCTACAGCAAAAGGATCACAATCATGCAATTCGGTCGTTTGGGCGTTTGGTGTTCCACGGATCGGCTGGATGCGGCAGCCTTGCGCGCCTTACTGAACCGCGTGGAAGACCTCGGCTATGGCAGCTTCTGGTACCCGGAGTCGCGCGGCTATGAATCCATGGCGCTGGCGGGGTTCCTGCTGGCGAATAGCCGAAAGCTCGTCATCGGCAGTTCAATTGCCAATATCTATGCGCGTGATGCGTTTACCGCGCGCAGGGGCCTCGCCACGCTGAATGCGCTGCATGAAGGGCGCTTCGCGCTTGGGCTTGGTGTCAGCCATATCCCGATGGTGGAAGGCTTGCGTGGCCATCGCTACGAAAAGCCAATCCCCGCCATGCGCGGCTATTTGGATGGCTTGCGCAAGGCAGGTGGTGATACGCTGGAAGGCCCGGTGCTTCTGGCAGCCCTTGGGCCGAAAATGCTCGCCCTTTCGGGCAGTGCGGCGGACGGCGCTGTGCCTTACAATGTGACACCGGAACACACCGCGCAGGCCGCGGCCATTCTTGGCCCGGGCAAGGTGCTGGCGGTGGAGCAGAAGGTCTGCGTTGAGACCGATCCAGTGCGCGCCCGCGCGCTTGGTCGGCGAGAGCTTGCGCGCTACATGGCGCTGCCGAATTACGTGAATAATTGGCTGCGACTTGGTTTCAGCGAAGCGGAATTGGCCAATGGCGGCAGTGATCGCTTCATTGATGCCATGGTGCTACATGGTGATGCCGCCAGCGTGAAGGCAGGCTTGCGCGCGCATTTCACGGCTGGGGCAACGCATGTTTGCATCCAACCGGTGACGGATGATGGCGACACCGCACATCGGG
This sequence comes from Allobosea thiooxidans, assembly GCA_943370125.1. Classification (GTDB taxonomy): domain Bacteria; phylum Pseudomonadota; class Alphaproteobacteria; order Acetobacterales; family Acetobacteraceae; genus Neoroseomonas. The sequence goes on along the minus strand of CALRPR020000084.1, from coordinate 9,414 downwards.
ACGCCATGCTCGCCGCGCTGGCGGATACGTGATGACCATGTTGAAGCTTGGCTATAAGGCATCCGCCGAACAATTCACGCCGGCGCAATTGCTGGAATTTGGCGAACTCGCCGAAGAAATGGGGTTTGATAGCTGCTTCATCTCAGACCATTTCCAGCCCTGGAAACACACGGGCGGGCATGCGCCGAATTCGCTTGTGTGGCTTGGCGCGCTTGGCGCGCGAACGCGGCGCATGGTGATAGGCACCAGCGTGCTGACGCCAACTTTTCGCTACCATCCTTCCATCGTGGCGCAGGCTTTTGGCACGCTTGGTTCGATGTTTCCTGGCCGCGTCATTCTTGGCATTGGTACGGGTGAAGGGCTGAATGAAGTGCCTTCCACGGGCCAGCCCTGGCCTGAATTCAAGGAACGCTTCGCCCGCATGCGCGAAGCCGTTCAATTGATGCGCAAGCTTTGGACCGAAGAACGCGTGAGCTTCGAAGGCCAGTATTACCGCACCGAACACGCCACGATTTATGATCGGCCCGCAACACCCGTGCCGATCTATGTGGCCGCCGCCGGCGCCATGGTGGCGAAATATGCCGGCCGCGCTGGCGATGGCTTTATCTGCACCAGCGGCAAGAAGCCGGAACTCTACACCGAAACGCTGCTACCGAATGTTGTCGCGGGGCTGGAAGCCGCCGCTGCGCCCAAGCCCGATTATGATCGCATGATCGAAGTGAAGGTTTCCTTCGACACGGACAAGCAGCGCGCCTTGGAAGATACGCGCCATTGGGCGGCATTGGCGCTTTCCGCAGAAGAAAAAATGTCAGTGGAAGACCCGGTGGAAATGGAGCGCCTAGCTGATGCGCTGCCGCTTGAGCGCGCGGCCAGTCGCTGGATTGTCTCCAATGATCCGGAAGAGCATGTGGAGCGTATCGGCTATTACGTCGGCCTCGGCTTCCGCCATTTGGTGTTCCATGCGCCCGGGCCGGATCAGGCGCGGTTTCTGCGGTTGTATGGGGAGCAGGTGCTGCCACTGCTGCGCCGCCGCTTCGCTTGAAAGCCGGCCTGCAGCTTTTTGCGCTGCCTGACCTACCCATGGTGCAGGCGGGCGATGATCTTGCGGTGTTGCTGTCATCATCCATGGCGCGCGCTGGCTTGGCGCCACAGCCGGGTGATGTGATGGCGATTGCACAGAAAATCGTGAGCAAAGCAGAAGGGCGGAGCATTGCGCTGGCCTCCGTTCAGCCATCGGCGGCAGCGCGAGAACTTGCCCAGCAAACCGGCAAAGATGCGCGGTTGATCGAGCTGATCCTTTCGGAATCAGAACACGTGGTGCGCGCGCGGCCCAATTTGATCATCGTCAAGCATCGGCTTGGCTTTGTCATGGCGAATGCTGGCATTGACCAATCCAATGTTGGTGAAGATGGCCACGCATTGCTTTTGCCGCGCGATCCCGATGCCAGTGCGGCGGCGCTTGCCGCGCGGCTTGGCCTGCCCGTGGTGATCACGGATAGCTTTGGCCGAGCCTGGCGGCGCGGCACGGTGGGTGTCGCGATTGGCGCGGCAGGGCTGCCGGCACTGCGCGATTTGCGCGGCCTGCCAGATTTGTTTGGCCGCACCTTGATGGTCAGCATCACGGGTTTTGCCGATGAAATCGCCGCCGCAGCTGGCTTGGTGATGGGGCAGGGCGCCGAAGGCCAACCGGCGGTATTGTTGCGCGGTTTGTCCTGGTCCGGCGCTGTGAACCCCGCCGCCGAATTGCTCCGCCCCGCGCAGGAGGATCTTTTCCAGTGATCATCGCGCTTTCCGGTGGCATTGGCGGGGCAAAGCTCGCGCTTGGCCTTTCACGCGTTTTGCCGCCAGAGGAATTGCTGATCATCGCCAATACGGGCGATGATTTCGAACATTCCGGGCTCACGATCTGCCCTGATACGGATACGCTGCTCTATACCTTGGCGGGGTTGGACAATCCGCAACTTGGCTGGGGGCGCGCGGATGAAAGCTGGGCTTTCATGGAAACGCTCGCTTCACTCGGGGGCGCGGATTGGTTTCGCCTCGGCGATCGTGATCTGGCGCTGCATGTGCTCCGCAGTCATCGCCTGCGTGCGGGTGATTCGCTTTCCGCCATCACGGATGATTTCCGTCAGCGCTTCGGGATCGGCCCGCGCATTCTGCCGATGAGTGATGATCCAGTGCGCACGCAAATTGGCACGGATCAGGGGTGGCTGGATTTCCAGGATTGGTTTGTGCGTTTGCGGGCTGAACCTTTGGCGCGCGCGGTGAAATTTGCCGGCATTGAACAAGCGCGCCCGCAGCCAGTATTGCTTGAAGCGCTACGCGCAAAGCCGCGCGGCATTATGATTTGCCCGAGCAATCCCTTCATCAGCATCGAACCCATCCTGGCCGTGCCGGGTTTACGAGATGCCATCGCTGCATCCGGCGCACCGGTGGTGGCGGTATCACCCATCATTGCGGGGCAGGCGGTGAAAGGACCAACCGCGCGCATGTTTGAAGCCCTTGGCGTCACGCCCAGTGCCGCTGCTGTTGCCGCACGCTATGGCGATTTGCTCGATGGTTACGTGATGGAACATGGCGATGATGGCGAAGGTATCACGCCACGCGTCTTTCATGCGGCAACACTGATGCGCGACTTGGCTGACAAAACCGCCCTCGCGCGACAGGTGCTGGCGGCGATTGAAGCACTCAGATGAAGCCCTGGGCCATTCTGCCGGTGAAGGAAATGGCGGGCGCAAAACAGCGCCTGGCGCCTTTGCTCTCCCCCGAAGAACGCATCGGCCTGATGCAGGTGATGTTGCGCGATGTGCTGGCAGCGCTATCGGCGGCGCAAGGCTTGGCCGGCATCGCGCTGGTGACGCTTGATCCCGGGGCGGAAGCGTTGGCACAGGAGCACGGCGCGCGGATCATCACCGAAGGCGCGCGGGAAGGTCACACCGGCGCGGTGACCTCTGCTGCGGCAGTGTTGCAGGCGGAAGGTGTGGCGAGCATCCTGACCATGCCTGGTGATATTCCCGCCGCCAAACCAATGGAAATCGAAGCGCTGATTGCAGCGGCAAGCGCCTCGCCCGCCTTCATCATCGCGCCCGCGCATGATGAATTGGGTTCCAACGCCATTCTGATGTCGCCGCCGAATGCGGTGAAGCTGCGCTTTGGTGAGGACAGCTATTTCCCGCATCTGGCGGCGTCACGCGCGGCGGGAATTGTACCGCAGATCCTGCACCTGCCGGGCATCGCCATGGATATTGACCACCCCGCCGATATCGCGCGCTTCGCCGGCATTCCGGAAGCCAAATCCACGCAAACGCTGCTTTGGTTGCAGCAAAACGCCATTCTCAACCGATCAGCCTAGTCGCCCGCCAATAAAACACGCTTGCGCGGCGCGGTCTGCACCATAGGCGCAAGGGGCGCCGCAATGCGCGAAGCCTGTTCGCGTTCGCACGCAACGGCACCATAGGTTGTGCTGCGTTGCATTGGCTGCCGCCCGATGGAAAGGATCAGGCGTTCCATCGCTGCGGGTGGAAATTCCTGGCCATGTTCCGTGCCGGCGGCGCGGCTGATGCTTTCATTCATCAACGTACCGCCCAGATCATTCGCGCCCGCTTGCAAAGCCATCGCCGCACCTTCGGGGCCCATCTTCACCCAGCTTGTCTGGATATTGGTGAAATGCGGATGAAGCACGAGCCGCGCGACGCTGTGCATCAGCAGCGCCTCACGAAAGCCTGGGCCGCGGCGCGCCAAGCCGCGCAGATACATGGGCGCTTCCATATGCACGAAAGGCAGCGGCACAAATTCGGTAAAGCCGCCGGTTTCCGCTTGCAGATCGCGCAGCACCAGCAAATGCCGCGCCCAATGCAAGGGCGCTTCCACATGGCCGAACATAATGGTGGCGGTGCTGCGCAGACCAAGCCCATGCGCGGCACGCATCACGGCCTGCCATTCTTCCGTATTCACCTTATCTGGGCAGATGATGTCCCGTATTTCATCATCCAGAATCTCCGCTGCCGTGCCGGGCAAAGTGCCAAGCCCGGCATCGCGCAGCCGCGCCATGAATGCCGACAGCGAAAGTCCCAGCGTGCGCGCGCCCTGATGGATTTCCAGCGCAGAGAAGGCATGGATATGCATCCCCGGCACGGCCTGCTTGATCGCGCGGCAAATCGCCTCATAGGTTGCGCCGGTATATTCCGGGTGGATGCCGCCTTGCAGGCAGACCTCGGTTGCACCACGCGCCCAGGCTTCCTTGGCGCGGCGCGTGATCTCCGCGTGGTCAAGATCATAGGCCGGGCCGCGCAAGGCTTCATGCGTCTTGCCCTTGCTGAAGGCGCAGAAGGTACAACGATAGGTGCATATATTGGTGTAATTGATGTTCCGATTGACGACATAGCGCACGGTATCGCCCGCAATCGCCTGGCGCAGCCGATCCGCAGCCGCCATGACATGCGCCTGGTCTGCATCCCGTGCCGCAAACAGCGTTTCAATCGCGGGCGTATCGAGCCTTTCGCCCTGGGCGGCGCGCTCCACCAACGCCGCCAGCCCTGCATCGGCGGCAGCCAATAGCGGCGCGGCAAGGCGCGGCAGAGTCAGCGCGCCGGGCGACCAATCATCGCCACGCGCAAATCCCGCCGCGTCACTGGCGCGCAGCAGTGCCGTTGCGATGCGCGGCGCAAACCAATCGCGCGGCGCGTGCAAATAGAACGGATAAGCGGGCAGGCGCTGCACCAGCACCTTGCCCATACTCGCAGTTTTTTCCGAAAGCGTTGCAATGGCGGGCCAGGGCGCTTCCGGATTCACATGATCCGGCGTCACGGGCGAAATGCCGCCCCAATCATTGATGCCGGCCGCGATCAGGCGCGGATAGGTGCCAGGCGAAAGATTGGGCGGTGCCTGGATATTCGCCTGCGCGCCCAGAATGATGCGCGCGCAGGCAATGGTCCAAAGCAGATCATCCAAATCGGGTTCATCCGCATCGGCACGCTTGGTGCGCGGCTTGGCGCGGAAGTTCTGAATGATGACTTCCTGCACATGCCCATAGCGGGCGTGGCTTTCCGCAATGGCGCGCAAGGCTTCCAAGCGTTCCGCGCGGGTTTCACCAATGCCGATCAGAATGCCGGTGGTGAAGGGAATGCGCGCCTCACCTGCCTGGTTCAGCACCTCAAGCCTGATGGCCGGGTGCTTGTCCGGGCTGCCATGATGCACACCGCCGGGCTCGCAAAGCCTTTCGCTGGTGCTTTCCAGCATGATGCCTTGGCTGGCGGTCACATCGCGCAGCGCCAGCAGCTCTGCCCTATCCATCACGCCGGGATTGGCATGGGGCAGCAACCCGGTCTCACGCAGCACCAGATCACACATCGCCACCAGATATTGGATGGTGCTGGCATGGCCCATTTCCGCCAAGGCGTCGCGCGCCTGGCGCCAGCGCAATTCGGGCTTGTCGCCCAGCGTAAACAGCGCTTCCGTGCAACCTGCCTTGGTGCCGGCACGCGCAATCGCCAGCACTTCGTCTGGCGTCAGATACGCCGCACGTCCCGCACGGGGTTTTTCGGCGAAGGTGCAGTAATGGCAGACATCGCGGCAGAGCTTGGTCAGCGGAATGAAGACCTTGCGCGAATAGGACAGCACACGCCCATGCCCGGCATCGCGCAAAGCCGCGGCTTCTTCCATCAACTCCGCCAGTGGCGTTCGTTCCAGCCTATCCTGCACTCTTGCCATCCTCCTTCCCCTGGCCCCATCGTGTGGGAAGGCCGCGCCAGATGCAATGCGCGGGGATGGGAGGCCCAAAATGCAAATCGGTTTCAACGCCCCAACTGCCGGCCCGCTCGCCACACCTGAGGCAATTACGCGGCTTCTCCAAGGGGGTGAGGCCATGGGCTATGCCTATGCGACCTTCAGCGACCATGTGGTGATCCCCACAGATATTCACGCCATCTACCCCTATTCGGATAATGGCGAATTCCCCTCTGGCGCGCGCGGTGGGCGGCATGAACAATTGACCGAGGTGATGTTCGCCGCCGCACGCACCAACACGCTGCGGCTTGTCACCTCCGTCATGGTGGTGCCGCATCGCCCGGCGGTGCTGACGGCGAAAATCCTGTCCACCATTGATATATTCTCTAATGGGCGGCTGACGCTTGGCATTGGCGCGGGCTGGCTGAAGGAGGAATTCGAGGCGCTTGATGCGCCGGATTTCGCCGCACGTGGCAAGGTGACGGATGAATACATCCTGGCCGCACGGGAATTATGGACCGCAGCCGATCCGCGCTTTCAGGGCGAGTATGTGAATTTCGATAAGATCAGTTTTGAACCCAAGCCCGTGCAGCCAGGCGGCCCGCCGATTTGGGTGGGGGGTGAAAGTGGCCCGGCGCTGAGGCGCACGGCGCGGCTGGGTGATGCCTGGTATCCCATTGGCACGAATCCGGCGTTCCCGTTGGATAGCCTTGCCCGCTACAAGGCCGGTGTCGCCAAGCTGCGCCGCTTGACCGCCGAAGCCGGGCGGGACCCCGCTTCTGTCGGGCTTTCGCTCCGCGTACAAAAATTTGGCGCAGAATTGCCGGCCCTGGCCGGTGATGGGGAACGGCATTTGTTCTCAGGCAGTCCGGAGCAGATTGTGCAAGATATCCACGCGCTGCGCGCGCTGGGAGTCTCGGCGATTGATTTCAACTTCCTGGGTTCGACCGTTGAAAAAGTGCTGGACCAGATGGAAAGCTTCCGCACTTCGGTGATGGCGAGGATCTGACCCATGCGCCTTGGCATGACGCTTGGCATGACCGGCACCATTGATATGGCGCTGGTGCTGGAAGCCGAAAGGCTTGGCTTCACCATGGTGTGGTGCGGCGAAAGCTACGGGTCTGATGCCGTGACGCCGATCACTTGGGTGCTGGCACAAACCACAAAAATCAAGGCAGGCACAGGCATCATGCAAATGCCGGCGCGCAGCCCCGCCTGCGCCGCTTCCACGGCGATGACGCTGCAATCCTTATCGGGGGATCGCTTCCTGTGTGGGGTCGGGCCTTCCGGGCCGCAGGTGGTGGAAGGCTGGCATGGGCAGGCATATGGCAGCCCGCTGGTGCGGACGCGTGAATATATTGACATCATGCGCGCCATCATCGCGCGCGAAAGGCCCTTGGAATATCAGGGCACGCATTATCGCATTCCCTATGACGGGCCGGACGCGACAGGGCTTGGCAAGCCGCTGAAAAGCATTCTGCATGGTAAGCCGATGCGCTTTTACTGTGCATCCATCACGCCAGGTGGCATGCGGCTGGCGGGTGAAATCGCTGATGGCAATTTGCCGATTTTCATGTCGCCGGAAAAGGCTGATCTGGTGATAAAGCCAACGCTGGAAGGCATGGCGAAGGCCGCCACGCCACGCGCCTTAAGCGATTTTGACATCGCGCCTTATACGAAGATCAGGCTGGGCGATGATCTGCAAGCCTGCCGCGATGCGGTGAAGCCGGAATTGGCGCTGTATATCGGCGGCATGGGTGCTGTGGGCAAGAATTTCTACAATGATTACTGCAAGCGCCTTGGCTTTCCGGATGCAGCGGCCGCGATCCAGAAGGCGTTTCTGGCCGGCCATCGCAAGGAAGCCATTGCCGCGGTGCCGGATGCGCTGGTGGATGAAATCGCGCTGGTTGGCCCCGTGGATCGTGTGCGCGCCCGCCTGCGGGATTGGCAGGCGGCAGCGCGTGAGGGCAAGCTGACTACACTGGTGCTGACGGGTGCCTCGCAGGAAGCGCTGCGCCTGGCAGCCGAGACGGTGCTTTAGGTTATCGCACGAATCAGCGCCGCCCAGCGGTCTAATTCCGGCAAAATCTCATCACGCTTGGCGGAAGCAAGGCTCAGCACCACGCGCGCAACACCAAGGTCGCGGTCGGCCAGCAGCGCGTCGCGGTCTTCCTTCACGCCCCAGATGGTTATGGGCAAATCTTCTTCGCGCCGCCCGGCCTCACTAACCAATTGGCGGAATTGAGGGATCAACGCACCAACATCGGCATAGTGCTTGCGCACACGATGCGGCATCCAGCCATCGCCATAGCGCACCGCGCGCTTCGCACCCCAGGGGTAGGCACCGCCCACAATGATCGGCGGATGCGGCTTTTGCAGCGGCTTCGGCCCGGTTTCCATCGGCGTGAAATTGACGAATTCGCCGGCATAGCTTGGCTGGGCTTGGGTCCAGATCGCCTTCATCGCCTCAATCCGTTCGCGTGCCAGCTTGTGACGCGAGGCGAAGACGGTGCCGTGGTTTTCGATCTCATCCTGGTTCCAGCCATTGCCAACGCCAAAAAGAAAGCGCCCGCCAGAGATATGATCAATCGTTGCAACCGCCTTGGCGGTCTGGATCGGGTCGCGCTGCACCACCAGGCAAATTCCTGTGCCGACAAGCAATTTCTTTGTGGCTGCTGCGGCGGCGGTGAGGGTTACGAATGGGTCCATCACCTCATAATACTCGCGCGGCAAGGCGCCGCCGCCCGGGTAGGAAGCGGTGCGCGCCAGCGGAATATGCGAATGTTCCGGCGCCCAAAGACTGTCAAAACCGCGTTCTTCCAAGGCCACGGCCAATTCGCCGGGCGACATGGAATAATCGGTGAAGAACATGGCGGCGCCGATTTTCATGTGATCCTCCCTTGGTAAGGCGGAAGGCTGGCCCGGTCCGGGCCGGCAGGCAAGCCCGGAACCCTTGCCGAAGCCGGCCCGCGCCCCCAAAGAAGGTCGCGAAAGGATCACTGCAATGCTGCCAAGCCATGGACGCTACACCTACCACCCCTGGCGGGACCGCGCGTCCTATGCCTGGCCGGGCGGGGCGAAGCTTGCGGTTTATCTTGGCCTCAATCTTGAACATTTCGCCTTTGGCGAGGGCTTGGGTGCGGAATTGGCGCCCGGCGGACCGCAGCCCGATGTGCTGAATTACGCGTGGCGGGATTACGGCAATCGCGTTGGCGCCTGGCGGCTGCTGGAACTATTTGATGAAATGCAGATGCCCGCGACGGTGCTGCTGAATAGCGCCATGTATGATTACGCGCCCGCTTTGCTTGCCGCGCATCGCGCGCGAGGTGATGAATTCGCGGGCCATGGGCGGACCAATTCGGAACGCCAATCCATCCTGCCGGAAGCCGAGGAAGCCGCGCTGATCACTGAGAGCAGCGCCGCCATCAGCAAACATGAAGGCAAGGCGCCGCGCGGCTGGCTTTCGCCCTGGATTGCGGAGAGCAAAACCACACCTGATCTGCTGGTGGAAGCGGGCTATCGCTATACGCTCAATTGGTGCGCCGATGATGCGCCAATCTGGATGACAACGCGCGCCGGCAAGTTGCTCGCCATTCCCTATCCGCAGGAGGTGAATGACATTCCCTCAATCATTGGGCGCAAGGATGGCGCGGAATATTTCGCTGATATGATCGTGGATGATTTTGAGGA
>CALRPR020000083.1:0-16155 GCA_943370125.1 Allobosea thiooxidans | reverse complement strand
GCGGCGATTGGCGCGGCTCAAGAATGACCTGCCCGCTCGGCCGGCGCAGCATGAGTGTGGAACGCGCCCCACGCGCCGTCAGCCCGCCTGCCTGCTCAAGGTATTGTTCAATGCTCATGCCTTCCCGCCAAAGCACGGCGCGGGGCATGCTGACTTCCCCCTGCACCATGACAGTCTGCGATCTTTCCGGAATGACGATGACATCGCCATCTTCAAGACGCACCGGGGCGCAGGTACCATCCTCATTCACCACGACAAGCCGGCCTTCCGGCAGGCTTCGGCGCGCGCGGCTGATATAAGACAGAACCAGATTTGCCTCAGCCGTACGCGCCGCAGCCACCCCTGGGGTCATGGAGGGGGAAAGGAATAACTGCCTTTCCAGCCGATCGAGCGCATCATCGATGGAGCGCTTCTGCTGCATGGCAAGCCTAGGGCGCAGCAGGAACACGGCAGAGGTATTGGCCAGCATGGGGTCCACCGCCACGTGATCCAGTATCTGGCACAGCGAGAAATCTCGTTGAGCAACAAGCACGGATGGATAAAGCCGGCTACCTTCAATGGTCACCCGCACCGTGCGCAGCGCCACATCCGCCACGAAGGTCACTGTATCCTGATCCTGGAGAGTCTGGCGCGCGAGTTCAGCCAAGGTGACATAGCGGGAGAAGGGCTGCGCATTGCGCACACCGCGCACCACGGCATTAGTCGCCGCCGGCAGGGGCCTAGCGTAATTGATGAGATCCTGGCCGCGCATGGGGCCGCGCTGCGCGCTTTCGAACAGATAATTATTACGCACCGCACCATCGGCACCAATCAGCGAGCGCTGCCGGCCAACCAAGATGGTGTCGCCTTCCTGCAAGCGAATTTGCGGTATATGCCCGTCCATCAGAAAACGGTAGAGATCAAGGCTGGTGACGGCTGTGCCACCGCGCTGCACGCTGATTTCCCGGAACGAACCGCGTGCTGTATCGACGCCGCCAGCGCGCAGCAGAAAATCCAGAATGCTATCTGAGGCAGCACCGGCATAACGGCCCGGAGATTTCACAAAGCCGGCTACAAAAACGCCGATGCGTTGCGTGGACAGGACCGTGGCATAGACCTGGACCTGCTGCGTATAGACGCGGCGTATTTCGCCTTCCACTATGCGCTGCAAATCACCAACACGCGTACCGGCCACACGAATGGGTCCGATATTGGGCAAGAACAGATTGCCGGCTGGATCAATCTGGGCGACCTGTTCCGCATCCACCGCCCCCCAGGCGCGGACACTGATCCGGTCACCAGGGGCAAGCACATAATTGGGATTGGGCGCGTCGGAGGAAGATTGTGGCTGCCCGGTGAAAAGCGCCGCACCGAATACCGCCGTTGCCGGCCCCGCTACACGCTGCAAATCCCCAAGCGGGGTGACAAGGGATGGCCCACCTTCCGCCTGGGTGGGGCTACCGACGCGTTCGGTGCCCCGCGCTTGGCCTGGAAGATCCGCAAGACTTCTTTGGTCGAAAACGGGCGGCGGTTGCATCTGATCCCCGCCAGGGGGAAGTCCGGGCAGCACTGGAATGATCTGACGGGGAAAGACCGGCATGCCCGGAATGATGCCGGGGGGGGCAACCGGCGCCTGATTTTGCGCAAGGGCCGATGAAACCGGGCCAACGACATGAAGCGCGAGGAACAGCACCCACCCAGCCACCGCATAGCGCACGCCCTTAAGCCGCATGTTCACGCATCCCCACAATCAAAAGCCAACCGATTCCGTAGGCTATAGCCAAACCAAGAAAAATACTGGCAACATTGGTGAAGCTGCGCGGATAAAGTGCATAAACGGCAAGGTTGGGCTGGACAATGCGCGAGAGGTAAAGCTGCTGCCGCTGGGCTTCCATGCGCGCCGATTCCAGGCCAACGGTGGCTGAGGCCAATTGCTTGTCGGCAAACTCGCGTTCAAGCATCAGCCGTTCATAATCCGCCAATTGACGCACCAGAACGGCACCACCAAGGGTCGAACTCGTATCCGTATGCCGCGAACGCTCCGCCGCGATCTGGCGTTCCAGCGCGTCGATCCGGTTGCGGGTTGCCTGTAGTGCCGGATTATCCGGTCGCATGAATTGAAGTCTTTCCGTCAATTCTGCGCGCGCCTGGGCGAGTACGCCTTCCAACTGCCCCCTCAGCACCACAGCGGCCTGAGCCGCGCCGGCGCTATCAAGCTCCCGCTCCTGTTCTCGGAAACGCAACAGCGCCGCGCGGCTATCCAGCACACGCTTTTCAGCGATCTCAATTTCGCTCAGCGCCACTCTCAAGGTATCATTACGAATTCGTTCCGAAAGACGATTGACCAAAGCCTCGGCCGCCCTGAGAAGAGTTTCCGCCAATTCCTTGGAATCCCCAGGGCGAAAGCTGCGCACGCGGAGCGTGGTCACATTAGTCATTGGGTCGAGCGCGACATCCACCATCCGGTTATAGAACCGCGCCAGTCTTTCCGGTTCGGTGAACCACAGGCGCGCCAGGAAATCGGCTTCCGGGCGCTGCCACAGGGCGACCAGATCAAGTTTTTCATCCGCCTGCATCACCGCATCGAGCGATGAAAGGTAGTCACGGATGCTATTGGTTTCGCTAGAGGCCATGCCGCCGCCAAGGCCGCCAAGACCGCCGAGTGCTGCACCTGCAGCGGCGCGCATCGCCGACGCTTGCCCCGCATCATTGCCCCGGGAATGAACGACAAAACGCGCTTCTGAAACATATTGTGGCGCGGCAATGACATAAAAATAGAAAGCTGCAATGAGGCTAGGCACAATGACAAGCAAAAAGAAGGGCTTCCGCCAGAACCTGAACAGCCATGACCGCGGCTGTGGTGACAGCTCTGGCGGTGTGCCGATCTGGCTTACCGCAGACTCAGAGAGCATTATAGGTGGCGAGAGCTTCATCGAGATCATCGTAGAAGGTTAGAATACCTTGATCAAGCACGGCAGCACGTGTGCAAAGCCGGCGGACCAGGGCGGGTGAATGCGAAACCAAAATAAGTCCCGATCGTTCGATTTTTTCGGCAAATGCGCGACCGAAGCGCGTATCCCCAACGGCCAAGGCTTCGTCCACCAGATAGCAATCGAAATCCACCGCGAGCGAGACTGCAAGCGCCAGCCTTGAACGCATGCCTGACGAATACGTCATTAAGGGCATGCGCAGATATTCGCCAAGTTCGGAGAAATCCGCAACAGATTCGACAGTAGGTTCAGTATTGCGTCCGTAGATGCGCGCAATGAACCGCGCATTATCGGCACCAGAAAGCTGTGGCTGAAAGCCTGCCATCATGCCGATAGGCCAGGAAAGGGTCATTGAACTCCGGATGCGTCCTCTGCTCGGCGCCTCCACACCACCCAAGATTCGCACCAGGGTGGATTTGCCGGAGCCATTGCGACCCAATATGCCGACCTTCTCACCACGCGCTATCCGCCCATAGGCACCGCGCAGGATGTCTTTCCGCCCCCCACGTATCGGGTAGGATTTATGCACATCTATGAGTTCAAGGCTCATTCTGCCCCCTATTCCAAACCAATCCGCTGGCGCGTGATTCGCAACGCAGCAAGACCAATGAGGTGGGTAACCATGATCCAAGCAGCAACATAGCCCAGGTCATAATGGGCACGGATCCGTGAGCCGAATTGACCGTCGCGCAGCAGCTCAAAGATATGAACTGTCGGAATATACAAGGCGAGCTGCTGGAACGATTCCGGCAACCAATCAACCAAAAAAAACATTCCGCAAACCGGAAGGATCAAATAGGTCATGGCATGGACACCACGTTCAATACCTTCAACAGCTGCGGTCAATGCTGCGGCCATCAGTGCGATCCCCTGGCTCAGCAAGGCCATGCCGATCATTGCCAAGCCAACCTTGGTTGGGTTCTCCGGCAAATCTCCGTTGATTGCAAAAAGCGCAAAGAGCAACACCACCAATACGCCAATGCAGGAAACCGTCTCAATGATATGGCGGGCGAAGAAAATATCGGGCAAGGTGATTGTCCGATGATAAAGCAGGCCAATGTTGGATGGTATCGCAGTGGATGCCCGGTTGATAATGCCGCGAAAAACGAAAAACACGACATAGGCAACAGCATAGAATTCAAAAGGACCAAAGACCGCTGCTTGATCGCGCAACAAATGGATAAACCCGATGCAGGTGCCCAGCAACAGCGGTTCAAAAAACAACCAAGCATAGCCCAGATAATGGCGCCCGAAGCGCGTATGCATTTCCCGGACGACGAGTGCCCCAATCACACGGCGCTGCATGCGCGCCCCGCGTAGAATAAGGGCAACTTCCCCCGACAGACTCATCAGCGGCCAACCGTCTCGGCAAGGAGCGGCCGCGCTTCTATCCACCCAGGACCGGCGCGACAGAACAGGCGCACGGTTTCACCTGAACGCTGCGCAACCCGGACTTCCCGGCATTCGCGCCCGCTCGCAGCCGAATATTGGCGAACAAAACGCAGCGTGACAGGCTCATTCCGCTCAGGCAGGAAAACCTGACCCTGCCCATTAGGCGGCGGGTCGGCGGCAAAGGCGGCGATCGGGTCCAGGATACGACCAGGCGGCGCAGCCGCGGTATCGCCCTGCCCACCAACTCCAGCCACGCCACTACAGCCGACCAAAGGGACAAGAATGAGCAGCGCCAAAAATATGCCTCTGCCGAGGCGCCCATATTCGGGCCCGCTAAACATCAAACTTTCTCCCACTTTCGGTTGGCGAAACGCTAGGCTAAGCTCAATTTCCGATTGAATAATAGCCCCTAGTACTTTAACGCAAATATAAAATTACTCTTCGCACAAAGGCTCTTTTTGCAGCCTTAGCGGAAAAATCAGGACCAAGTGGGTTTGTTACCGCAGGTTGAGTGCGTTGGGTAGCACGGTCGGAATGATTGTCCAGAACAATGCGCCATATCGCGATCAGCGGTGCCGGGCCGGAAGGGGAAGGTTAACCAGCCCACGATCCAGCCTTTCCGCCGTCGCCGCGACCGCCGCATCAAGCCCCGGCCGCCCGTAATAGACGCCGCGAACCATGAAGGCAGCGCAGAGCAGGGCGAAGAAAGCGTCACGCAGGGCCCGATCTGGCGGCTGAGCCTCGCGCCAGAAAGCATCCAAGCCGCCCTGATAGGCCAGGCCCGGAACATCAAAAACGCCCTGCCCCAAAAGCTTTACTGGCTTGTTTAGGGACAAGGCCCGGGAAGTGGCAGTACTATTCACCGTGACCAAGCCCCTGGCAGCCTTGAGCATGGCATCAAGATCGCCATGCGGCGCCACATGCACTCGCCCGGCGATACCGGCTTTACGGGCCATGGCCGAAATGCGTTTCGGCCAGTTCTTCACGCAGGGGTCCAAGGGATGCAGCTTCACCAGCAATTCAGCCTCATCCGGCGAATGCCGGGCGAAGGAGGTTATCGTCTCCTCAAGCGCCATATCCAGATCGGGATAAGGCGAATAGGCCCGCACGGAAAAATCATTTTCCATTTGCATGGCGAATAGCCAGAAGGGCGCTTGGCGTCGCTGAAGCCCAGCCAGGACGCTCCGCGAGCGATGGTTCTCAAGCGGGCGAAACAGCAAGCGACGGCCTAGCCGAAGATAGGTCCAGGCCGGGTATATCAATTGATAATTCTGGAAATGGCGAAAGGAAAAGGGCCACAGCATCGCCACATGGTAGCCGACAACCCATAACACCTGAGTTGGAAAATGGTCCCTAAAGCGCTTAGTCAAATCTGCGGGCGCAAGGTCTGCTGCCAGACGCAGGATTTTGGCGGGATCCCGTGGGAAAAGACTATTCCCCCCCATGCCATCGCGTTCCAGCGTGATCCAATCCGGGCGCAGATACCCATAATCCGTGACGGTAATGGCAATACCCCGCGCCTTGGCAGCGGCAATCGCCACGCTGTGATAAAGGCGTTGCTCGCCAAGCAGCACCAGATCGGTAATGGCATGTTCAGCCAGGAAGCCATCTATCCAGGGCGCCCATTCCGCGGGCCGCCCTGTGAAATCAACTGCGCCAGGACCACGCCAAAACAGCCGATCCCCAAGGTTCAAATTGACCCGATATACCCTATGCCCTCTGCCCCGCAGGCCAGCCGCGACTTCAGCAAAGAAAGGCGATATCGGGCCTTGCAGAAATAGAAAGCTCCTTTTGCTGGAAGCAACTTGCGGATGAACCATGCCGGGACGAATTGGCATCCTGATAGGACATGGTCAACCGCTCCGGGCGCTCAGCGCCGCTTATCTTTGTGACCAGGGCGTGGCCTGCCACAGCCGGCGATATTCCGCTTCCTGCCGGCGTAGGCGTTCAAACCAAGCATCGCCCGGTTCATAGGCCGGCTCCGTGAAGCGACCTTCCAGGATTTTCACGAATTCCGGGTCCTTCGCGATATCGGCTGTCGCTTCACGCAGGCGCTGCACAATGGCGGGTGGCGTGCCTGCCGCCATCACCAAGCCCCGTTCGGAGGCCATCTGCACCGGGAAGCCCAATTCAATGAGTGTCGGCACATCGGACCGGAAGCGGCTGCGCGTGGCGCCGCCTTGCGACAAAACGCGAAGCTTCTCGGGGCTCGCCGTCACAGGCCCAAGATTGAGCCCCATGCTATCCACCTGCTTGCCAAGCACCGCCGCACGGAGCTGCGGATCGCCCTGATAGACCACATGGGTAAAGCGTGTGCCGGTTACTGCCTGCAATAGCACCAATTGCAAATGATCATCCGTGCCAACCCCGGGTGAGGCATAAGTGATGGTTTCCGGTCTGGCCCGCGCCGCCGCCAGCAGATCAGCCAGTGTGCGGTGGGGGCTTTCTTCATGCACGGTAATCGCAGAAGGATCGGTCACCAGATTGCCGATGCCCACGAAATCATCCAGCTTGAATTGTGCTGTCCTTTCGATCGGAATGGTAAGCAGACCCGGCATGTTTGTGGTACCGATGGTATGCCCATCGGGGCGCGACCTGGCCACGGCGGCCAAGGCCACTTCGCCCCCCGCGCCAGGGCGGTTCACCACCACCACCGAACCACCGATGCGCTTTTCAAGCGCGGCAGCGTAGCTCCGCGCATCAAGATCAGTGCCGCCCCCGGCGGTGAAGCCGACAATGATTTCAATCGGCCGATCGGGCCAGCGCGCCTGTGCCAAGGCGGGAGCGGCCAGCAGGGCACCGGCTGAGGCCAAAAGACTGCGACGTTGCATATTCATGAAATTCTCCCCTTATTGCTTTCTTTCCTGGCGATCAGGCGACGAGGCCCTTTTTGCTCGACCAGTTCTACCTGCAACCATGCAGGAGAGCGCGCCTCAGCGCTACCCTATTGGCAACCAAACACGCACCGTGGTGCCAACGCCTTCCGTGCTTTCAATGGCAAGGCGGCCGCGATGGCGCATCACGATATGGCGCGTAATGGCAAGCCCAAGCCCCGTGCCGCCCTTGTGGCGAGATCGTGCGCCATCCACCCGATAGAAGCGTTCGGTCAGGCGCGGAATGTGGTGCCTCGCAATGCCGGGGCCGTCATCAGTGACACTGAGCAAGGCGCCTGCACGTGCCGTCGCATCATCGGCTGTTGATGGCGTGAGTATGACGGAAATCAGCCCGCCATCGCGTCCGTGATTGATCGCGTTCTCCAGCAGATTGCGGATCACCTGCGCGACCTGATCCGCATTGGCGGGCTTGGCGACCAATGCGTCATCCAGGTCAAGCGTTAGCCGCACATCGCGCCGCTTAAGCAGCGGTGCCAGCGCCTCAGCCTCGGCGCGCAGAATCATGGAAAGTGGTGCCTCACCGACCGGGGCTTGGTGTTCCTCCATTTCAATGCGCGAAAGGTTCAGCAAATCATCAATCAGCCGGCGCATGCGATCGCCCTGTTCGGCCATGATGCCAAGGAAGCGCTGCTGCGCCTCAGGATCATCCGCCGCCGGGCCACGCAGGGTTTCGATGAAGCCAAGCAGGCTTGCCAAGGGCGTGCGCAATTCATGGCTGGCATTGGCGACGAAATCGGCGCGGGTGCGTTCAATCGCGGCTTCCCGGCTGCGATCAATCAGCAGGATCAGCAGCCGCCCACCATTGGCGAGAGGCGGATCAAGCGGCACGACGCGGGCCGAGACCTCTCGCGGTAAGGGCACGGGCAGATGGAGTTCAACCGTCGCGGAGTGCCCGGCGGCCAGCGCATCATCCATGGCAGAAGCAAGCACGGGATGGCGAAGAAGCGCCGCCGCATCGGGACCTTGCCCTGCGGCTTCCGGCCCCAGCATGTCCCGTGCGGCGGGGTTGGCGCGCAGCACGGCACGCTCGGCGGAAAGCAGCAGCACGGGTTCGGGCAGGTTTTCCAGAATGGCGGCATCGGCGCGGCGCAGCCTTTCAAGCATGGCCCCCTGTTCAGCCAGGCCGCGCGCCAGGCGACGAATGCCATCGGCCAAATCTTCGGCAGATGGCAGCGTGGTCACTTCAGCCCGCGCCGGGGCCGCCCGAAACTGCGCCAGCGCATCGTGAAGCGCTTGAGCCAAAAGCGCCAGCCGCGCACGCCAGCCCAGGGCGAGGACAAAACTCCCGGCTGCCACAGCGGCCAGCGCAAAAAGGCCAGGAATGGGGCGCAATTCGCGCGTGAGGATCAGCAAGCCAAGCACCAGAGCCGGCACCACGCCGATGGCCATCGCAAAGCGCAGCATCGCCTTCATGCGGGAAGCCGCCCGCATGGCATTATTCAGAAGCCGACGCCAAGCGGCATGGGCGGTTCCACTAGAACCGAATCGCCATTCGGCGCCACACGAAATAGCGCAAGGCCGCGATCCACCACCCCACCCGGGCGCAGTTGCAGCGGGCCATCAACGCCATCGAAGCGGGGCGTGGAATCAGGGGCGGTGCCGGGCGGCGCCACAGCCAGCCCAGCCGCCATCAGCGCGGCATCATGCGCAACGCCGGCGATGCGCGGCGGACGCGCGCCGAAAGCCTGCTGGTAGCGCGCATCAAAGTCGCGGCGCGCACGTTCATCGGGGGCGGGGAAAAGCGCACCATGCAAAGCGGGTTCATTGGCAAGCCCGGCATCGCCGATCCAAAGCGCATGGCCAAGCAGCAAGGGACGCGGGTTTTCCTGTGCCCCCGCCCGGACGGCCGCGGCCAATTCCCGCGCGCGAAAGCCCGTGGCGCCAATCATCACCGCGTCAATCGGATTGGTGGCGCGCCGCCCCATTTCCGCAACCGGCCCAGCCGCGCCGGACCTTTCGTTGAACAACACAATCGCGGGGCTAGGCAGGTTGAAATCCGCTGCCGCCTGGCGCATCGCCGTGGCCAAGGCGCGCCCAAAAGCATCATCCGGCGCCACCATGCCGAATTGCCGCGCCCCGGCTGACATGGCCGAGCCCATCACGCGGCGCACCTGCTGTTCCGGTGACACG
This sequence comes from Allobosea thiooxidans, assembly GCA_943370125.1. Lineage (GTDB taxonomy): Bacteria > Pseudomonadota > Alphaproteobacteria > Acetobacterales > Acetobacteraceae > Neoroseomonas. Next base: position 6,770 of record CALRPR020000083.1, on the reverse strand, counting down.
CCCAGCGTCCAAACGCCCGGCCGGGCCTGGGAAGCATCATTGGTGAAGGCCAGCACCGGCAGGCGCGCAGCCTGGGCAACCGGTGCCGCGCCGGCGGTCTCCGCCCCGGTCAGCGGACCAACCATGCTGACAGCCCCAAGGCTGACAGCGCGCCGCGCCGCATCCCCCGCGCCCATGGCATTGCCACCCGTATCCAGCGGGACGAATTCAACCCGGCGGTCATTCTGTTCAAACAGCGCCAATTCCGCCGCTTGTTGCAGCGCTTGGCCGAGCTGTTCCTGTTGCCCCGAAAGCGGCAACAGCAGCGCAACCCTGGTGCGCGCCACATCAGCCGGCGCGCCACTTGGCGGGGCACCAACCATGATGGGGGCTTGCGGGGCACAGGCCGCAAGCGCGACAAGCAACCCAAGCGGAGCAAGGGCGATCAGGCGTGACGACAGCCGAACCAGAAAACGAGCCACGATCAGTCCATCCTTCGGCTGCGCCCGCCATTGGGCCTGGCCTGACATTGGTTGCGACCCCCATAGGCAATATGGGCGATCTTTCGCCCCGCGCCCTGGCCGCCCTGAAGGCCGCCGATGCGGTGCTGTGTGAAGATAGCAGAACAACTGGCGCAATGCTCGCCCGGCTGAGCGTGTCAGCGCGCCTTATTCCCCTCCATGATCATAATGAAGCGTCTGAGCTTCCCCGCATACTGGAAATGCTGGGCCAGGGCCAGAAATTGGCGCTGGTATCCGATGCCGGCACGCCTTTGGTGAGCGATCCAGGCTTTCGGCTGGTGCGCGCGGCGATTGCGGCGGGGGTAACGATTTCCGCCATTCCCGGCCCCAATGCGGCGGTGATGGCCCTGGTCCTGTCCGGCCTGCCGCCCGAGCCCTTTCTGTTCGAGGGCTTCCTTCCGCCCCGCGCCGGCGCGCGCCTGGCGGCGCTCACACGTCTGAAGGCGCTGGAACAGGCAGGGCTTGCGGCCAGCATGATTTTTTACGAGGCACCGCATCGGCTGTCGGAAAGCCTAGCTGACATGGCGGGGGCCTTTGGCGCTGAGCGCCCCGCCGCTGTCGCGCGCGAAATGACCAAGCGGTTTGAGGAACTGCGCCGCGATAGCCTCGGCGCGCTGGCCGCGCATTACGCCACTGCCGAAGCGCGGGGCGAGATTTGCATCGTGGTTGGCCCAGCCGCGGCTGAGGCGGTGGTGGGTGATGCGGAAGTGACCGCGCAGCTTCGCGCTGCCTTGGACAGCGGCCTTTCGGTGAAGGATGCGGCGGAAGCGGTGGCGAAGGCCACAGGGCGGAAGCGCCGCGATGTTTACCGCGAAGCGCTGGGTATGCTCGGGCAGCAATAGTGACTTGCAAAATAAGGTGGCTTGGCAGTCTTGGCTGGCTCAGTCAGGTTAACCGCAAGGCTTAGGAATCGGGGAGAATTGGCACATGGGTTTCAGTGATTTTACCCATTTTTTGGAAAAACATCCTGATCTCACGGTGTTTCTGGTGCTCGGCCTTGGCTATTTCATCGGCCAATTCAAATATCGCGGCTTTGGCTTGGGGCCGGTAACGGGGGCGCTTTTTGCCGGACTATTGATCGGCCAATTCGCGGAAGTGCCGGTCTCCGAAGTCGCGCGCTCCATCCTGTTCCTGCTTTTCCTATTCGGCATTGGCTATTCGGTTGGGCCGAAATTCCTGAGCGCGGTGAAGGGCGATGGGCTGCCCGGCATTGCCATTGGGATCATCGTGCCATTGACCGCCATGGCAACGGCGGTGATTGCCGCGCGCATGCTGGGGCTTGATGCCGGCTTCGCGGCTGGTTTGTTTTCGGGCGCCACCACGGAATCGCCGGCCATTGGCACGGCGGCTGAAGCCATCCGCGCGCTGCCACTGCCCAAGGAACAGCGCGATCAGATGATCAGCCATATCGCGGTTGCGGATGCGCTTTGCTATCTGTTCGGCGCCCTCGGCGTGATTTTGATGACAACCGTCATAGGCCCCGCAATTCTCCGCATTGATGTGGCGGCAGAAGCGCGCAAGCTTGAAGAAAAATACGGCATTACCCAAAAGCGCGCTGGCATTGCTTCCGCCTGGCGGCCCGTTGAAATCCGCGCCTATGCGATTGCGCCCGGTGCGGCGCTGACCGAAAAAACCGTGGCGCAGGCAGAAGCCATGGCCGCGGGCCAGCGCATCTTTATCCAGCGCATCCGGCGCGGCGATGCACTGATGGAACCGCGCCCGGAATTGGTCTTGCAGGCAGGTGATGTTGTTGCGCTGGAAGCGCGCCGCGATGTGCTGATTGAATTTCTAGGCGCTGACGTCCGAGAGGTTGAAGACCGGGAATTGCTGGATATCGCGGCGATGTCGCTTGAAGTTTATGTCGCGGGGTCCGCAGTCGTGGGGCGGAGCGTTGCTGAACTTGGCCAAGCGCCGGAAGCGCGGGGCGTTTTCCTGCGCCACATTCTGCGCAGCGGGCTTGAAGTGCCGATCAGCCCCGAAACCCGGCTGGAACGCGGCGATATCATTACCCTGATCGGAACTGAGAAGAATGTGGAAGCAGCCGCGGCGCTGGCGGGTGCCGCGATCCGCCAGAGTGACGCGACGGATTATGTGACGCTTGGGCTTGCGATTTTTGTCGGCGGGCTGATTGGCACGGTGGTGGGGGTGGATATTGCGGGCGCGCATATCGCGCTTTCCACCAGTGTGGGCACGCTGCTGGCGGGGCTTTTCATTGGCTGGCTGCGGTCTCGCCGGCCGCATTTCGCGCGCATTCCGGATGCGGCGATTTCCATGATGACCTCACTCGGCCTCGCGGCCTTTGTGGGCATGATCGGCCTGCATGCCGGCCCTGTATTTGTGGACGCGGTGCGCGAAGTGGGCTTTGGCCTGCTGCTTGCCGGGGTTTTCGTGACGCTGGTGCCGCAATTCCTTGGGCTATTCATCGGGCGCTACGTGCTGCGGATGAACCCGCTTCTGCTGCTAGGCGCGCTTTCCGGCGCACAAACCATGACAGCGGCCTTGGCCGCATTGCAGGAAAAATCAGGCAGCCCGATTGCGGTGCTGGGCTATACGGCGGCAGTGCCCTTTGGGCATATACTGCTGACCTCGGGCGGGACGGTGATTGTTTGGTTGATGAGTTGAGGGAAGCGCTTATCGCTCAATCCATTTTGAACCGGCGGCGGATTGCAAGGCCTGACAGGAAGATCATTGCGAGAGAGAAAGTCGTTTGTAGAACGGTTACGCAGCGCAGGAGAAGGTTTTGCCAGCGGTCACCCTCTCCCAGCAATACTTTACGCATACTGATATCGATATTCTCCGCCTTCATGTCCGTTGTAATAAAGGGAAAAGTCTGGCGAAGTGAGAAATCAAAAGAGCCCACAAAAAGCTTCCGGTCAAATACCGCTGTCGGTACAAACCATAACGCTGCAATGGCCCAGTAAAACAAACCGAATCCTACGAAAGCAACGAAAAGTCCCAGAAGGGGGCGACCGATGGATGCCCCATAATCGGAAAACATCCTATATCCGGCAAAAACCCATTTCTCAAATCTGCTGACTTCATCACTTTTCATCCGGGCTTCGAGTTCAAGACGAAAAAAGCGTTGGGAACGTTCCCGATCACCTTGCGACTCAAAATACTTTTTTAGGACACGGCAGCCGCCGGCCAAATCATCAAGCAAGCGATTGGCTTGATCAGGTGGCATCTTTTCCTTCGATCCAGAAGCATTTTCTTTTGCGTCCTTGATGGTCGATAACTGCTCGCTAAACGAGGCTAAAGTCGCCTTTGTTCCGGGATCGTCAAAAGACAGTAGAGCGCCATTATCAAGCTTCAGGCCGTGAAAAGCACTTATGGGGGGAAGCGGACTGCGTTCGAAAGATAGAGTACCCGAAGTTTTGGCATCAAAAAAAGCTCGGCTCCACGGGATATTGCTTTTCTCCCACTCATTCGTATCAGAAAATCTAACGCCGCCCCCAAAAAAAGCCCCCTGGAATTCAAAAGCACCCTGGAAATCATCAGAGCCAGCATTCTTCAGAAAAAACACCGAAGAGAAAGAAATTTCTTCCTCAAACTTTGATTTATTGAAAAACGCTTTCTTTTGAAATTCAACATTCTTGAATAAGAAGCTAGAACAAAAAAGTGCATATGCAAAATATGCAAATTCACAGAATTTCAAATTGCTAAAGCTCAAACGCCCTAGCGCAAAAATATTCATTAAGTCGAAATTGCCCTGAAAATTCACCTCTTCAAAATTAGCGAAACCAACGAATTTACATCGTGCGAAGGAGATATTTTGTACAAAAACTAGTTTATAAAACCAAAGATGACAAAAAAAGGATTCTGAAAAATCTGATCTATGATCGAATTTTGCTTCACAAAATATAATAGAACTAATCCATGCTCGCTTGCATATAACACCTAGTGCCGAAGCTATATCGGCTTCCCAAGTATCGCTCGCTTCATTCGCCTTTTGTGAAAAAAACCAATTTGATGCCAAAACTATCCCAGAAAACTGCGCCCTTCCATCGAATTTTTCTTCGGAATTTTGGTGACTTATTCTAGTACTGACGGCTAATTCAAGCCTTGCGTTCAAGATCTCAATTACCCTTTGATGGTTTGCGCTACTCCAAAATCTTTTTCCCGAGTGTCCCTCTCTCCATTCTAATGGAACATGAGCGAGATGCCAGAGCTCCCCTTGTGGCCCAGTAACAAGTTCGCCGACCGCAAGCATTTGCTCGTCCGTTCGCATGATTCCCGTTTCGGGATCCCGCCGCCAATAAGCTTGCAGGGTTGTCTCGCCAAACAGGCCCTGCCTACTGCTTACTGGCTCATCTCCTAATCCTTTTTTTGCCAGTCCGCTCCAGGAATAGTCCGCTCGGCGCCAATCATCCCACCATTCCGCTTCAAGCCGCTCGCGGTTCTTTGGCTCGGCCATCGCTCATCACTCCAGACTTCATCACCAATACGGTCTCATGTTTTTGGCGGAGCGCCCCCGGTCTGGGAAACTCAGTCTTCTAACTCGACATACAGCGAAAGCCACGATGTGCCAGCAAGCATTAAATAGACCAAATAATAAACATTCTAATGGCCCATCAAACCCGCGGCAGCGCCACTCCAACCAACGCATCCCGCGTGACAATGGAAGCCAACTTCTCCACGCTCCAACCCTCCGTCCCCGTGGGGCGCATTGGCAGGACCATCCAGCGGTAATCCGCGGTGCTATCCACCACGCGGATTTCCACATCATCGGGAATTTGCGTGCCCCATTCCGCCAACACCGCACGAGGCTCGCGCACAGCGCGTGACCGATAGGCGAAGGATTTATACCAACCAGGCGGATAGCCCAGCAGCGCGCGCGGGTAGCAGGAGCAGAGGGTACAGACCACCAGATGATGCTGGTTTGGCGTGTTTTCCAAAACGCCAAGCTCCGGCGCGCCGGCCATTGAAGCGCCCGCCGCCTCGGCAGCGGCCTTCCCGTCACGCATCAGTAGCGCGTAGTAATCAGGATCGGTCCAGGCACGGGCTACCATGCGCGCGCCGATCTCGGGGCTCGCACGATCAGTGATCGCCTGGCGTTCGGCGATTTCAGCCTCAGTCACCAGCCCTTTGGCGGAGAGTGCGGCAACAAGCTTGTCCAGCAGCGCGAGGTTTACGCCAGAGGGGGGCGCGGCCATGTCAGGCTTCCTCCAACCAATGTTCGAAGATTTCCACCATCACCGTATCGCCGGCCTTGCCCTCATTCCAAATGGGCGGCTGTTCGAACAGCACATGGTAAAGCTGCCGGCGCGGCGCGGGGCGCGCGAAGGCAAGGTCTTCCGGGTTCGGGAAGGCACCCAGCGGGCGCACCACCTGGCCCAGCCGCCCACGCACATAATAGGGGGTGCGGATATGGCAGGGGCCGCGGGTCTCCGGCCAATCATCCTTCACGCGCACTTGCGCGCCGGGGGCGAAGCGTGGCGCAGAGGCCTCAGGCGCAGCACTCATGCCAAATCCTCCTGCCGGATCACGCCTTTTTCGACCATCAGGGCCGCGATGGACCGCAGCCAGCGTTCGTAATAGCCAAGCGCGAAGTATTCATCCTGCGGGATGCTTTCGATGCCGCGGCGGAGTTCATCCACCGTCATCATCTTTTTCTGCGCCAGGATTTGCCGAATGGCATCCACCTTTTTGCCGAAGGCATCGGGCGGCGCCTCATCATGCTCAACAGGGGTGCAGCGGAAGCGCGCGATCCCGCCTATGTCGTGCAGCGCGCGGTTGGGTGATTCCTCGGTCATGGCGAAAGCTTAATCTGGAAAAGCCACGGCGCGAAAGGGGTGTTATTTGACTTCCTCGGCTGGCCCCACGCCCCAGATATCGGCGCGCTTGATATAGCCTCGGAATTCACCGATTTGCGCCTCACACCAGGGGTTATTGGCCTCACAGGCGCGCAGCCGCCCCACCACGCCGGGGCGAAGCCGCGCCACGGGCTGCGCCTGATCCTCAGCACGGCGACGGAGCATCACCTCAGTGCCCGGCGCGCCGCGCACAATGAAGGAACGCCGGCCCATCAGGGTTGATTGATGCACCCAGCCTTCGGTGCCTTCCGGGTCGCGGATGCGGCGCCAGAGTTCGAATTCGCGCACAATTTCCACCGGCAATTCGCGGCGCTGATAGGTCCATTCAATAGGAAAGCGGGTGCCCGGGCCGCTTCGCATATTCACCTCATCCGAACGGAGCGCTGCAAAGCGCGGCAGCGGCAGGCTGGTGACGGAACCGATGGTGGGGGCACGTTCGGCCGGAGGGGGCGCGGGC
>CALRPR020000082.1:0-16773 GCA_943370125.1 Allobosea thiooxidans | reverse complement strand
TTGGCCGGTTGATTGATGCCTATAATGGGCAGCGCGTGGGGGCGGCGACCGTCGCCTTGGGGCTGGCCGCCGGCGCTTATGAACATGCGCTGGAACGCGCGCAGACGCGGCGCCAATTCGGTCGGCCCATTGGCGAATTCCAGGGGCTCGCCTGGATGCTGGCGGATATGTCCATTGAAGTGGAAGCGGCCCGTGCGCTGGTCTGGCGCGCGGCCAAAAGTGCGGGGCCGAATGGCTTTCCGGATCGCCTCGCCGCCGCCCAGGCCAAGGTGCTGGCCGGCGAGATGGCGATTAGGGTCACGAACCAGGCTTTGCAGGTTTGGGGCGCGGCGGGGTATTCGCGCGACAACCCGATGGAGCGCTATTTGCGCGATGCGCGCATGTTTGCCATTGCCGGCGGCACCGCGCAGGTGCTGCGAACGCAAGTGGCCGAACAAATCATGGGCCGGAAACTGCCCCAGGCGCGGGATGGCTTTCTCCGCATCATGGAGGAGGAACAGCGCGCTGCTGAATAGGCGCTGTAATGGGTTGACTTGGCCCGCTGGCTTGCTTAGACATCGCGTCCTCGAAAGGTTTGACCAATGAAAATTCGTAACTCACTCAAGACCGCCAAGATCCGTGACAAGAACTGCGTTGTGGTACGCCGCCGCGGTCGCGTTTACGTGATCAACAAGAAGAACCCGCGGCTGAAGGCCCGCCAGGGCTGAGGCTGCGCGGGCTTCGGCCTGCGATATAACGCTGGGCGTTTTGAAGGGGGCTTAGGCCCCCTTTTCGTGTTTTGGGAGAAGTGCCTGGAGAAGAGGGGTACGGGCGGGAGTAGCGGGCGACGCCACCTTCCAATTGGTTATTTATGCATTTATGAACATTTAGTCTGAAAACACATAGGCGATAAAATAGTTGACTTTAAATGCAACATTTGAGAGGCTAATTGGACAGGGACGGCTCGTGCGTTTCGATCCCAGCCTGCGTTACGACCAACAACCCGAGAGATACATTTACATGACCCTTGAGTGTCGGAACGCAATTGAGGCAATGCGCGGCATGTTGCCGAGCGGCGAGAACCCTGACCCGGAGCCTTACTTCCAGGTCCAGAACCTGTTCAATCATTTCTGCTCTGGCGGCGTGATGGTTCGCGGTCATGATCACGAAAAGCGCCGTCAACCTGGCAACCCAACGCTCTTCCAGTGGAAAACTCGGTCCGTGCGCATCGGCGGCTACTATATCTCCAAAGGTCAATTTTTGGCGGCAGGCGCCACCTTCAAGAAGGACTTCAAGGGAAAGAGTACACAGTTCTATGCAGCCTGCGCGGCGGAAGCCGAAGCACTTGGCGTTTCACTTGAGCATTTCTTGCAGGGCGACTCCCATGGCACGTAAACGACTTCATGTCATGCCCGCAGATGGCGGACGCATTTACGCCAAGCTGGCTGCAGACGTATCACGCGAGCTTTTTCTTGCGCTTCAGACAGAAGGGCAGGAACGGAACCTTACGAAGTCCGAAATTGCTAGACTGATCGGTCGCAATAAAGCAACCGTCACCCGCGCGTTGAGCGGCGGCAATCTTGAACTGCGCACAATTGCCGCGATTCTGGCAGCCCTAGGTCATGAAATGGAGGTTAAGGCGCATCGCATCGAAGCGCCTCATCACCTTCGAAAGAACCACGTGAAAGGCGTTCAGTCTGAACCCACACCCCATGAAGTTACGGCGCGCGTGTTCGGAGCCATTAAGACGACCGAGGCCGCGCCAACTTCCCACAACCCATTAATGTTTTGAGTCCTATGACTACGACCCAGATCGCACCAAATGAACGCATTTCAGCGCCCGAGGCACGTTGGGCGACGGCGCTGTTTTGCGAAATGATCCGGTTTGAACAAGATGGAAAAGTGACCCTTGTTGGCGTTCATCCAGGAGCGAAAATCCGGATCGAACGCCAAGCTTCCTCCGCTGAATCTCCAACGATCTTGAATTTTGCCATTGCGGTAAAGTTGCGTTTTCCGAAGGGCGACATCACCAAGCCAACCAAGATGACAATAACGACGCCTGGCGGTCCCCCTGTGATGGTAAATCTTCCGGCAGAGGCGGCCCCGCCACCGAACATCGCTCGTCCAGAAAATCTTATCTTGCTGGGCACCCATCTGCTGCAGGTCCACCAACCCGGACTCATCGAGGCTCGTGTCGAGCTTGAAGATGGCTCACATGTTTATGCCGGTGCCCTGGAGGTAGAGTTTGCGGTAGCTAATGCCGCTGACGCAGACAAAAAGCCGATGGTTGCTACTCGCTCCAAGCGCAGCAAGACCAAGGCTAGGTCTTCTTAGTCTGTCGTTTTTGCGACCTTTTTCAGTTTATCTGCAAGCTTGTGGAACCCAAAGGTTGTCAATGCAGCTTCACCTGCGGCTGCCCCCGGTCCGCAACCATCCCCACCAGCGTTCGCCATAGTACCGGCGCATGCCCATGCAGCGCTGTCTGATGCATTTTGTACAAGGACCGATACATCATCCGCGCGAAATAGCCTTCGATGAACATGCTGCGCCCGACCAGGAAGCCCATCAGGCTGCCGACGGTTGAGTATTTGCCGAGTGACACGAGCGACCCGAAATCGCGATAGGCAAAGGGCTCCACTTCAAGCCCGCGCAGCTTGCGGTCAATTTGCCGGTAAAGATGCGTCGCTTGCTGATGTGCCGCCTGGGCGCGGGGTGGCAGGTTGCCCTTGCCATCGGGCCGCGGGCAGGCCGCGCAATCACCGAGCGCGAAAATGTCAGGATCGCGCGTGGTTTGCAGTGTGGGCAGCACGACCAGTTGATCATTGGGTGTGGTCTCCAGCCCGCCGATATTGCGCAGCACAGCCGGGCCTTTTACGCCGGCGGCCCAAACCACAAGCTCACCGGGGATGACCGCGCCATCGGCCAGCACCACGCCATCGGCGCGCACTTCTGCCACGCGGCGGCCAGCCAGCACTTCAACGCCCAGATCTTCCAGCAATTTCATGGTGGCGGCCGAGATGCGTTCGGGCAGTGCCGGCAGAATGCGCGGTGCCGCTTCAATCAGGCGAATGCGGACATCGCGCGCCGGGTCAATCCGGTCGAGCCCATAGGCAACAACAGCGCGCAAAGTGCGGTGTAGTTCGGCGGCCAATTCCGTGCCGGTTGCCCCCGCGCCGATGATGGCAACATGAAGCTGGCCGGGGCGCACAGGTTCGGCTTGGCTATTGGCGCGCAGGCACGCATTGACCAAGCGGCGATGGAAGCGGCTGGCCTGGGCCACGTTTTCCAGCGGCACGGCGTGTTCGGCTGCCCCCGGCGTGCCGAAATCATTGGTGACGCTGCCGATGCAGATAACCAGCGTGTCATAGGGCACGCGGCTTGGTGGCGTGACCTGGCGGCCTTCATCGTCAATGGTGGCGCCGACCAAGATTTCGCGCGCTTCCCGATCAATCCCTGTCATCGGACCAAAGCGATAGGTGAAGTGGTGGTTATGGGCTTGGCGCAGGTAATGGAGTTCGTGCCGGTCCCGATCGAGGCTGCCGGCCGCCACCGCATGCAGCAATGGCTTCCACAGATGTGTCCGCGCGCGTTCCACCAGCGTGACCTCAGCCGCGCCGCTGCGGGCGTAGCGGTGGCCCAGCCTGGTGACCAGTTCCAGCCCCGCCGCCCCGCCACCGACCACAACAATACGGTGAGGCGTCTTGGTGCCGTGGCTGGGGGTCATGCGTTTCGCTCCGATCCGGGTCGCCCATATTGGCGGGGCAAGAGGGTTCGGGGTCGGCTCCCCCGATTAGGCACTGCAATCGTCGTGCCAAATTAGATTTTTTTGGGATTTTAAAGAAAAAATGGTGCCCAGAGCCGGAATCGAACCAGCGACACTGCGATTTTCAGTCGCATGCTCTACCAACTGAGCTATCTGGGCCCCGGCGGAGCCTCAGCCCTACCAGAACCTTTTCTCTAGCGAACCGCCTCTGCCCTGTCCAGCCTGCTTTTGGCCGGCAAGCGGTATTGTGCGTCCGGCCCCTTCGCTTCGTCATGCTCTCTCTCCCGACCCGCAACATTATCGCCGCTGTCGGACAGGAAAGCCAGCTATAGGAACCTCCGCGTTTTGCGAACCACTTCTACCAACCCAGCAAAATTGCCAAAAATGTAAGCCGACCACCATCGCTTTACAGGCGTTTCAAAAAAACTACATCAATCTTCTATGTAAATGTCATAAAATTTCAGTAGCTGTAGGTTCGCGTGGTCGAAAAAGATGCTTGGTCATGCTCATTGCCTTCATGAGTCTTCTTCATGGATGGCCCAAAGCTTTCGAGGTTGGTCGTGAAAGAAGCTCACTTCATTTCTGTTGAAAAACATCCGCGGCCTAGCGATGTAACGTTGTTCTTCCGCCGGTGGCTTTCCAATCCGCTCCAGATGGGCTCGATTGTGCCGTCTTCGCCAAAGCTGGGGGAACTTATCGCGGCACAGATAGATAAGAATTCCAATTCCCTTGTACTTGAATTGGGAGCGGGTACGGGTGCCATCACGCGCAGCCTGATCAAATCAGGCATCGCCCCGGGACGCATTGCGGTGGTAGAAATCGTACCGGAAATGGCTGACCATTTGCAGGTAAAATTTCCCGCAACAACGGTGCTTCAAGCGGATGCCTTCAACTTACCTCTTTCACTGTTACGAAAAACAGGAAGGGAGGTCGGAACTGTCATTTGTGGAATCCCGCTTGTTCTGCTGGGCGAAGAAAAGCAACGCCAATTCATCCAGCAGGTTGAGGCGGTGGCCCCAGGCAGTGGTTTCCTCCTATACACCTATTGCATCACCTCACCTTTGCCATACCGCGCCCTGAACCTTGAGGCACGCAGGCTTGCCTGGACGCCGAAGAATTTTCCTCCGGCAAGCGTTTGGCATTATCGCCCAAAATCATAGGAAGTCATGGCACGACAACCCGGAGCGGTTGCGTAAATGGGACAATATGGATCGGCAAAGACCCAGCCGCGTCACCATCTGCCTGAACAGGTAGATCTGCACCGAAAACTTGGATGTCATGGCCGCGCCGCAGTGAGATGCTCGAAAGGTAAGGGAGCCTGCCGAGACTGAGAGCGGCGGCGTGTTTCAGGGCATCAAAAAAGTTATTTTGATGAAGTGATAGAACGTGAAATTGTGTCTCCCGCGGATCGGCTTCTGGTGCAATCTGGAAACGCCCGGCGTAGTACCGACCTTTGGTTACGATCAATCCAGAGGTCTCTACCTCAAGAGCGTCAATTTTCACGTTGAAAGATTGGAAGGGATGCCGCGTCAAATCACATAAAGTCTGCATCACATAAGCACCCTTCCCGAATACTCGCTTCAGGCCCGGTGGTAGCCGATGGACCACAACCGAATCGAGTCCCACGCCTACCATTTGGATGAAAAGACGATCAGTAAGGTCGCCTCGCTTTAAGATGCCAGGATAAACGCGCGTGCTCCGACCCATGAGAAGCGTGCGTGCGGCTTCCCGCGGGTTCAGCGGCACCGACATTTCAAGCGCAAAGACATTTGCAGTACCAAGTGGAAGAATTCCTAGCAGCGCTTGGGTTCCTGCGAGACCAGCCGCCACTTCCGCAATCGTGCCATCCCCACCAGCAGCCACGACAATACAGTCCTGTTCAGCTGCCATGCGCGCGAACTTTTCTGCATCACCGCGTGCGCTGGTTTCCAGAAGCTGAAACTGAATGCCTAGACCATAGAGAAGGTCTAGTGCTGAATACAGTTTAGCACGACGCCGAGCGCCCGCCGCTGGATTGAAAATAATGACTAGGTTCTGTGACATGACCAACGACCAAATCAAATTGCGATGTCGATAATGTGATAGTCCTGAGAATATTTTGTTAAACAACAAGCCAAGAACCAAATGTCATCCAAGCTTCACGCATGAAGTTGCGTAACTTATCTAGCCGTGTCCTGACGAAACGCGGTTCGTCGTCGGCGATTCGCTCCGACGCCGACCACCAAATCAGGAGCGTAGATCATGAGCCTCGCTTCAGCGCCGCAATTCTATCGAACAATTTTTCTTTCCGATATTCACCTCGGCTTGCGGAGTTGCCGCAGCGATTCATTGGTGGATTTTCTGCGCAGTGTTCAGTGCGAAAAACTCTATCTGGTTGGCGACATCATTGACGGCTGGCGCCTTCGACGATCCTGGTATTGGGACGCATATCATGATGAAGTCATTCGCCTGATCTTGAGGATGGCCCGACACGGAACGGAAGTAATCTACGTTCCTGGGAATCATGACGAAATCTTTCGTGATTGGCTCGGCCTCGAAGTCGCTGGCGTAAAATTATTGCGGGAAGCTGAACACATCGCCGCAGATGGGCGCCGCTTTCTTGTCATTCACGGTGATGAATTCGATGGTGTCATTCGTTATGCCAAATTCCTAGCGCATCTGGGGGATTGGGCCTATGACGCAGCCCTCACGATCAATCGTTGGTTCAATTTCCTGCGTCGCCGACTTGGCTATCCCTATTGGTCACTCTCTCAATGGCTGAAGCGGCAGGTGAAGGAAGCGGTCAAGGCAATTGACCGTTTCGAAACAGCCCTTTCCCATGAAGCAAAATCGCGCGGCATGGATGGTGTCATTTGTGGTCATATTCATCATGCCGAAATGCGGATGGTTCATGGTATTCTCTATATGAATGATGGTGATTGGGTGGAAAGCTGTACCGCCCTGGTTGAGCATCAGGATGGCCGCTTCGAACTGCTCGATTGGTCACACCGCCAGGCCGTATCCTTGGGCAAAACGACATCTACGCCGGCTCCCGATCTGGTAGCCGAGTTGTTGCGCGGGGCAAGGTAAAGCGATGCGTATCCTGATTGTCTCAGATGCTTGGTTTCCCCAGGTGAATGGCGTTGTGCGTACGCTTTCGGTTGTGGTTGAAAAGTTACGGGCCGGTGGCGATACCGTTGAGGTTATCGGCCCTGATCGTTTTCGGAGTATGCCCACCCCCGGCTACGCTGAAATTCGGCTCGCGATCGCTCCCAAGCGTCGCCTGGCGCAGCTTGTCACGGATTTCGGGCCAGAGATCATCCATATTGCGACTGAAGGACCGCTTGGTTGGGCTATGCGCGCCCTTTGCAGACGCAACGCTTGGCCCTTCACAACCGCTTTTCACACGCGCTTTCCTGAATATCTTGAAGCCAGAACACGCATTCCCGCCGATTGGTCCTGGCGCGTGATGCGACGCTTCCATGAGGCAGGCGCAGGTACCTTTGCCGCGACCGCCTCCTTAAGGCAGGAACTGACCCGGCGGGGCTTCACCAAGGTGCGTGCTTGGACACGCGGCGTTGATCTCGAAAGATTTCGCCCTGGCGAGGGTGACGCATGGTCCGGGCTGCCAAGGCCAATCTTTCTTTATGCCGGGCGCGTGGCGATCGAAAAGAATATCGAGGCATTTTTGGCGCTTGATTTGCCGGGTAGCAAGGTTGTGGTCGGTGATGGACCCGCCTTGCCGGCGCTGAAGCAGCGATTTCCGCAGGTTACCTTCACCGGCTATCGCGATAATGGTTCGCTTGCCCGATCGTATTCCGGGGCGGATGTCTTTGTCTTTCCATCACGCACAGACACTTTCGGGTTAGTTTTGCTCGAAGCGCTGGCGGCGGGCACGCCCGTTGCCGCCTTCCCAGTAACAGGTCCGATTGACGTCATCACCGATCCTCGTGTTGGCGCTTTGAACGAAGACCTCCGCGCTGCTTGCCTCAAGGCGCTTGAATGTGATCGCGAGGCATGCCGACGTCATGCAGAAGCCTGGTCCTGGGACGCCTGTGTTGCGCAGTTCAGGGCGGCGCTGGTGCCGATTCGATAAAGGCCCCTTCCCTGTCATCATTCTTTCATTGATCCGTCACGCGTCCATCATTCAATTCAGCCACATGTTGCAAAGCTTTTGAGAGAGGTCTCCCATGCTTGGCCGTCGAACTGCCCTAATGCTGCCGGGTCTTGCTTTCTTACCGCTGCATGCCCGTGCGCAAGCTGATTGGCGCCAGCAACTCCGCGAAGTGCGCTTCGGCATGATCTCGGTCGAGAATGAACGAGACGCCGTGGCGCGCCTGCAAGGTCTTCAGGCCTATATGGCGCGCGAATTGCGCTCCCCGTTCCGTGTATTCCGCGGGTCTGACTATGCAGCGGTGGTGGAGGCGCTGCGCGCCGGTCATTCCGAGTTGGCCTATCTTGGCCCGGCTTCCTACGGGCTTGCGCGGCGTGTCATGGGGGAACGCATCATCCCCATATTCCGCTATATTGATAATGAGGGCATGGAAGGCTACCACAGCGTCATGATTGTGCGGACGGATAGCCCGATCCGGACTCTTGAAGATATGCGCGGCAAGACGCTCGGGTTCAGCGACCCCAATAGTACATCCGGCTTCCAGGTACCTGGCTGGTTCCTGCGTCGCCAAGGGATGGACCCGGCAAGCTACTTCTCCCGCACAGGCTTTACTGGAAGTCATGAGCAAGGCGTCATGACCGTAATCAACGGTACGTTTGATGCTGCAGTGATTTCCTATTCAAATGAACGCCGCAATACATTCCAGCGCATGGCGGAAAAAGGCATGATCCCGGAAGGCGCTGTCCGTGTCATCTGGAAATCCCCGCTTATTCCGAATGCCCCCATTGTGATGCGCACGGATTTGCCGGAAAGCTTCCGGCAGGAGGCGATTGCCGCTTTCGCCGCCATGCCGCAGCGCGATCCACAAGCCTTTCGCGACATGACATCTGATGCCCGCGGCCTGGCGCCCGCCAAGCACGAGGATTACCTGGATATCGTCGCGATCCTTGAGGAAAATGCCGCGCGTCGGCGGGAACGGCGGTCCTGACCGACTCTCCTGCTGTCCTTGCGGCAGAAGCGCGATGGCGTGACGCACAAGGGCTTCGTCAGCGTACTTGGTTCCTGACTGCATCGTTGCTTGCCATCGCGATTGCAGCCTCCGCCTGGATTGGGGAGGTCAGTATCGCGAGGCTAGTGCGTGGCCTCCCGCTCGCGGCTGATTACGTTGCAGGCACCCTACCGCGTCTGCGCCTGGATCATTTCTCGGCTGATCTTGCCCATTGGATGTGGGGTTTTGCGGATTGGGCGCTGCTGCTCGCCGATACGCTACTGATTGCCTATGTTGGGACGGTGTTGGGTGGATTGGTGGCGCTTCTGCTTTCCTTTCCGGCTGCGGCAACGCTTGCTCCGCCATGGATCGTCACAATCATACGTCGTGTTTTGGAATTGGCGCGGACGGTGCCAACACTCGTCCTCGCGCTCATTTTTGTTTATGCCTTTGGGCTTGGCGCCTTTGCCGGCATGCTTGCCATTGCAGTCCATTCGGCGGGCTCGCTTGGTAAGCTGTTTGCCGAAGAACACGAAAACGCGTCTCTGACCCAGATGGAGGCGGTGCGCGCCGCCGGCGGCACTTGGGCCGCGCAGATGCGCTTTGGTATTTTTCCGCAATCCCTGCCAGGTGTCTTGAGTTATGGCCTGCTGCGTTTTGAAATCAATGTACGCGAAGCGAGTGTCCTTGGCATCGTCGGCGCTGGCGGGATTGGTGAGGAGCTTTATCTGGCAGTCCGCCAATTCGAATATCAGGATATTTCAGCGATCCTTGTCCTTATCCTTGTGACCGTCGCTGCAATTGACCTTCTATGTGGGCGCTTGCGCCGCAGTATTCTTGGGGCGGCGACATGACAAAACTGCGCCTGACCACGCCGCTGCTTTTCACGCTTCTCTTCCTGCTGTTGCTGGGCGGACTTTGGCGTATGGATGCATCGTCCGATCGCATCCTCAACGGCATCATGAAGCTTGGTTGGTTGGTGGCGTTGATGTGGCCGCCTTCGGCTGGTGGCGTATTGCCGGAATTGCTGGTCAGCCTGTTGGAAAGCCTCGCCATGGCGTTTCTTGGTACGCTTCTGGCAGCACTTGTAGCGCTTCCACTTGCCTTGCTTGGGGCTGGCAATATTGTCGGCAATATCTTCCTGCGCTTTTCCGTAAGGCGCGTTTATGATGGTCTGCGCGGGATAGATACGCTGATCTGGGCACTTATTTTTGTCTCGGCGGTCGGCATGGGACCCTTCGCCGGCATTCTGGCACTTGCTGTCCCAGATATCGGCGTGCTGTCCAAGCTTTTCAGTGAGGCCTTAGAATCGGCAGATAAAAGGCAGGTTGAGGCAGTGCGTGCGGCAGGTGCTAATCGGGTTTTGGCTGTCAGGATTGGATTGATCCCGCAGGTCGCGCCAATCATGCTCTCGCAAATTCTCTATACCTTGGAATCGAATGCGCGGTCCTCAACGGTGCTTGGCATTGTTGGGGCTGGTGGCATTGGATTGGCACTATCAGACCGAATTCGTATCAATAATTGGGATGAAGTCGCTTTCATCATTCTACTTATTTTAGCAATGGTGGCGGCTATTGATTTGGGTAGTCGCAAGCTCCGCATGAAGATCATTCGCGCAGCCTGACGATCACTCCAGCTAGCGACGCCAGGCGGATGTAACGCGCGCGAATAGACCGCCGACCAGGAGCTGCATGAGCTTCGCCGTTAAGGAAATAGCCATGATGACACAGGCCATGGCTGCTGCAGCGCTGGCCTGACCCGCCTCATCCATGTGCACAACAGCAACCGAAGCAGGCTTCGTATCCGGCCCATAAAGAAAGATCACCGCGCTGACCGTCGTCATAGCGCTGACGAAAAGAAACACCAGTATCTCGAATATGGCAGGCAGGCAGATCGGCAAGGTAACACGGCCAAAGGTCTGCCAGATTGGCACATGCAGGCTGGCGCTCACCGCTTCGAATTCAGGATCGAGCTGCCTGATCGCCGTTACGGCCGTGAGATGCCCGACAGTGTAAAAATGGATGATCGAATTCAGCACAAGGATAGCAAGCGTACCATAAATGATGCCGAGCGGATTTGCCGGGTGATTGAAGAAAATAATGAAGGCTAGGCCAAGTACCAGCCCTGGTACCGCCAAGGGAATCGTCGCCAGCAAGCGAAGCGGCGCGGCCAGAAAACTCCGTTGGGGTCCGCGTTCCAGACTATAGGCAATGATGAAGATAAGCGCCGCCCCCACGAAGGCCGTGATAAGACCCAGCTTCACCGACAGCCAAACAGCCTGCCAGCCAGCGGTATCGAAACGCGCAAAATCGTAATTATCGAGCGTCAAGGAAAGGTTATAGGGCCAGAACCGAATGAAGGATCCCCATACGGCGACCGCGACAATCACTATCAAGGCCAAGGCAACGGAAAGGCAAAACAGAAAGGCTGGAAGGTCGCGTCTAAGCCGTGGCTTTGGCCGATAAGCCACCGCGCGCCCTGATAATGTGGCGGTTCTTTTGCCATGCGCCCAACGATCAAGAAGAAAGGCAAGAATGGCCGGCAGCAGAAGCACAAGACCAACCACCGCCCCCATATTCAAATCCTGGCGTCCCACGACTTGCTTATAGACATCCGTTGCCAGCACATTGAATTGCCCGCCAATGACTTTCGGTATGCCGAAATCCGTCACAACCAGCGTGAACACCACAACACTTGCGGAAACCAAGCCATATAGGGCGCCCGGCAGGGTAACGGTCAGAAAAATCCGAAACCGGGAAGCCTTCAGCGCCTCTGCTGCTTCATACAGGCGGCCATCAGCAGTGGATAAGGCGACAGACAGAAGGATGGCAGCCGCCGGGAAACAGTAGAAAATCTGCGCGCCGATGATGCCCCAGGGGCCATAGATGCTGCCCCCATCCATCATCCAGCGCAGCATGCCCTGATTGCCGAAAAGGTAGATCAGCGACAAGGCCGGCAGCAATGATGGCGCCAAAATCGGCAAGAACATGATGGCGCGAAAAATCCATTTGCCCGGCATGCAACTTCGCGTGAGGCCATAGGCGTAAGCGAAAGCCAGGGGGATGACCACGCAAGTAGTGATGAAGGCTGTCCAGACTGAATTCCAGGCCGATCGCACGAGGCTTGGCGTAGTCACATAAACTGCGAAATTGCGCAGGCCTACAAAACTGCCATGCTGGTCTTCAAAGGCGCGCAGCAGAAGGCTTGCCAAGGGCAGCGCCAGCGCAAGGGTCAGGAACAGAAAGCCCAGCGCCTGGATGGTGCGGAGCGATATCTCATCCGATGAAGCCTTGGGGCGGATTGCGCCCAGCTGCGCCAAAAAGGGCTTAGCCATGCGCTGGGAAGATCAGAAGCCGATCAGGCCGAAAGCGGGCGGATAGTCGTGCACCAGGAAGCGCGCCCAGTTCGTTAAAGGCGCTTGGTGGAATATCCGCTTCGAAGCGCAATCCATTCGCTTCCAGGCCCAGGCGGCAGACCGGGCCAAGAAATTCACAGCCGGCCACGACAGCTTCAAAACTTCCCTCGCCATGGTCAGTGACGGGGCGGAGTTCGACATCCTCCGGGCGGATGAAAACCTCCGCTTCCTCGCCATACAGAAGGGTGCTTGCTGCCTTGGCAGGCATTACAAGGCCATGGGTAGTGATGTAGCCGGCTGGCGTATGCACCTTTGCCATGAAATGCGCTGAACGCCCAACAAATCCGGCGACAAAGGCGGAAGCGGGTGCGCAGTAGATTTCCTCTGGTGTCCCAATCTGTTCAATACGACCCTGAGACATCACCACAATACGATCGGAAACACTGAGTGCTTCTTCCTGGTCATGGGTCACCATAATCGTCGTTACGCCAAGCCTTTGCTGCAAGGATCGGATTTCTTGCCGCAGGTGAAGCCGCACAATGGCATCCAGCGCCGAAAGCGGCTCATCCAGCAGCAGTAAGCCTGGTTCCGCTGCCAAGGCACGGGCCAGCGCCACGCGTTGCTGCTGCCCACCAGAAAGCTGGGCCGGGTATTTTGCTATCTGATCTGCAAGGCCCACCAGCTGCAGCAATTCGGCTACACGCTGATGCCTTCTGGCCTTTGGCCAGGCGGCGCCACGCAAACCGTAACCGATATTCTCGGCGACACTCAAATTCGGAAATAGCGCATAGGATTGGAAGACAATGCCAAAATCACGCTCCGCCGGGGGCAGCGCCGTGATATCCCGCCCCGCCTGGATGATGCGCCCGACGGTAGGTGGATCAAGCCCCGCGATGGCGCGCAGCAACGTCGTCTTGCCGCAGCCGGATGGCCCAAGAAATGAGACGAATTCGCCGGTAAGGACGTTCAGGCTTACGCGTTCAAGGGCAACGAAGCTGCCGAATTGCTTGCCGACATCTCTGATCTTCAGGAATGGATCACCGATGCCGGTTGTGTTTCCGGCATCGGTGCCCAAGCCATTATCAAGAGCAGCTACCATCACGCTTAGCGCGGCGCGGATTTGCCATCATAACGGCGCTGCCATTCGGCCAGCAGCCTTTCGCGCGCCGCGGCGATTTCGGCAAAATTCGCATTCACCAGACGTTGAGCGAATTCAGCCGGATAGCCACGCACCGTCGGCTCAACACCCGGCAGAGCAAGCATGGCGTAGAAGCGGCCATAGAGTTCAGCAGCAGTGCGCGAGACCGTGAAGTCAGCAAGACGCTTCGCCGCTTCCATGTTGCGGGTGCCGCGCATGATCGCAGTGGCTTCCAGGTCAAAGCCCACGCCATCGGTCGGCACAATGATGTCAATCGGTGCGCCCTGATTCTTCAGCGTGACCGAGCGCATATCGAAGGAAAGCCCCACGCCGAATTCACCGCGCGCGGCATTGTTGCAGGGCGCGCTGCCGGAATGGGTGTATTGCTGAACATTCTCATGCAGCCGGTCCATGAAGGCCCAGGCGCCTTGCTCACCCATATTGGCAATCCAGCCCGAAATCGTCAGGAAGCCAGTGCCCGATGAATTCGGGTTCGGCATCACGATCTGGCCACGGAAGCGCGGGTCAAGCAGGTCCTGCCAGGTAGCCGGGCGCGGCAGGTTGCGCTGCTGAGCCACCACCGTATTGAAGCAGATGGCGGAAACAAAAGCATCCATGCCGGTCCAGGTCATGGGGCTGCGGCTGCTCCGCATATTTGCACGCAGCGCTTCGGCACCCTGCGGCGTATAGGGTTCCAGCATATCCTGCGCTTCCATTTGCAGCAGGGAGAAGACCGACAAGCCCCACACCATATCGGCGCGCGGATTGGCCTTTTCGGCGATCAGACGGGCCGTGATGACGCCCGTGGAATCGCGCACCCAGGCGATTTCGATATCGCGCAGCGCGGCCTCAGCCGCCTGCTTGAAGGGCGCGAGCTGTTCATTTTCAAGCGCAGTATAGACAGTCAGGCGCGTGCGCTGTTGCGCCTCGGCCATGGGCGCCAAGCCAATAAAGGCGAGGGCGAGAAGGATGAAACGCATGAATGAGCCTCCTGTTTAGATGGGTTCGGCTATCGCGCGATCAGCGACGGAATCATGACAGATAAGTGACACTTCCGTGTCAATTTGCTTCCAAAAGCCCAGGCTTTTCGCCGGCTTCTAGCCGCGCTTCGATATGCTCCACCAGCCAGGGCAGTTCGGCGATGCTGTCAATCACAAGATGGGCGCCCGCGCGCAGTAAAGGTTCACTCGCCGCGCGGCGGAGAGCCGAACGTTGATCGGGCGGAAGGCGCGCAAGCTCCTCGGCTGATAGCCCTGGGTTATTGCCAGTAAGCGCTGCCCCGGCGGCCCAACATCCCGCAGCGCGTGCTTCGCCAATTCCAGGCGCCGTATCATCCAGCTTAATCACGCTGCTGGCAGGCCAGATGCCCATTTGCGCCAAAGCCGACCAGATTTGCAGCGGCGCCGGACGCCCCGCAGCCAAATCGCCGGCACAGATCGTCACTTCTGGCACAAAGCCTTGCGCGGCAGCGAGCGGCATCAGCCTTTCCATGATCGGGCGCGTATAGCCCGTGGTGGACCCAACCCGAATGCCGCGCGCCTTGCACCATTGAAGGGCCTCATGCGCGCCAGGTATCAGCGCCGAATGGGCTTCCACGGCGGCCACATTCATGGGCTCAAAAATCTCGAAAATCGCATCAATGGCGGCATCATCGAAATCACGCCCATGATTTGCCCGCCAGGCGGCCGCGACGGCAGGGGCCGTGCCCACCATGCGGATATGATCCCGCTTCGCCATGCCCATCGGGCCGCGCGCATCGGCAATAGAAATGGTGACACCAAAATGGGCAAAGGCCTTCACAAAGGCCCCCATGGGTGCGCTGCTGCCATGGTCCACCACGGTACCCGCCCAATCCAGGATTACAGCCTTGATCTTTTGCGTCATGGGTTTGCTTCCATATCAGCCAATACTTCCTCAGCAAGGCCAAATCCCGTGCTGGCACCGGTGCCAGAGGTAACGGAAACCAGCCGGACCCCCGGCATGGGCGCCTCGAAGAATGCATCATCCGGGCCAGATGGATAAAGCCCGGTCCATCTTTCAACGACTTTTGGCGCGGGCAGATCAAGCACAAGCTGCGCTTCGCGGATGATTAAAGCGTCCACATCCTCGGGCTGAAAGGGATCGGGCGTTGGACCGTAATGATGACTGTCACCCACAACAAGCGACCCATCGGCGCTTTGCACAACAATCAGGTGAACGCCATTATCGAGTTCGTCCTTTTGTTCACGCTGCAAGCGCTGGCGCAGAAGCGGGAGGGAGGCGCAATCCGCGTAGCCGCGATAGCGATGCAGCCCAAGGTCACTCATGATCGCCGCCGGCAGGCGCCACCCAGGATCCGCCAGGCGCAGCATATGCAGCTTGCAGAGCGTGACCTGCCGACGCGCGAAGATATCAGGAAACAGCGTTGAGATATCCGGCCCCGGGCACACCACAATGCGTGGTGCCGCAAAGCTTCCCTGCGTGGTGGTCACTTCCCCTGATGAAATGCCATGCACGGCGGTCCGCCAGAAAAACCGCACATCAAGGCTTTGTTCCAGCCAGGCCGCGAGGCTTGGAATGGCCTCCCGACTTTCGACCCGAAGTTCATGCGGGCTATGCAGCGCAGCGAGGAGATCGCGGCTGCGCAGCGGCGGGGGGATGTCAGCGCCTTGCAGCAGGCGGCAGCCCTCACCCATCGGGCTTTTGAGGAATTCCTGCAAAACATTGACTGCTTCGGGACGCCTAACCGCCATCAGCAAGCCGCGGTGATGAACGGGAATACCGGCGAGCGGCGCGATTTCCGCCCATACGTCCCGCGCGCGGCGCGCACGGCGCCAAGTGTGATGTTCGGCCTGCCCGGTGACGGTTACGAAACCGAAATTGCGAATGCTGGCGCCATTGGCCTGCGCGTCACGGTCGAGTACCGCTACCTTGAGGCCTCGCCGAGCCGCATGCAGGGCATGGGCCAAGCCGATGATCCCGGCACCAATGACCAGAAGGTCAAATTCTTGTTTCATGCATCAATTCCACGGGCGAGGAGCCGCCAAGGCACTAAGCCAGAAGTGATCCATTTAAGCACAGGATTCGGTACGATCCATCCCACCATCTCAACCGCGCAAGGTAGGGGCCGGAGCCCTATATCCAAAACAAGCAAATTCGGCCCTAACCGCCAAGTGATCAAAATACCCAAAAATATTGCGGCTGAGGGATAAAGAATCCCTCAGCCAATCGGTCAAGACCCGCGCAGAATTAACGTGCGCGCAGCAATTCCGGCACATGCAACAGGATGAATTCGTTCGAATCAGCCTGGAAAAAGTGACGTCCGGCGCTGAACGGAAGATTATTATCATTGCCGACGATGATATGGTCACCGTCCACTGCCGCCACATTCTCGATCGTAAAGAAGGGGAAGGTAAAACGGTCACGCGGCGCATTGGCCGGGCGATCACCACTCATCCGGGCACGCGCATTGGGGTCC
>CALRPR020000081.1:0-16825 GCA_943370125.1 Allobosea thiooxidans | reverse complement strand
CTGTTGCGTCTGGCGTTTTGGGCGCGCATTTCGCCCGCGTACTGCATGGCGCCGGGGCTTCGGTGGCGCTGGCCGCGCGGCGGGAAGCCGCGACGGCAGTGCTTGCGAGCGAATTGGGCGCGCGCGCGGTTTCCGTGCCTTTGGATGTGACCGCGCCGGAGACCATCCCCCTCGCCTTTGCCGCCGCGGAATCGGCCTTCGGCGCACCCTGCGATATTCTGGTCAACAACGCCGGCATCGCCGTGACCAAGCCCGCCTTGCAGCAAAGCGCTGAGGATTGGGATGCCGTACTGGATGTGAATTTGCGCGGCTGTTTTCTGGTGGCGCAGGAAGCCGCCAAGCGCCTGGTGGCGGCGAAGCGCCCGGGCGTGGTGGTGAATATCGCCTCCGTCCTGGGGGAGCGCATCATTCCGGGCGTGGTCGGCTATACCGCCGCCAAGGCTGGGCTTTTGCACATGACGCGCCATTTGGCGGTGGAATGGGCCCGCCATGGCATTCGCGTGAACGCCATCGCGCCTGGCTATATCGCCACTGATATCAACCGCGATTATTTCGCCTCCGATTCCGGGCAGGCGATGATCAAGCGCATCCCGCAACGCCGCCTTGGCGCTGCCGAGGACCTTACCGGGCCGCTTTTGCTGCTCGCTTCCGCTGCCGGGGCGCATATGACCGGCGCGGTTGTGACAGTGGATGGCGGCCATTCGATCAACCCGCTTTAGGTTTTGCCGCCATGGAATTCACTCTGCCCCCCGAAATTGATGATATGCGCCGGCGCATCCGCCGTTTTGTTGATGAAAAACTGATTCCTCTGGAATCCGACCGCGCGAATTTCGATGAGCATGAAAACATCGCGCCGCATGTGCTGGCGGAAATGCGCAAGGCCGCGAAGGCAGAAGGGCTTTGGGCTTTGCAAATGCCAAAGCGCCTGGGCGGCCAGGAATTGCCGCGCATTGGCATGGCCGCATGTTATGAGGAAATGAATCGCTCCATCTTCGGGCCTGTGGTGTTCAATAGCGCCGCGCCGGATGACGGCAATATGATGATCCTGGATCGCGTTTTGCCGGAAGCGATGAAGCCGCGCTGGTTGCAGCCGATTGTGAATGGCGAAGTGCAATCCGCCTTCGCCATGACCGAACCGGATGGCTGCGGTTCTGACCCGAACCTGACCTATACCAAAGCGGAACGTGTCGGCAATGATCGCTGGCGCATTACCGGGCGCAAATGGTTCATCACCGGCGCCGGCAATGCGAAGATTTTCATTATTCTGGCACGTACATCGGATGATCCCCGCAAGGGGCTTTCGGCCTTCCTGTTCAGCGCGGATCAGCCGGGCTGGAAGATTGTGCGCCGCATTCCGATCATGGGACCGGAAGAACATGGTGGGCATTGCGAATTGGAATTCGACGGGCTGGAAGTTCCGAATGAGCATCTTTTGATGAATGAAGGCGATGGGCTGAAGCTGACGCAAATGCGCCTGGGTGTGGCGCGGTTGACGCATTGCATGCGCTGGCTGGGATTGTCTCGGCGCGCTTTGGAAATTGCCATGGAACGCATCGCGCAGCGTGATTCCTTCGGCATGAAGCTGATTGATCGCGAAAGCGTGCAGGGCCTGGTGGGCCAGGCGGCGATGGAAATTGAAATCGGCCGGCTGCTGACCATGAAGGCGGCCTGGATTTTGGACCAGGGCGGCTTCGCGCGGAAAGAAGTTTCCATGGCGAAGATCGTGGTCGCGGATGCTTTGCAAAAATCCGTGGATACGGCGCTGCAATTGCTGGGCGCGCGCGGCTATTCCAAGGATACGGTGATTGAATGGATGTACCGCTATGCCCGCCAGGCGCGCCTGGTGGATGGCGCATCCGAAGTGCATCGCATGGTGTTGGCCAATACATTACGGGCGGAGGGTTCTGGATTCTTCGCCTGGGGTCCGCCCAAGCATGGATGAGGCGCGGCGCGCAAAACTGACCGATTGGCTGCGCGGGGCCACTGGCGCGGCTGATGTGGCGCTAGGTGCGATGTCTTTGCTTTCCGGGGG
Source organism: Allobosea thiooxidans (assembly GCA_943370125.1). Classification (GTDB taxonomy): domain Bacteria; phylum Pseudomonadota; class Alphaproteobacteria; order Acetobacterales; family Acetobacteraceae; genus Neoroseomonas. The sequence continues at coordinate 14,793 of CALRPR020000081.1, read as the reverse complement.
TGCGATTCAGCAGAATTGGGCGCTGGATGTGGCGCTGGCCGGGCGTGACGAAGCCTGGGTGCTGCGTACCGACAACGCGGCGACCTTGGCGGTTTCCTTGCCTCGATCAGTAGAATTTGCGCTATTGCAGGCGGCGTTTGCTGCGGGCGTGACGGTCCCGGCGCCGCTTTATTTGTGTGAGGATACCGGCGTGCTTGGCGCGCCGTTTTTCATCATGCGCCGTGTGCAGGGCATTGCCGCTGGGCATCGCGTGGTAAAAAGCGAAACGCTCTGCGGAGGGCGGGATGCTGCGGTGGCGGGTTTGGGGCGCGAATTAGCGCGCATTCATCGCATCACGCCGCCGCGCGTGGATTTGGCCTTTCTCGGCACGCCGCCCACGGACGCCTGCCTTGCCTTTGTGGCGGAGCAGCGCCGCGCTTTGGATCGGCAGGTGCTGCCGCGCCCTGTGCTGGAATGGGGGCTGCGTTACTTGGAACGCACCGCGCCGGCGCCGCTACCACCCGTGCTGAACCATAATGATTTTCGCACTGGTAATCTGATGTTGGCAGATGCTGGTGTGGCGGCGGTGCTGGATTGGGAATTCGCTGGCTGGGGCGATCCGCATGCTGATCTGGGCTGGTTCTGTGCCAAATGCTGGCGCTTTGGCAGCGCTTACGAGGCAGGCGGTATTGGCGCGCGTGATGCCTTCTATGCCGGTTATGCCGCAGAAGCGGGCCGCGCGGTGGATGCGGCGCGCGTCATTTGGTGGGAATTGGCCGCGCATATACGCTGGGCAGTGATTGCGATTGACCAGGCAGAGCGGCACCTTTCCGGCAAGGAAACCAGCCTGGAATTGGCACTCACGGGCCATATCGTGCCAGAGCTTGAATGGGAAATCCTGAATATGACGGGGGTGCCCCATGCAGCGTGAAGCCCCGGAAGGCCCAAGCCTACTGGCCACGGCGCGGGATGCGCTGTTGCAGGAGATTTTGCCCAAGCTTTCCGGCACGGATGCCTTCACCGCACGCATGATCGCGAACGCCATGGCGATTGCAGCGCGAGAGGCCGCGCAGGACGCGATGTGGGTAGAAGAAACACGCATCACCATGCGGCGACTGACGGGCGCGACTGAGGCGCCGGACCGTGCCTTGGCTGCCGCTATTCGCGCGGGTGCTTATGATCCAGGCAGTGCGCATCACGCGGAAGTGGCGGCCATGTTGCGCGATGCGGCGCGGATGCGTTGTGCCATCAGCGCGCCGCGGGTTTTGGGAAAGGGCTGACGCATGCAGGATGATCTGCCGAAAACTGCCGCCAATCACGTGCCGCTTTCGCCCGTTTCCTTCCTGCCGCGTGCCGCGCATGTCTGGGGTAAGCGCGTGGCGATTATTCATGGTGCGCGGCGCATCACCTATGCGCAGTTTCTGGACCGCAGCCGGCGCTTGGCTTTTGCGCTACGTCAGGCGGGTATCGCGCCGGGCGATGTGGTCGCAGCGCTTTTGCCGAATATTCCCGAAATGCTGGAAGCGCATAACGCCGTGCCCATGGCGCATGCGGTGCTCTGCCCCATCAATACGCGCCTGGATGCGCCGACAGTACGCTTCATTCTGGGCCATTCGGGCGCGAAGATTCTGCTGCTGGACCGTGAATTTGCCGCGCTGGTGAATACCGCGCTGGAAGGCGCAGAAAGCCCGCCCCGCATTATCATCGTTGATGATCCCGAAGGCCCAGGCGGTGCGGCGATTGAAGCGACGGCTTATGAGGATTTCATCGCTGGTGGCGATCCCGCCTTTCCGGTGACCCCGCCACCAGATGAATGGGCGGCGATTTCGCTTTCCTATACTTCCGGCACCACGGGTGACCCCAAGGGAGTCGTGGTGCACCATCGCGGTGCTTATCTGAATGCTTGCGGTAATGCGCTGTCTTTTGGGCTGAATGCGCAAAGCGTCTATCTATGGACGCTACCGATGTTTCATTGCAATGGCTGGACTTATACCTGGGCGGTCACGCTGCAAGGGGGCACACATATCTGCCTGCGCCGTGTGGAGCCCGCGCGGATTTTTGCGCTGATTGCTGAATATGCTGTGACGCATCTTTGCGCCGCGCCGGTGGTGCTGACCATGCTTATTCATGCGCCGGAAGATCAGCGGCGCAGCTTCGCGCATCGCTTGGGGATTGCCACTGGTGGGGCGGCGCCGCCATCCCCGGTGATCGCGGCCATGGAGAATCTCGGCTTCGATGTCACGCATCTTTATGGCCTGACGGAATGCTACGGCCCTTCGCTGCTGTGCGCCTGGCAGCCAGGCTTGCATGACCTGCCTTTGGCCGAAAAAGCGGCCTTCATGGCGCGGCAAGGTGTGGCTTTGCCGACGCTCGAAGAAGCGACGGTTATCCATACCGAAACGGGCGCGGCTGTGCCCGCCGATGGCGCGACAATTGGTGAGATTGCCATTCGCGGCAATACAGTGATGAAGGGCTATCTACGTAACCCCAAGGCCAATGCAGCGGTTTTTGTGGATGGTTGGTTCCGCACCGGCGATTTAGGTGTGCTGCACCCCGATGGCTATATCGAAGTCAAGGACCGCGCCAAGGATATTGTGATCTCGGGCGGAGAAAATATCAGCAGCCTTGAAGTCGAAGAAACGCTCTATCGCCATCCGGATGTGATGGAAGCAGCCGTGGTGGCGCATCCGGATGAAAAATGGGGCGAAGTGCCGCATGCCTTCATCACGCTGAAGCCGGGCGCTGCCGAAAACCGCGATTCCATTATCGCTTTTTGCCGTGCAAACCTGGCGGGATTTAAAATGCCGCGCCACATCACCTTCGGCCCACTACCCAAAACCGCAACAGGCAAAATCCAGAAATTCGAATTGCGCGCCCGGGTGCGCGGTGGTTGAGGCATGATGACAGAAACCCCAAAGCCCAGCGCGCTTGCTGGCCTTCGCGTGATTGACCTGACCCGTGTGGTCGCCGGCCCGCTTTGCGCACAAATGCTGGGCGATCTGGGCGCCGAAATCGTCAAGCTGGAACGCCAAGGCAATGGCGATGATCTGCGCGCGCTCGGCCCGCCCTTTGTGCCGGGGAGTGATGACAGCACTTATTTCACCTCGCTCAATCGCAACAAGCGCTCACTCAGTCTGGATTTCACGCAACCGGAAGGGGCAGCGATCCTGAAGCGCATCGTGGCAAAGGCGGATGTGCTGATTGAGAATTTCCGCACCGGCACCCTGGCGCGCTACGGCCTGGGTTATGAGGATTTGCGCGCCATTAATCCGCGCCTGATCTATTGTTCTGTCACGGGTTTCGGTCAGGATGGGCCTTACGCGCATCGCTCAGGCTATGATTTTGTGGCGCAGGCCATGGCTGGGCTAATGGAAGTGACTGGCGAAGCCGATGGCAAGCCAGGTGGCGGCCCGCAGCGTGTTGGCGTGCCGGTGGCGGATATGTTCACAGGCTTTGCCGCAACGGTTTCAATCCTGGCCGCGCTCAGGCATCGCGATCAGACCGGTGAGGGGCAATATTGCGAGGTCTCACTCTATGAGACCATGGTTTCGTTGATGCAGGCGCCGATGACGTCCTGGTTGAATGCCGGCAAGTTGATGCAGCGCACCGGCAATGACGCAGTGGTGGCCGTGCCTTATGGCGTGTTTCAGGGCTCGGACGCGAAATTCGTCATTGGCGTTTTGAATGATCGCGAATTTATCAGGCTTGCCGCCGCGCTGGGCCATGCTGACTGGGCGGAGGATGATCGCTTCCGCCGCGCCCGCGACCGTGCCGCCAATCGCGATTTGCTGCTTGGCATGATGCATGATGTGCTGCGCCACAGGCCACGGGCGGAATGGTTGGCGGTGCTTGAAGATGCCAAAATTACCTCTGGCCCTATCAATACCGCCGCTGATGTGGAAGTCGATCCGCACACCAAGGCACGCCGCTTGATTGTGGAAGTGCCGCATCATGCGGGTGGGCGCGTGCGTGTGCCGGCTTCGCCCTTGCGACTGGCCGCGACACCCGTGTCCTATCGCTACGGCATCCCCGCACCTGGCGAGCATACGGATGCGGTACTGCGCGAGTTTGCCGATATGACCGAAGAAGAAATCGCCGCGGCACGCGCCGCCGGCGTTTTGTGAGGGGGCTACACCATGGCCGGTCTTCGTTTTGATTTGCGTGATGCACCCGATGGCGCGGCGGCGCTGCGTGCGGAAGTCCGTGGCTTTCTGGCGGAACACGCGGAAAATTTTACGCCGGAAATCCGCGCCCGATCCTGGATGGGGTTTGACCGTGATTTCACCCGCGCTGTCGGCGCCAAGGGTTGGATTGGCATGTGCTGGCCGCGCGAATTTGGCGGTGGCGAAAAAAGCTTTCTGGAACGCAATATCGTACTGGAAGAAATGCTCGCCGCCGGTGCGCCGGTGGGCGCGCATTGGATCGGTGATCGGCAATCCGGCCCGTTGATTCTGCGGCTGGGCACAGAAGACCAAAAGCGCCATTTCCTGCCGCGCATCGCCAGCGGTGAATACGCGTTTTGCATCGGCTTGTCGGAACCTGATTCGGGGAGTGATCTCGCGTCACTCCGCACCAAGGCGGAAAAGGTGGATGGCGGCTGGAAGCTGAATGGCCGGAAGATTTGGACTACCTTCGGGCATCTTTGCGATTGGATGATTGCGCTGGTGCGCACCTCTCCTGCACCCGAAGGTGGCGCACGGCATATTGGGCTTTCGCAGGTACTAGTGAATCTGCGCGCACCTGGCGTGCATATTCGCCCAATCCGCGACTTGGTGGGCGAGAAGGGTTTTAATGAAATCACCTTCGATGATGTGATGCTGCCGGAAGATGCGCTGGTGGGGCAGGAAGGTGCGGGCTGGGCGCAGGCTACCAGCGAATTGGCCTTTGAACGCAGCGGGCCGGATCGGTATTTGTCTTCGCATCCTTTGCTGGAAGCAGCGATGACAACGCTGCAGCAGGATGGCGCTGCGGCGCCCGCGCTTGGCCGGCAAGTCGCGCGGCTTTGGGCTTTGCGCAATATGTCGGTGGCGGTGGCTGGGATGTTGGAAGATGGGCAGGACCCGGTGCGCCAAGCGGCTTTGGTGAAGGATTTGGGCAATGATTTCGAACAAGCCTTACCCAATGTGGTGCGTGATCTGATTGCGACCGAAAACATGCCAGAGGATATGCGCCGCATGCATGCCTATCTGACGCAGATTGTACCGACCTTTTCCTTGCGTGGCGGCACACGGGAAATCATGCGCGGCATTATCGCGCGCGAATTGGGGCTGCGCTGATATGGCAAGCGAAATCGCAGCGGAACTCGCCGAACAGGCGGATCGCGCGCTGACGGATGCGGCGGATGTCGCGGTGCTGCGCAGTCTGGAAGCCGGCGCCTGGCCGGCTGCCACCTGGGATGCCATGGCCGCACTCGGCCTGAATGGCGCGCTGGTTTCGGAAGATGCGGGCGGTGTTGGCCTGGGCTTCAGCGATTTGGCGCCGTTATTGGAAGTGTTGGGCCGCCACGCCGCGCCCGTGCCGCTGGCGGAGAGCATTTTTGGCAATGCCTTGCTGGCAGCGGCGGGCATCACGCCGCCCGAAGGCGCGCTGAGTTTCGGTGGGCGCAATGGCGACATCCCTTGGGGGCGCCATGCTGGCCACGTCGCGCTGCTGGATGGCGCGCGTATTGCGCTTTACCCGGCGGCGGCGCTCGCCTGGGACGAAGGCGGCAATATCGGCCATGAGCCGCGGGATCGGGCGCGTATCATCGGCGCACCCATCGCGGAAGCGGTTTTGCCCAATAGCTGGGGCGCGGAAGCGGGCTTGCTGTGTACCGCACTCATGCGCTCAGCGCAGATTGCGGGCGCCATGCAGGCGGCGCTGGCGCTGGCGGTAGATCACGCCAATACGCGCAAGCAATTCGGCCGCCCGATTGGGCGGTTTCAGGCGGTGCAGCAGCAGCTAGCCGTTTTTGCGGCGGAGACTTCCGCCGCTTCTGTGGCTGCCGCTGCCGCAGCACGCGCGGTGGATCGCCGTGGTTTAGCAGCAGCAGCTTTTGAGATCGGTTGCGCCAAGATCACGGTGGGCGAAGCCGCCACGCGTGGTGCTGCTATCGCGCATCAGGTCTTTGCCGCCATGGGCATTACGGAAGAACATCAGCTGCACCATTTCACGCGCCGGCTTTGGTCCTGGCGCGAAGAAGGCGGCAGCGAAGCCTTTTGGGCCAAGCGTATCGGGCAGGAAGCGCAAGCCCTGTCTGGCGCGCTCTGGCCCTTCATCACCGCACGCGAGGAGGAAATCATCCCATGACCCCATTCCTGAACATCGAACGTGATGGCGGCATCGTCATCCTCACGCTCAATCGTCCCGAAAAGCGCAATGCGATTTCCACGCGTGCGGAATGTGAGGAAGTGGAAGCCGCCTGCCGCACCTTGTCGCGCGATGATAGCGTGCGCTGCGTGATCGTGACCGGTGCCGGTTCCGCGTTTTGTGCCGGCGGCGATCTGAAAGGCATGCGCGACAAAACCGGCATCACCGGTGGCGGTACGGGGGCAGAAATCCGCGAATCCTATCGTCGTGGCATTCAGATGATTCCGCTGGCACTTTACGAATTGGATATCCCCACCATCGCGGCGGTGAATGGTCCGGCGATTGGTGCGGGGCTTGATCTGGCGTTGATGTGCGATATTCGCGTCGCCAGCGAAAAGGCGCTTTTTGCCGAAAGCTTTGTGAAGGTTGGCATCGTGCCTGGCGATGGTGGTGCCTATTTGCTGCCGAAAGTGGTCGGCATGTCAAAGGCTTTGGAATTGTCGTTGACGGGCGAAACCATTGACCCGGCTGAGGCTCTGGCCTGTGGCATGGTTTCGAAAGTGGTGGCGCCTGAAGCGCTGCTGGATGCGGCCCGCGCCATTGCGGCGAAAATTGCGGCCAACCCGCCGCAAGCGGTGCGGTTGACCAAGCGCCTGCTGCGTGAAAGCCAGCACACGCGGCTGTCCACGCTGTTGGAAATGTCGGCCGCTTATCAAGCGCTGGCGCATGGCACGCGGGACCATCGCGAGGCAGTGGATGCCATGCTGGAAAAACGCGCGCCGAGTTTCGAAGGCCGATGAAGGCTTGATGTAAGTCAAGCGGGGCGGGGCCGTAGCATAGTAAAAACGTAGCTGAACCTTATCGAGGGAAGGCTGCGATCATGACGTTATCGTCCCAGAACTTCAGTGCGCATGCCATTTGGGATTATGTGGATAGCAAGAAGCGCGCCGAGGAGGCCGCCGCACAAGCCGAAGCAGCTGTGCAGCGCGCAGAACAGACCAAGCTGCGCGAGGCCTTTGAGGGCCGCGAAGTCGCGCCTGATGCGCTGGAACGCATTGCTACCCTGGTGCGCCGCGCCGTAGATGCCGGCGAAAAAGAAGTGCTCGTGATGCGCTTTCCGTCCGAATGGCTGCCCGATCAGGGGCGGTCCATCACCAGCCACGACCCTGCCTGGCGCCAAAGGCTCAGCGGTTTTCCCAAGCGCGCCTATGAATTTTATGAACGCGAATTGGCGCCGCGCGGCTTTCAGCTGAAAGTCCAAATCATTGATTGGCCCGCGGGAATCCCAGGCGATGTTGGGTGGTCCCTGAGTTGGAAGCACCCGGAGGAGGAATAAGCGCTGGTCACACCCTAGAAGGAGAAATGGCCTTGGCGAAAAAAAACTCCACACATGCTGTCCGCGTGGCGCCTGATCGCCACTCATCAGATCGAAAGCCCGCACCCGATACGCCCTTCAAGCCAGATGGCAAGCTGAGGCGCAAGACTTATGAAAAGGCGCTATTCAATCTACATGTGGAATTGGTGAAGCTACAGGAATGGACCAAGAAAACAGGCGCGAAGGTCTGTATCCTATTCGAAGGGCGTGATGGCGCAGGCAAGGGTGGTACAATCAAAGTCATCACGGAACGAGTGAGCCCACGTGTCTTTCGCGTTGTTGCGCTACCCGCACCAACGGAACGCGAAAAATCACAACTTTATATTCAACGCTACATTGAGCATTTGCCGGCCGCTGGTGAAATAGTGATCTTTGATCGGTCCTGGTACAATCGCGCCGGTGTCGAAAAAGTAATGGGATTCTGCTCGGATGACGCGGTGAAGCGCTTTCTGGAAATGGCGCCCGCGGTGGAGCGCGTCTTCATCGAATCCGGTATTATTCTTCTGAAATATTGGCTTGAAGTCAGCCCAGAAGAGCAGACTAGGCGTCTTGAAAGCCGCATTCAGGATGGACGAAAGCTTTGGAAGCTCTCGCCCATGGATTTGAAATCCTATAGCCGTTGGTATGATTATTCACGCGCGCGCGATGCCATGTTTCATGCAACGGATACTGCCTGGGCGCCGTGGTATGTCGCAGTTTCTGATGACAAGAAGCGCGCGCGGCTCAATATCATCAGGCATATGCTGAACCATATTCCCTATGAGGCGCCAAAGCCGGAAAAGATCAAGCTGCCGAAGCGCCAAGGTGCTGGGGATTATCGGGAGCCTGATTATCCCTTCAAGATTATCCAAGACATGCTGGCGGTGGGGGCAGTATCGCCCGCCAGGCCATTACGGCCGCAAAATTGATATTGATCAAGTCGCGCCGCGTTATTCATGCCTATCCTTTCCTTCTTAGGATGGATAGGAGGCTTCGATGAAACTCAGCGATATTCTTGTACATGTTGATCAATCGCCGCGTGCGCAGATGCGGCTTGATATCGCGGCTGAGCTGGCGCGCCAGCATGGGGCGCATCTGACAGCGCTACAGGTGATAGATGTCGCAATGCCCGTGATGGCGCTGGGCGATGGCGGCGGCGGTGCTGTGATCGCTGAATTAATGGAACAGATGCGCCAATCGGCTTTGACTTCCGGCGTCAAACTGAAAGCGGCTTTTGAAACGGCGCTGGCGCGTGAGGGCATTATGGGTGAATGGCGCCAGGTGGAAGGCACCACGCCGGAAATCCTGGCGCTCCATGGCCGTTACGCTGACCTGTTGGTGCTCGGCCAGGATGATCCGGAAAGCGATAGTGCCGGGCTTTTGGCAGCGGTGGTGTTCGATTCCGGGCGGCCTGTGTTGGCCATCCCCTTCGCTGGCAATTTTAAATCTATCGGCAAGCGCGTGCTGGTTGGTTGGAATGCCAGCCGTGAAGCTTCTCGCGCGCTGCATGATGCCTTGCCGCTGATTGCCAAGGCAGAAACCGCGACTGTCTTCCTGGCCAATCCCAAGCGGGGCCTGGATGGGCATGGCGAAGAACCGGGTGCTGATATTGCTCGGCATCTGGCGCGCCATGGGATGAAGGTGGAAGTTGCCAAGGTGATTGCGGATGATGTGCCGGATTCAGCGCTACTGCTTAATCACGCGAGCGATATGGGCGCGGATTTGCTGGTGATGGGCGCTTATGGCCATTCGCGCTTGCGTGAATTCATCCTGGGCGGCGTGACGCGCAGCTTGCTCCGCGAAATGACGGTGCCGGTGCTGCTTTCGCACTAAAACTCAAGCCAGCCGGCGAAAAAGTATGGAAAGATTATTCGCCGGCATCGCTTCCACTACCGGCGCGGCGAAACCTGCCGCGCTGGCGATCTCAGCAACGGCCTCAAGGTCACGCACACCCCATCGCGCATCCTGGGCGCGCAAGCTTGCATCGAATTCCGCATTGCTGGGTGCGGTGTGCTGCCCGTGCCGCTTGAAGGGGCCGTAGAGAAACAGGATCCCATCGCGCGGTAAAACCTGCGCTGCGCCGCGTATAAGCGCTGCTGACGCCTCCCACGGCGCGATATGGATCATGTTGATGCAAAGTACCACATCGGCTTCCGGCACCGGCCAGGCATCAGCCATCACATCCAGCGCCAAGGGCGGCTGCAGATTGGGAAGTTGCGCTTCAGCCTGCCACGCCACGATGCTGGCAAGGGCAGCCGCGTCTGGGTCGGTCGGCTGGAAGCTAAGCGCCGGGAAATGTGCGGCGAAATGCAGCGCGTGTTCGCCGGAACCACTCGCGATTTCCAGGACCAGACCTGAAGTAAGCAAATGGCGCGCCAAGACTTCCGTGATGGCGGCCTTGTTGCGTGCTACCGCAGGCGCGAAACGGCGGGCGTCTTCTGTGGGCAGGTTCATAACACAGCAATCAGGCAATGCATTTTTCCAGCTCCACAAGAAGGCCCTTGGAAATAATCTGGTTCAAGGAGCTGAAGTACTCCTGATAGACATCGAGAACTTTCCGCTTGCGCTCGAGCACTTCCTGATCCGTAAGTCGCTTCAACAGCGTGGTAAAGGGCGCGATTTCGTCTTCCCTTGGCCTGAGGCTGCAGGAAGACCAATCAATCAGGCGATCAAAGGGAAGCACCCAATTATCCGAAAGAATGATGGGAATGCAGCCAAAGGACATGGCTTCCAATAAGCGATAGGAAAACAGGGCATCGCCCCTCGGGATAAATGCGAAATCGGCGCTTTCCATCATAGCGCGATATCGTTCATCCGCGCGCCCCGTGGTGGCATCAAGTTTCAAGCCATTGTGCTGAGAAGCTTCGATGATCTGGATCAGAAATTTTTCACCATCGTGGTACTTCTGCAGTGAGGCACGTACGGGATGCGAAAGTACGCCCTGGAAACTGCCCAGATACCGCCGACGGCCTTCTGCCCGATAGTCCCTATCAGACACCTGAATTGGAAGGGCCGGCAGCGAAACGCTGCGTGGATTGAGTGAGCGATCAAGTTCTGAAAGGCAACCATCCGCAACAAGGATATTGCGGTGTGCGCGCAGCATGGTCGAAACCCGGACGAACGGGTTCATATTGATGATGAGCACGTAATTCTGGGGGTGGGAGCGCGCCCAGGCGGTGATGCTATCATAATATCGCTTCAGCGGACCATTCGCCGAAACATCATGACCCATGCCACGCGTATAGCTGGATGCCCTATCACGATAGCGTGGCCAGTTGGCCTCCATCGCCATATCTTCCTGCGGCAGGAAGATGGTGCGCGTACCCGTCGCAGGCAGCGCTTGGACTGCAACCAGCAGCTTTTCCCAGAAGACAGTGCGCGGCATTTCCGTATCTTCTAGGATCAGCGCTACGCGAGACATGTTGCTTCCTGCTCGCAAGTGGTCAACTCAGGCCGCCTGGGCGCGAAACCGCGCCAGCGTGCCGCCGCGCAGAACGGCACTTGGCAGGCGCCGATCCAGGATGCGTTCCGCAAGCCTGCCCGCTTCCACCAGCGCTTCCAGATCAATGCCGGTTGCAATGCCAAGTTCAGCACAGAGCAACGCCAATTCCTCAGTCGCGATATTGCCGGGCGCACCAGGCTGGCCGGCAAAGGGGCAACCGCCAAGGCCGCCCACCGCGGCATCAAAGCGCGCAACTCCCATCCGCAGCCCCGCCATGGCATTGGCAATGCCAAGCCCGCGCGTATCGTGCAGATGGAGCGCCAGACGCAATTCGGGCCAGCGGTTCCGTACTTCGCCCACCACGGCTTCAATCTGGCGTGGATTGGCCCAACCCATGGTATCGGCCAGCGTCAAATCCTGAATGGTGACGCCGGCTTCCGCCGCTATCATCAGCCCATCCGTCACGGCTGCCATCACCTTCGCGGGAGAAACATTACCCGCATAATTGCAGCCAAAGGCCGCTTGCAGCCCAATGCGCGTTACCGGAACGCCGGCTGCGATATGAGCCGCCGTTTGTTTGCGCATGGCTTCAATCTGTCCCGCACGATCACGGTTCAGATTCTTCAGCGAAAAAGCTTCAGATGCGGCAAGGCTGATGGACCCAAAAAGATGCAAGCGATCCTTGAAGGCAAGCGCGCGATCCAACCCCGCCGCATTGAACCACAATGCGGTGTAGTGAATATCAAGTTTGGGCGTGAAGCCCGCGACAACTTGTTCTGCATCGGCCCAGCCCGGCACAAGTTTAGGTGAGACAAAAGAAGCCACCTGAATGTGCCGCAACCCGGTTGCCGAAAGCGCATCAATCAGCGCAATTTTGTCCGCACTTGGGATCGGGTTTTTCTCGATCTGAAAACCCTCACGCGGGCCTTCCTCGGCAATATCCACCTGGCACGGCAAATCGGACATGGGCTGCTTCCTTCTTTGCCCACACCCTATCGCAGCATCACGCGGCCGTGAATGCTTAGGCGCTCAGGCCGCGTCCTGCCCCTCGCCAGTGCCAAGGGCGATCAGCGCGCCTTCATTCAGCATTTCAATGCCGCTGTGGCCATGCAGGCAAATCAGATTACGCCGCCGGAAGACGGAAATGGCACGGCTCACGGTTTCCAGCGTCAGGCCAAGGAATTCGCCAATATCGGCGCGGGTTGCCGGCAGGTCGAAGACTGGCCCCCTATGGCCTCGACGACGCTGCGCATCCACAAGTGAGAGCAGAAAGGCGGCTACGCGTTCTTCCGCCGTGAAGCGGCCAAGCGCCATGATGTGTTCCTGGCTTTGCGCCAATTCCCGCGAGCAAAGGTCCAGAAAGCGCCGTTCCAGCAACGGGTAGCGGCGGAACAACTGTTCCAGCCGACGTCTTTCCATGCGGCAGACCATACCATCGGTCAGCATTTCAGCGCCGAAGGCGTGTTCTTCCGAAGGCGTGAAGCCCAGAATATCGCCAGAGAAGCGAAAGCCAATCGCGGCCTGCCGACCATCCGGCAGCACGCGCATCAACCGCGCCGTGCCTTCCGTCAGTGTATAGACATAGCGCGCTTCATCACCCTGGTGGAAAATCGGCGCACGCGCTTCCAGCGACACTCTTTCGCTATCTGAGGCCATGTCATCCGGCGCGGCGGCGTCCAAAGGTGCGCAAAGCCCAAGGGATCGTGATCCGCATTTCACGCAGGTATCGCCGTCAGCCCCAAGGCCATCCATCATCGAACGCGTAACATCAAGTGGGTTCATCATTGTTTGCTTCCTCGCATTTCCGTTATGGCGCGGAGTTTTGCGCGGGTCGCTTTGATTTACATACTCTACTTTTTTATGTTCATGATCAATAAAAATCTGCATCACCCGCTTTGTGCTGGACAAAGCCCCGCCAAGGGACAAGGCTTCCTGTTACACAGCCCAGAACAGATGCTGGGGAGGAAAAAATGGCCTTATCAGTCAGGGTTTGCGGCGCGGCACGCACCGTTACCGGCTATTGCCTGGTTTTCGATACCGGGCAGAGCCGCTTTCTGGTGGATTGCGGCATGTTCCAGGGGCCGAAGACGCTCAAATCCCTGAATTGGGAGGAATTCCCCTTCAACCCGCGTGAAATTGACGCGGTGCTGCTGACGCATGCCCACATCGACCATTCCGGTTTGTTGCCGAAGCTGAAGGCGGCTGGCTTTCGCGGCGTGATCCACGCCACAGCGGCGACGATAGATCTCTGCGCTGTCATGCTGCCGGATTCCGGCCATGTGCAGGAAATGGAGGTCTCGCAGCTCAATCGCCGCAACCGCCACAGGGGGCGCGCGCCGGTACAGCCGATCTATACGGTGGAGGATGCAGCCGCAGTGCTTTCGGCCTTTCGCGCAGTGCCTTTTGGGCGCTGGGTGGAACCCGTGCCGGGCGTGCGGGCACGCTGGTGGAATGCGGGGCATATGCTGGGCTCTGCCTCGATCGAAATCGAATGCACTGATGGCAAGGATGCGCCGGTGCGCGTGTTGGTCTCGGGAGATTTGGGGCCAGATTGTTCGGTATTTCATCATGAATCCGAAGCACCAGCCGCGCTGGATCATGTGTTTATGGAAAGCACCTATGGTGATGAGGATAAGCCCTGCGTGGACCATGTGGCGCGGCGGGAAAAGCTTGCAGCCATTGTACAGGAAGCGGCGAAGCCGGATGGTGTGCTACTGATCCCAGCCTTTGCCGTGGAACGCACCCAGGAAATCTGCTGGGATTTAGTGACATTGATGCAGGCCGGCACCATTCCGCAAGTGCCGATTTTCATGGACAGCCCGCTTGCGATCCATGCAACGGAAGTATTCTTGGAACATGCGACAGCGCTGGAAAATGGCCAAGCCATTAGTCGTGCCTTGCGTTCCCACCTGATCCGCCCAACGGAAAGTGGGGAAGCGAGCCGCCGCATCGCGGAAGCCGAAGGCTTTCACATTATCATCGCGGGTTCGGGCATGTGCGATGCCGGTCGCATTCGGCATCATTTGAAGCGCTGGCTCTGGAGTCCCACCGCAACAGTCATGCTGACTGGTTATCAGGCGGAAGGCACACTCGGCCGACTGTTGCAGGAAGGCAAGCAGGAGGTACGCATCCAGGGAGAGACCATTCGCGTATCAGCGAAAATCACCGAGATTCGCGATTTCTCTGGCCATGCCGATGCAACCGAATTGGCGCGCTGGCTTGCGGCGCGCGGCAAGGTTTTGGGTGGCGTCTTCCTGGTGCATGGGGAAGCGCCGGCGATGGAAGCGCTGGCCAAGCGCCTGACCGAAGGCGGGATTACCGCCGCGGACCAAGTGATCATGCCGGTGCTAGATGAGGGTTGGGCGCTACCGAAGGGCGCGCTACCAAAGCGTATCGAAAGCAAAGGCCGCCGCGCTGATCCGGTGCGCAGCGTCAGGCCGGATTGGCATAATCAGCGCGCGGCTCTGATGTTGGCGATTGAAAGTGCGACGGAGAACGCGCGGGATGACGCGGCCCGCGAAGCCATGATGCACAAGCTGCGCGCGGTGCTGGAAGCGCGTTGAATCTTTGGCGTTCGCTTTTTTAGCCCGCATTATTCACGATCCCCTGCGCCTGGTTGATTGTCTGCCTCCATTTTCTGCTGAGGCGAATTGCTGACGCGGCTTCACTCCCGGACTGCCTTTCCGGTTTTGTGTTGCGTATCGCGGGGTTTGTCGGTTGAGGTTTCTGT
>CALRPR020000080.1:0-17590 GCA_943370125.1 Allobosea thiooxidans | reverse complement strand
TCTTATCCGGCGATTCCTGATCAAGATCGAACAGCACCGCATATTCCCAGCGCTTGCCGGGATAAACCGTGGCACCCGCATAGCGCTTGTCATAGGCAATAGTGCGCGCCATCAATTCGCCAACCTTGGCGGCGTCCGTCAGAATGCGCGTCTGCCGTGCATCAGGATTGAAGGGCGCACCTGGCGCGATGCCAAGGGACCGCAACATGCCGAACATCACGCGGTCACGTGGCGCCACTGGTTCATTGGCGTAAAGCTCGGCCAGCAGCTTCCAATATTCCAGCGTGTCGGGTTGCGCTGATTGCCAGGCGCGGCCACCCACTTCCAGGAATTTCGTGGGGGCGGGCCGTGCCCGTTGGTTCCAGCCATAGATGTTGAATTTGCGCAAAGTGGATTCCGCCACAGCCCTGTCAGGATCAAGCCCGCGCGTGCCAAACCACACCTGATTACTGGGGGCGCGAAAAATAATGTAACCCGGCGCTTCAATATCAGGGCTGCCAGGCGGCAGGATCAGGTATTTGCCACCGGCGCCCTTATCCGGCCCTGTCTGGCCCATATCGGTGATCGGCTGCTGCCAGATGTCCATGACGCCGCCCGCTGTCAAACCTTGCGGAACTTCCACAACCATCGGCCCTTGCCGGGCCAGATCCCAGAAACTGAAGGCGTAAAGCGTGGTGATGTTGGGCGTCAGCATGCCCGCCTTATCAGCCAAATCACGGTAGAACATGATATCGCCATTGCTGGCACCAAGCGTCTTGGTTTGCGCATCATAAAGCGCCTTGAAGCCCACCGCCGGCAGCGCCCACAGATAGGCCTGGGTTGCGCGCTGGAAATCCATTTCGTCATAGAGCCGATCTGCGGTCTGGCGGCTGGGAAACCCATTCTCAAGCGTAAGATCGCCAAGCCGTGTCGGGACAGTTTGGGCTGCGGCAGAAGACAGCGGCAGCGGCGCCATGATGGCGACAATCGCTGAGGCGATCACTGCCGAGGTCAAACGCTTCAAGGGGTTGGGCATGCGCTTCGGTCCTCAAAAAACACTGAAGGACCGTACTTGATGTGGTGATACTGTTAAACTGGCACTGCGATACTTTTCTGTTATAAAAAACAGAATGCTTGATCGTCGGCGGTCGGCGGTGGCGCAATTAGAGTGAGCGCCTTAGGCCCGTCACCGCAGATAAGGCTCCACCGTGCCGGTCAGCTTCATGGTCAGCGGCTTGCCGCGCCGATCCGTGGCCTTGCCGAGGCTAACCCGGACCCAGCCTTCCGAGACGCAATATTCCTCGACATTGTTCTTTTCCTGACCCTTGAAGCGAATGCCAACGCCGCGGCTCAGCAGCGCCTCATCGTAAAAGGGGCTGCTCGGGTCATTGGAAAGCCGGTCTGGCAGGGCGGGGGTGTCTTCGGTCATGGTATACTCCGACCGCGACTTCTGCCCGAGAGCCGCAGCGATGGCAACGCCGAGCGATTGACCTGCCCGCGCCAAAAACGCAATTTCAAATCAAGACTGACCCAAGGATGGTTCCGTGCACTACTCGCTGACCGAAGCGCAACAAGAACTCCGCGCGCAAATCCTGAAGCTCTGTGCCGATTTTGGCGATGATTATTGGCTGAAGATTGACCAGGAAGCGCGCTTCCCTGAGGAGTTTTACCGCGCCGTCGCGGCCGCCGGCTGGCTTGGCATTGCGATGCCCGAGGAATTCGGCGGCGCGGGCTTGGGGATTTCGGAAGCGACCGTGATGATGCAGGCGGTAGCGGAAAGCGGCGCCTGCATGTCCGGCGCCTCCGCCATCCATATGAACATCTTTGGCCTGAACCCTGTGGTGGTCTTTGGCACGCCGGCGCAGAAGCAGCGCTTCCTGCCGCCTTTGATCGCGGGCCAGGAAAAGGCCTGCTTCGGCGTGACCGAACCCAATACCGGGTTGAACACGACAGAACTGAAAACGCGCGCCGAAAAGCGCGGTGATCGCTATGTCATCAATGGCCAAAAAATCTGGATTTCAACCGCGCAAGTCGCGGACCGCATCCTGCTTTTGGCGCGCACCACGCCGCTTGATCAGGTCAAGCGCAAGACCGATGGCCTCACGCTTTTCTACACCAAGCTTGATCGCGCCAAGGTGGAGGTGCGTCTGATCCATAAAATGGGCCGGCATGGCGTTGATTCGAACATGCTGTTTTTTGATGGCCTGGAAGTGCCGGAAGAAGACCGCATCGGCGCGGAAGGGGAAGGCTTTCGCCTTATTCTGCATGGGCTCAATCCCGAACGCATCCTGATTGCTGGGGAAGCGGTGGGGATCGGCCAGGCAGCGCTCAGCCGGGCCGCGAATTACGCCCGCACGCGCGAAGTCTTTGGCCGGCCGATTGGGCAGAATCAGGGCATCCAGCACCCTTTGGCGCGGATCTGGGCGCAGTTGGAAGCGGCTGGCTTGCTCACCATGAAGGCGGCCGCGCTGTACGATGCGGGCCGGGACTGCGGCGCCGAGGCCAATGCCGCCAAATACTTGGCCGCCGAAGCCGGCTTCGCCGCTGCAGAAGCCGCCGTACTCACCCATGGCGGCATGGGCTATGCCCAGGAATACCAGGTGGAACGCTATTTCCGCGAAAGCATGATCCCGCGCATCGCCCCGGTCAGCCGAGAGCTGATTCTGAGCCATATCGCCGAAAAAGTGCTCGGCCTGCCAAAATCATATTGAGCGTGGGGATGGTGGGCGCGACAGGGATTGAACCTGTGACCCTTCGCGTGTGAAGCGAATGCTCTACCGCTGAGCTACGCGCCCGACCGAGCGCTGCTTTAAGGGCGCAGGGGCTACCCCGTCAAGCTTGGGTCTCCCTTCCGCCTCTGCCGACTGCGGCTGCAACCGAATATTATGATCTGGTCGGTATTTACTTGGGTCTTCTGCAAGACCCAGGAAATGACTGTAATATTAAAGGAAAATTTTGCGGCCCCCATGTCTGGGTTGCCGATTTTATGCTTTCTTCATCTTCCCCGCACCGGCGGCACCACTATCAACTGTATGTTGAAATACGCCTTTGGGGATCGCGCCTTCTTCCATGCCGATCTCGTGGCGGAACATGGCGGAGAGGCAGGGCTGGCCACGGCACTCGCCAATGACAATGGCATTTATAGTCGGGCGATGCTGCTCACGGGCCATTATGGTGTTGCGCATCCGTTGGTGGAGCAGGCACCCCGCCCGGTTGCCATCGCCGCTATCATGCGCCAACCGCTGGAACGCATTGCCTCCCTTTATGACTATATTCGCGGCACGCCGGGTCATCCTGAACATGCTGCGCTCAGCCTGCTTACGCTTAATCAGGCGCTGGATGCGGTGCCGGAATTCGTGGTGCATTGCCATGATGCGCAATTGCGCACGCTATTCAATGCTACGGACCGGCACGGCATCACGGCAGCGTTGCAGCGCTACCCTTATCTGCTTGGCCGGATGGAGGCTTTGGATGTCTTTGCCCAAAGGCTGCTCAAATCCTTCGGCCTCACGCTTGGCGGGGTGCTGCCGCGCTTCAACGAAAGGCCGGTGCTGGCTGGGGTGGCGCCGGCGCGATCACAGGCTGACTACGCCACGGCGCTGGCGCGGCTTGAACGCCAAAACCGCGCCGAGCTTGAGTTTTTCGCGCGCCTGCCGCCCATTTTCGCAACCATGCCAAGGCCCGCCATGGCGCTGACCGGCGTATCATGAAGTATTTCTCTTCTGGCGTGTTTATTGTTAAACTCGGGCATGACGCGTTTTCTGTTGCGGCCCTGCTTTGCCTTGCTTCTGGCTATCGCACCCGCCGGGCTTTCGCCTGCCCGGGCGGTGGAGGCGATTTACCAGGTCACCCAAACCGGTATCGCCGTGGTCGAAATCATCGCCCAATTTGAATCCCGACCGGATGGCTATTCGATGCGCTCAGTCAGTCGCGCGGTTGGCATCGGCAAGCTTTTTGCCCCGCATGAAATTCGATCAGAGGTAGAAGGCACTTGGCGCGCTGATGGTGTTGCGCCGCAGCGTTTCCAGGCCGAGGGCAATTGGCGCGGCGATGCCAGGCGCACGGTTTTGCTCTACCGCGATGGCATGCCTCAACCGCTGGAAATGGAACCGCCCGAGGGTATCACGAATGAACCCGTGCCCTTGCCCGCGCGACGGGGCGCCGTTGATATGCTCTCGGCCTTTGCGCTGATGTCGCGAACGGTCACTCAAACCGGACGCTGCGATGTGGCTGGGCCGATTTTTGATGGCAGGCGGCGGCTGGATTGGACGTCCCGCACCATCGGATCGGCGCGCGTCAACCATGCCGGTCAGGAAATCGAATCGCTCCAATGCGGGTTGGAAAGTCGGCTGGTCGCCGGGGTGCGCATTGGCGATGACCCTGCCCGCGCCAAACAGCCGCGCCCGGCTATGGCATGGCTCGCCAAGGTGGATCCGCGCCTGCCGCCCATCCCGATCCGCGTTGAATTCGCAAGCACCATCTTCGGCACCATGCGCATGGAATTGCAGAAGCTGAGATAGCGGCTTTAGCCGAGCAAGGCGCGCAGCCCCGCCACATCAGCGGCAATCGGCGCACCACCGGCCATGCTATGCGGGCCATAGCCCCAGCCCGCGAAAATCGCGCGCACACCGGCACCGCGCGCGGCTTCCATATCATTGCGGTGATCGCCTATCATCACGGCATCTTCGGGCGCAGCGCCGGCGGCGGCCAGGGTTTCGCGCAAATGCCCTGGATCGGGCTTGCGCATGGGGAAGCTGTCGCCGCCACCAAGGGCGCTGAAATGGCCATCTAACCCAAGCCCTGAAAGCAAGACCCGCGCCGCGCCTTCCGGCTTATTGGTGCAGACGGCCAAGCGCCAGCCGGCATCGCGTAAACCGCCGAGCAATTCGGGAATGCCATCAAAGGCGCGCGTCAGCACCGCGGCATTGGCCTCATAATCCGTCATGAAATGCTGAAGGTCAGCCTCATCCAGTGCAATCCCGCGCGCGGCATAGGCGCGTTCGAGCAAAACGCGCACGCCATCGCCGATCATGGCAACAACCTCGGCGCGCGCAAAACCTGGCAAGCGTTTCACCGCCATCAGCCGATCCAGCGCGGCATGAAGATCCGGCGCGCTATCCACCAGCGTGCCGTCCAGATCAAAAACAGCGCAGCGCAGAACGCGATCAGGCATCGGAAGGCGGCACCCAGGGGATGCGCGCAATGTCGATCCCTTCTTCGCGCAGCGCCTCGGCCTCATCTTCGGTGGCTTCGCCGAAAATGCCGCGCGCTTCGGTTTCGCCATGGTGGATCTTGCGCGCTTCCTCGGCGAAATCGGCGCCGACATAGTCGCAATTTTTCTCCACCTCGGTGCGCATATGCTGCAGCATGGCGCGGAGTTCCGCCGGCATGGCCGCCAGCGCCGCTGCGGGCAAGGCTGAGGGAGATGGTGGGGGTGGCGCGGGCGCTTCCGCCACGGGCGCGGGTGGTGCCTCCGTCATGGTATTGCGCGCCGGGCGGCCCTTTTTCGGGATGGCAGGGGCCATCAGACGCTTGGCGACCTTCGCCGGGCCGCATTGCGGGCATTCCACAAGGCCGATTGCCGCCAGCTTATCGAAAGCCGCGCTATCCTTGAACCAGCCATCAAATTCATGCGCCTGATCGCAACGCAATTCGTAGCGGATCATGCCCCGGTCACCCTGTCATCACGTGCAACTGTCATCACGGTGTAATCTGGCACCCCCGCGCGCCAAGTGCCAGGGGCGCGGCCATCAATACTCATACTCAAAAGCAATCCCCACACGATCCCCCGCCAGGCTATTGCCGCCGCTTTCTGCTTCCAGCCGAAGCCTTGGCATCAGGTCAATCTGCACGCCAACGCGGGGCGGCCCACCATCGGCGCTTTGCTTCAGCCCAAGAAACACCCCATCCGTCACATAGCGCCCCGTTTCGAGCGTCGCCCCCGGTTCCTGCCCTGCGCGTTGTTCGCCCTCCTTCTCCTGGCCGATGGAAAGCCGATCAAGTGCGAGGGTGCGGCGGATACGTTCCATCAGTCCCCCCGGCCCGGGCAGGGGGCTGCCCGTGGCGCCGGCAAGCGCTTGGGCCAATTGCACCATCTGGAAGGGTGAAAGATCACCGCCGCGCCGGCCGAATAGCAGCCGCGCCAGAACCTCATCAGCCGGCAATTCGGGGTTGGAGGTGAAACTGATTTTCGGATCGCGCGCCGGGCCTTCCACCGCGACATTCACATCCACATCGTCTGCCCGCGCGGTGGCAAGGACATCCAGATTGGGCATAAGCCCGCCCGCATCGAAGGTGATATTCGCGCGGTTCAAGGTAAGCCGCCGATCCAGCACCGAAAGCGTACCACGGCGGAGCATGAAGCCACCTTCCAAATGCGGCGCATCAAGCGTGCCGCCAAGCTTGACCTCACCGCCCAATTCCGCATCCAGCCCGCGCCCGCGCAGAAAAATCGCGCGCGGTGCATCAATAGTCAGATCAAGCGCGATGGGCGGCAGGCTTGTGGCTTCCGCTTGTGTTCGTGTCGGTGATGCCAAAGCAGGAACGCCCGGTGGGCGCTGGCCTACCTCACGCACCCCGGGCAGCCTACGCACGGTGGGCGGCAGCTTGTCTGGAATGCGCAATTCAGCGCGCCGCACCAGCAATTTTCCGGAAAGCCGACTTTCGCCCAAAGCCTCACCCGCGAAGCGCACCTCACCATCAAGTGTTACGCTGCCAAGGTCTGAATTGATGGGGCGCGCGGCATCGGCCCTGAGGCGCAGATCAAAAGGCAGACGCGGTGCGCCAAGGTCAAGCGTGCCAGAACCGGCAAGGCTACCACCGCCCGCAGTGCGCGCGGCAAAGCGCGTCAGGTTCAGTCGCTGACCTTCCGCTGTGATGGCGGCGGCAATCTCGTTCAATGAGATGCCATGCTGCAAATCGCGAAAGCTGCCATTGGCGATATTGGCCTGCCCGCCCAGGCGCGGCGCCGCCAGGCTACCTTCCAGCCGCAGATTGAGATTGGCAGTGCCAGCCACGCGTTGCGCCCCGGCGGCAAGTAGCGGCTGCGCAAGCGCACCCAAATCAAACCGCCCGGTGATGTTGCCGGAAAGCGGCGCTTCAGCGCTGAGCGCCGCGATGCGCGCTGTTGCGGCCAGCCGCACTGTATTGCCGCCATTGAGCGAGGCACGCAGTTCCGCCCCCGCTCCATTGCCCGTTGCGGAGGCGACCAGACGCAAAGGCGGCACGCCGCGCGCCGCCGGCACGGCGCTGGTGATTGCAGGGCTTTCCAGCCGGATGTCGAAGCGCGGTTCCGCAGCCGTGCCTTTCAGCGTTGCCTGCCCCGAAAGCGTGCCGGCCAATTTCGCTTCCGGCGCCGCCAGCGCCGCGAAGGGTGCGATGGGCAGGGCGCTGAGCGTGGCATTCAGCGCCATCTCCGCCTCGCTCCAGAAACCCTCAAGCTTGAGCCTGCCACCGCGATTGCTGGTTAGGTTTGTCTCCGCAAGGCTGATGCGCCCATCCGATGCCAATTCAATCCGAGCAGGGGCAGCGAGCTTCACCTGCTCCGCACCAAGCGAAAGGACCAAGCTTTCAAAGATCAGCAGGCGCGCTTCGTCGCTGCCACTCAGCGTCGCCGCGCCTTCAAGCTTTGCTTCGCCATAACGTGCATCGAGCTTGGCGCGCACATCATCCAGCCCACCAGCAAGTTCCATCTGCAAAGCCATCGCACGCCCACCCAGCGTGATGTCAGGCGCGTTCAGCTTTGCGCTGACCTGCTGCGCGCCATTCGCGCTCCGCCCTTCCGCTTCCAGCGACAAAGCCCCGGTCAATGCCTGCCCAAGCAGGGTGGAAAAGGGTTCCAGATCAGGAATGTTGAGCGACAACGCGCCAACGAAAAGCGGTTTTTGCACATCAAGCAAACCGCTGCCGGAAAGCCGTGCTGGGCCGAAAGATGCCTCGAGCTTTTGCAAGCGCAGCGCAGCGCCTTCTGGCACGCCCAGCAAATCCAACATCACCGGAAGCCCGCCATAGGTGGCGCGCAATTGCGCTTCGGCGCGCGGGCGCGACAAGGGCGTTTCCAGGCGTAAATCCAGACTGGGCGCGGTCAGTACTTCCGTGCCGCGCGTGATGCTTTCGCCCCGCGCCTGCAGGGTGATTGAAGGATCATCCCGCGCACCGCGCACATGACCTTCCGCAGTGAGCGCGCCGGCAAGTTCCGGCACCAGCCTTGCCATATCCGCAAGCCGCAAACCGAAGCGAAGATCAAGCGTTTCGCCGACATCGCCCGCAGCGGTGAGCTCCGCGCCATCGCCAGTTAGCGTCAGGCTTTCAATCCGCGTCGGTGCTGTGGCGCGGGCTTGAAGCCGCGGGCTTGCGCCAAGGGCTGGGATGGTGCTGGAAAACCCCGTAAGCGCCGCATCCAGCGTGACCCGAGGCGCCGCCAGCTTGCCATCCACCTGAAAGCGCGCGGAGGCACTTTCCCACGCCACTTCTTCCGGCAGATAGGCCGCGAGCATTTGGCTGGCACCGAGCGCGATAGTGCCTTGCAAGGCAGCTTCCTCGCGCTTGGGATCAAGGCTGCCGGAAAGCGTAACCTCGCCAAGCTGCGCGCGTGCTTTGACGTCACGGAAGCTGATCACGCCGGCACGGTTGCGCGTTGCATCAAGGCTAAGATCAACCCGGCTGAGCGCAGTAGTGAGCGGCGCTGGCAGCAAAGGCGCCGCCGCGACATGGCCGGCAAGCCGGGCGAAACCCGCGCCATGCGCATCGGCGCTGATGGTGCCGGCAAGCGCTGCCTCGGCCACGCTGCCAAGCTGCGCTTCGGCCGTGAGTGCCGCACCGCTGGCCGGGCCTTCCAGGCGGAGCATCACCCGCGCCGTTTCAGCGGGTGCGCCAAGCGCGCTGGCCAACACGCCCCCCGGTGGTTCAGCAACATCTAGCTTTGCAAACAGCCGATCCGCAGCGGGGGCGAGATCAAGTTCAAGCTGCGCTGTGCCCAGCGCATCCAGCCGTGTTAGCGACACTTCCCCCGATAAGCGCGCATCCACCAGCGCTGCCTTGCCTTGCGCGGAAAGCCGGAAGGCCTGGCCCAAAACGCTTTCTGCAACATCAATCTCATCAATGGCCAAGCGATCAAGCCGAACCGCGACAGGCAGGCGCGGCAGGGATGGCAGCAGCTTGCCGTCCTGCGCTTCCTCCTTATCCGCTGGTAGGTGCGTCAGCGTAATGCGCCGCGCCGTCACCTCATGCACATGCGCTTCACGCCGCAGCAGCGCCTTCAGATCAAAGGTGATGCGGGGCGCGCTGACATCCAGCCACGCACCGCCCTCATCCGCGAGCGTGATGCGCGCGGCGCTGACCTCGCGCGGGAGTGCCAACGCGAGCCCTTCAATCACGAGCCCCGGCACCAAGCGTCCCGCCAAGTTGGCAAGCGTTGCCGCTCCGCTGCCCCATTGCACCCAGGCCAGCACGCCGCCCAACAGCACGCCAAGGCAGAGTGGTAGCGCTAACAGCAGGATCAGCAGCCGGCGCAGATGCCTCATCTCAAAAAGCCTGCCCAAAGCCGATATAGATCGCAAAAGATGGATCATCCTTTTGCCGATCCAAAGGCACGCCAACATCAAGACGAATGGGCCCGATCGCGGTCAGATAGCGCACCCCAAGCCCGGTGCCGGCACGGAGCCCGCTGAAATCCGGTTTGGCTTCTTCCCCAACACTGCCTGCATCCAGGAAGGCCGCCACACCCCAGCTTCGCGTCAGCCTTTGGCGCCATTCAACGCTTGTTTCCACCAGGCTGGCGCCGCCCAAGGGGCGATTGCCCGCATCGCGCGGCCCGATGGATTGAAAGGTATAACCGCGCACAGAACCACCACCGCCGGCGTAAAAGCGCTTGTCCAAAGTGATCTCATCGCGATCCGCCCCCGGCGCACTGCCAAGGGCGGCGCGCACCGCCAGAACACTGCCGCCATTACCGATGATATCGAAATAGCTGGTGCCTATCGCCAGGATGCGCGTGAAGCTATTTGAATTCAATGCCGAGTAATAAGGAGTGGCGCTGATGCTGAAGCGCTGCCCTTGGCGGGGATCAAGCGGGTTGGTGGTATTGTCGTAGCGAAACGTACCCATTACGCCGAATAGCCTGAAGTCGTTCATGTCGCCATCGCGCCCGATGCGACCTTCTTCGTAGTTAGGGCCACCAGAAATCGCCATTGTGTCCGATAGGCGATGTTCCAGCGTGAAGGACGCCAAGGCAGCATCACGATCATAGGCACGGAGCCTTTCGCGCACCGCGCCGATTTGCGAGACACTTTGCAGGTCGCGCCCCAGAAATTCCGGCGTACGCAGCGTGGCAAAGGCGCGATAGGTGGCGTTATCCACCCCCGTTTCGCCAATGCGTGCAACCTCAGTTTCCAGGCGAAGCCGCTCAGCGCCGCCGAAGATATTGCGGTCTTCCCAATAGCCGCTTGCGGTCAGGCCGTAATTGGTCTCGAAGCCAAGGCGTCCGCCCACCGCGTGGCGGGGGCGTTCCTGCACCTGGAAATGCACGGGCAGCCGCCCGGCCTGATCCAGGGCGGGCGCTTCCTGGGCCCTGACAAAGCTGAAAACGCCAAGCCCCATCATGGCGCGGCGGGCGCGTTCCAGCCTTTCTGGCGAATAGGGCTGGCCTTCCAGCCGCCGCGCCGCAAGCCGTTCCAAAAGCGCTGTATTGGTGCGGGTGGTCCCGGCAACGCTTGGTCGCGCGAAATCCGCCAGCGGTCCGGGCGCGATGCGCCAAGTGATGTCCACTGTCTTGGTATCGTGATCCACCACAGCATCCCGGGCGACGACACTCGCCAAGGGATAGCCCGCGCGGCGGAGTGCCAGCAGCAGCGCTTCCTCAGCGGCCAGGATGTCCGCCGGGCGGGCGGGGTCCCCTTCGGCCAGGCGCAGGTCAGACGCGGCCTGTTCCACCAGCGCATCTTCCTGTGCGGGTTCAGACCTGATCAGGATTTGCCCGATTCGATACCGCGGGCCGGGGGTAAGGATTACGGCGACCGGCAATGGGTTTGCGGGATCGGCGACGGGAGGGCTGGCGTCGGGCCGGGTCACATCCTGCCCGGCAATCTCGATCCGCGCTGCGCCGCCCCAAAAAGCCTCGGCCCGCAGCGCTTCCGTGATCCGTGGCAGATCGGCGCGTGCCCGGGCGAGCAGGCCATAACCATCGGTTTGGGCTGTATCCTCAAGTTTTATCAATTGCGAAACCGCTTGGATGCTAGACAAAAGCCGCCCATCATCCTTCGGCGTGACCTCCACGCGATAGGCGATGCCGGGCGGTTCTTGCGCCGGCAAGGGATTTGCCAGCAAAAGGCACGCGAATAGCAACAGCCAAGGCAACCACCTCTGGTTGGTGGTGGCCCCTTTCGGGGAAGGGTAGGAAGGACGAATCATGACCGATGAATTTCAAGCTACCCTAACTTCCTGGCGGCGACACCTGCATGCCCATCCTGGCCTGACGCTGGAAGAAGGCCCGACCGCGGCCTTTGTTGTGCAGAAGCTGCGCGAGATGGGCATTACCGACATCGCGGAAAACATCGGCGGCCATGGCGTGGTGGCAACCATCCGGCGCGGCGGGGGCAATCGCTCCGTCGGGCTGCGCGGCGATATGGATGCGCTGCCCATCGAAGAACAGGCGGATGACCTGCCTTGGCGGTCCACCGTGCCGGGCGTGATGCATGCCTGCGGGCATGATGGGCATACCACAGCGCTACTGGGCGCGGCGCGCATGCTGCTGGAAGACAAAAGCTGGACTGGCGCGGTGCATCTGGTTTTCCAGCCGGCGGAAGAAGGCGGTGGCGGCGCGCTAGCCATGATTGCCGATGGGCTTTTCACGCGCTTCCCGATGGACCGGATTTTCGGCTGGCATAATTGGCCGGGCTTGGCCGCCGGCACCATTGCCATTCATGACCGCGCGGTGATGGCCGCCGGTGCGCGCATTGAATTGATTTTCGATGGCCATGCCGGCCATGCCGCCCTGCCGCATCTGACACGCGACCCGCTGCTTGCGGCGGGCCATGCGATTGTGGCGGCGCAATCCATTGTGGCGCGCAATGTGGACCCGCTTATGGGCGGCGTGGTCAGCCTGACCGTGATTGAAGGTGGCGAAGCGCAGAATCAGGTGCCGCGCCGCGTTGCCATAAGGGGCACGATACGCTGGCTTCATGAAGAAGCTGGCGATGCCATCAAGGAAGGCTTGCAGCGCATCACGGATGGCGTGGCGGCAACCTGCGGCGTGAAGGGCACGCTGATCATCAGCCCGGGCCTTGGGGTGACTGCCAATTCTCCGGCGGAACGCGATTTGGCGGCGGCGGCTGCGGCAAGCGTTACCGAAACGCGGCGCGATATGCGCCCGGCCATGACGGGTGAGGATTTCGCCTGGTTCCTCAAGGAAGTGCCAGGCGCTTTCGTTTGGATCGGCAATGGCCCCGCCGAGGAAGGGCGCGATCTGCATAATGCGCGCTATGATTTCAATGACGCGATTTTGCCGACAGCATCGAAGTTTTTGACGGAAGTCGCGAAGCGGGCGCTGGCGGGGGGCTAGGCCCCCCTCAACCCCTTTTACCGCGCAAACCCCGGCTGCTTTTCCACAAAGCGATTGGGCTTCAGAAAGATCGAAAGAAACAGCGCCCCTTCCGGTGCCCGCGCCACATGCGTATTGCCCGCAGGGCGCCAGACGAATTCGCCCGGGCCGCAGCGGCCTTCCTCATCTTCCAGATAGCCTTCCATGACATAGGTCTGTTCAATATCCGTATGTTCATGCAGCGGCACTTCTGCGCCGGGGGCCATGCGGAACAGGATGGTGGACATGCCGCGCGCCTCATCCCGGCAGAGCAGCTTCATTTCAATCCCTGGAAATTCCGTTGCCTGCCAGGTCATTTGATCCGGCTTCAGGTAATGGGAAGCGAGCTTGGGATCACCCATTTGGCTTTGGATGCGCTGCTTGGTTGCTTCATCAATCATGGTGTTTCTCCCTTTTTCATTTCAGGCAAAGCGCGCCTTGAGCCATTCACCACCCTGCCGCGCCGCACGATCCGCCGCCGCCACATGGCCAAGCGCGCGGAGGAAGCCATGGATGGTGCCGGGGAAGGTTTCTTCCGTCACTGCCACGCCAGCGGTGCGCAGCTTATTGGCGAATAGCCTGTTTTCATCGGACAAAACGTCAAGCTCCGCGATATGGACCAGCACAGGTGGCAGGCCGTGCAAATCAGCGCGCATTGGGGAAGCGAAGGCAGTGACGCGATCCGCTTCCTTGGGCGCATAGCAGCGCCAGTAGAAATCCATCTTCTCCCGCGTCAGGAAATGTCCGGTCGCGAAAGCATCATAGCTTGGCGTGTTCATGGCGCTATCCATGACACCGTAATTGATCAGCAGGCCGCGTAGTTTCAGTGCGGGATCAGTCTCGCGCAGCAAAAGCGCCGTACCGGCGGCGAGGTTCCCGCCCGCTGAATCGCCACCAAGGATGATCCGGCTGGTATCCAGCCCCCATTCCGCGCCACGATTGGCAACCCAACGCGTGACAGCCGCACATTCTTCGAGCGCTTGCGGGAAAATCGCCTCAGGGCTCAGCGCATAATCCACGCCAATCACGGCGCAGCCCGATGTGGCCGCATATTCGCGCATCAGCCGGTCATGCGTATCCACGCTGCCCCAAACCCAGCCGCCGCCATGGAGATAAACCAGCACCGGATGGCCCGTGCCTGCTGTCGGGCGATGAAATCGGCAGAGAATCCGCCGCCCGCGCAAGGCCAACCAGCGATCCTCACTTTCCGCCATGACCGCGCCCCCCTTGGCGAGCGGCAGGCTGAGCCCATCATTCAATTCCCGCGAATTATCCAGCGGCAATTCCAGCTTCACCGGGGGCTGCGCTGCCGCGCGCGCCTCCATCATTTCGGTGAAGCGCAGCATTTCTTTGTCCCAATTCTCGCGGGCCATGGCGGTTCCTCATGCTCAGCCGGCACAGCTTCCGGCGGATGCATACTGGAGACGTTGTGGCGCGGAAGGGCAAGCCCTATGAGCATTATCAAGCCAAGTGGAATCACTTGGCGGCTCGGAAAATGCGATCAATTAACCAAGCATTTTCAAGCCAAGTGGAATCCCTTGGCTGCTCCGAAAATTTTATCAAACAAAAGCTTAGAGCGGTTTTCCTGAAGCAACGCGAACGGAAATCGCTCCAGTTAGGCGGCTGCCGCTTCCGCGATGAGCAGGCGCAGCCTCTGCGCCGCTGCCAAGCCCTTATGCGCCTGCCGCCAGCAGGCTTCTGCGACACGCTGATGGATGGCCACCGCATCATCGGCCGAGGTGATGCTGACCACGCCCTGACTCCAGGCGGGATGCGCATCGGATGGGAAGGGATTGCCAATGACATGCGCGCGGTCCCTGCCGCGATAGATCAGCGTCTGATGGTGGGGTTCGGGTTCCTGCAATAGCCCGATCTGCACGCCAAGCGGGCCTTGTTCAATCTGGCTGGTGAGGTTCTCAACTTCGGTCACCGCGGCGGCGCGGGCTTCGGCGCGGCTGCGTTCGGAAAGCGGCAGACCGGCGCCGATGCCTTCAGCCAGCATGCGCTTTACAGCCTTTTCTGAGAGCATGGCGGTGATGTTCATGCGGCGCTGATCCAGCACCAGTCGGCGCTGGGTCATGGAAATCAAGGCCTGTTCCGTCGCACTCCGCGCCGCGGCCGGGTCTTGTGCCAGGCTTGAGGCTTCCATCCAAAGCCCGCGCAGGCGCCAGTCAAAGCCCTCGGACGTCACGGCAAAACACAGCGCACCGCCAAGCTGCAAATAGCTATCGGCCTCTTCCTCAATCTGACGCAGGCGTTCAAGGCAGGCGGTGCTGCGGGAGAAGTAATCCACCCCGATACCGAGAAGGGCGAGCGGCGAGACCTGCAGCATTTCCGCCAGCCGCCGGACGGTATCAAGCTTAATGACCTCGCCCTTTTCGTAGCGGTAGAGCGCAGCGCGCGAAATGCCGAGCCGGGCGGCGATTTCATCCGCCTTCAAGCCAGAGTCCAGGCGATAGGCGCGAAGCTGCTCACCAATATCTTCGAACCGCATTAAGATTCCGCCCCGAATGGTTGAACCAGGCTGACGCCCAAAAAACGAGTGTTGATCGTCTAGATCACCGCTTCGGCGATTTAGCCTAAGCGCGCGCAGAGGATAGTATCATAAAAGAGCAATTCTCAAAAAATAAATCAGAGACGGCTTTTGGGATGAAACACTAAAAAGAGGAAAGCCCCCCAGGTGTGGAGGGGCTTTCCATGCAGTCAGAGCCGCCTTAGGCGTCGGGCGCCACTGGATGCGCGGCCAGGGTCTCCAGCGCCTTGACCAGGCCAGAATGGTCCAGATCGGCACCTCCCGCCGCGGCCACGGCGGCAAAAAGCTGCTGGGTGGAGGCGGTATTGGGCAAAGCCACCCCCAATTCACGCCCCGCTTGCAGGGCCAGGTTCAAATCCTTCTGGTGCAGGCGGATGCGGAAGCCGGGTGCGAAGATGCGCTTGATCATGCGCTCACCATGCAGTTCCAGAATGCGGGAAGTGGCGAGGCCGCCCGTGATGGCTTGGCGCACCTTGGCGGGATCAGCGCCGGCCTTGGAGGCGAAGGTGAGTGCTTCCGCTACCGCTTCAATGGTGAGTGCCACAATGATCTGGTTCGCCACCTTGCAGGTCTGGCCCGCGCCCGTGTCGCCCACCAAAGTGATATTCTTGCCCATGGCTTCAAACAGCGGCTTGGCGCGTTCAAAGGCGGCTTCCGAGCCACCGACCATGATGGTCAGGCTGGCCTGCTTGGCGCCGACCTCCCCGCCCGAGACAGGGGCATCCAGGTAATCGCCGCCCTTGGTCGCGATTTTCGCCGCGAAATCCTTGGTGGCGGTTGGGCTGATGGACGACATGTCAATCACCAGCGTGCCGGGCTTGAGCCCCTCGGCGACACCACCCGCGCCGAACAGCACGGCTTCCACATCAGGCGTATCGGGCACCATGATGATCACGGCATCCGCCCCAGCGGCGGCGGACTTGCCATCCGGCGCCACGGCGAAGGCAGCGCGGTCTTCAGCCGTCAGGCTTTTGCGTTCCAGCACCGTGATGCTGTGGCCGGCGTTCTTCAGATGGCCGGCCATGGGGCGGCCCATAATGCCAAGGCCGATAAAGGCGATTTTCATAGCGTGTCAGTCCTTATAGGGGGCGAACCAGGAAAGCCCGGCGAGGGTTTCGCCGGCGGGGCGGTATTCGCAGCCAATCCAGCCACGGAAACCAAGCGCGTCAATGGTCTTGAATACGAAGTGCCAATTCACCTCGCCCGTGCCGGGTTCATGCCGGCCAGGGGTATCAGCCACCTGCATATGGGCAATCAGCGGCAGGTGCTTCTCAACCCGCTTGACCACATCACCTTCCGTGATCTGGCAATGATACAGGTCGAATTGCATGCCGAGCTTTTCCGGCCCCACGGCGGCGATAATGGCCGCCGCCTGATCCGTGGTGTTCAGGAAGAAGCCTGGAATATCACGGTGATTGATGGGTTCAATGATGGGCTTCACGCCCACCTTGGCGCATTCTTCCGCCGCATAGGTCAGGTTGGCGCCATAGACCGCGGTGAGTGTGTCATGCGCGACCCCTTCGGGCTTGAGGCCCGCCATAATGTGCAGGCGCGGGCAGGCAAGGGCTGTCGCGTATTCCAGGGCGAGCTTGATGCTTTCCCGAAAGGCGGCTTGCTTGCCCGGGATGGCGGCCATGCCGCGTTCCCCCTTGGCGAAATCCCCTGCCGGCGCATTGAACAGCACCTGCTGCAAGCCATTATCCTTGAGCCTCGCGGCGATCTCGGCGGCGGGATGTTCATAGGGGAATAGGAACTCCACCCCCTTGAAGCCGGCCTTGGCTGCCAAGGCGAAGCGGTCCAGGAAGGGGACTTCATTGAACATCATGGAAAGATTGGCGGCGAAGCGCGGCATGGGCTGGGTTCTCTTGGACGGGCGGGGACGAAGCTAAAGCAGTTTCGCGGCTGGGGAAATCTCCCCCACAAAACCCCTTCCCGGCGGGGGCCTGCGCCCCTATAGGCGACACTTAGGCTTTAACCAAAAAAAGGGAGATTGGGATGCGTAAGCTGTTATGGGCGACCGCGCTTGCCTGCGGGCTGGCGCTTGGCGGGACAAGTGCGGATGCGCGAACGGTGCGCTGGGCTGCCTCGGGCGACCCCAATACGCTGGACCCGCATAGCCAGAATGTCGGCACCGTTACCATGGTGCTGCAACAGGTCTATGACATGCTGATCAGCCGCACCCAGGAATTGGGCCTGGCGCCGGGCCTGGCGCTCCGCTGGGAACAGCAGGAGCCCAATCGCTGGCGCTTCTGGCTACGCGATGGCGTGAAATTCCATGAGGGCGAGGCCTTCACCGCCGATGATGTGGTGTTCAGCGTGACGCGCGCGCTGGCGCCGACCTCCAATTACGGGATTTTCGTGGATACGGTGGAACGCGCGGTGCAGGTGGAACCGCTGGTGGTGGATATTATCACCAAGCTGCCGGACCCGATCCTGCCCAATAAGATCGCGTCCGTCTTCATGATGTCGCGCAGCTGGTCCGAAAGGAACAACGCCGCGCGGCC